>JAPOKX010000100.1 GCA_029977425.1 Actinomycetota bacterium
TCGGGAAGGTGGGTCTCCGACTCTCTGCGCGACAACCGCATCGGTTACTACCTAGTGCTGCGCGCCGCACCCGACGGGTCGGCCGGGTACGTCGGACACCTGCGCTTCGAGCGCCAGAGCGGTGAGCGCGGGGCGCGCATGCCGCTCTCGGCAACCGTCGTGGGCGACCGGGTGATCCTCACGGCGCGCGAGGGCAGATTCGACAAGGCCGGGCGCACCATCACCGCTCGACTCGACGGGCGCGGCACGCTCGCACTGACGAACTGCCTCGACCGTCTGCAGCAGGTCATGTCGTGGGACCTGGCCTCGGACTGCACCTTGCGCTTGCGGTCCTAGCGCCAGGAGGGCCGCTCGTCAGGACCGGGGCGCTCCAGGACTCCCGCCGCAATCCCCGCGAAGAATGCCGCGCCCATGGCGGCGGCCTCGGCCACGGAACTCGTCGAGTAGTCACCTAGTTGGCGGCGCTTGGCCTGCTCGACGGTCGGATCGTGCGACCAGCCGCCCGTCACCATGGCCTCGGTGCGCGGGCCGATGACGGACTCGATGAAGTCGATGAGATCGGTGGAGAGTGCCGTCAGGTCCTCCACGGCGGAGCGCCAGGCCAGGGCGGGCGACAGCCCCTCGGTCACGCCGGCCAGAGACAGGCCCTCATGGCTCACGTCGGCAATGCGGAAGGGCACGGTGTCGCGATCCACGTGCATCGCCTCCAGGGACACGGCACGGCGCAGTTCGCGGTCGGTGATGCCCAGCAGCGCCGCCATGCGCTCGAGCGAGAGTCCGGTGAGCAGCCCGGCGACGGTGCAGAGGTAGCCCGGCACGACACCCCAGCCGATGCCGACGTCGCGCGCGACCAGTCGCGCCACGGTGTCGCGGTTGACGGGCGCGAAGAGGCGGAGCAATGCCTCGGCCGTGCCGAGTGAGTCGGTGAGCACGCCGAGCCGCATCGCGCCCATGGCGAAGGCCGCGGACTCGTGATCGAGGCCCGCCGCGGTGAGGACGGCGCCGCGGAGGCGTACCGGGGCCTGCTGACCCACGGTGCCGGCGGGCTCACCCGCCCAGATGATGCGGCGCGCCGTGAGATTGCCGACGAGATCGGTGGCGGGCTGCCATGGCTCGTCGGCGAGCACGTCGTACAGACCGGATCGCGACAGGATGGAGCGCTCCGCGACCTGCTCGCCGCCCATGGCGTGGATCACCCAGTCGCCGACCCCGAGGTGGCGCACGGCGCGCTCCCGAGTGCCGGGGTAGGCGTCGTAGAGATACAGCACCTTGGCCAGCGAGGGCTTGGAGTTGAGGCGGATGCCGCAGGCTCGCCAGAACTCGTCGTCCGACACCCGCTCGCGAATGGGCTCGGCAAGACCCCGCGGATCGTGCCAGGCCAGGGTGGGCGCGCAGGGGCGCCCCTGAGCGTCGAGCAGGGCGCCTGCCTCGGCCATGCCGGTGACGCCGATGCCGCGGACGACGGATGGAGCAGGGATGCGGGCGTCGTCCAGGCACCTGTCGGCGACGGTCATCGCGAGTCGGGCGAGGACGTCGGAGTCGATGTCGGCGCAGGCGCCGTCGTGGTGCCACGGGGTGGGGGCCTCGGACTCGCCCTTCACGTGACCGTCGAGGCTCACCGCGAGCGCCTTGACGCGCGTGGTCCCCACGTCGATGCCGACGAGGAGCTCGAGCGGGCCGGTCATGGTCAGCGCGCTGCCTCGGGGGCGTCGGGGGCGGGCGGGCGGCAGGCCACCGCGACCAAGGCGCCGTCGGCCGTCCAGTCGCCTGCGGCGTAGGGCATGAGCAGGACGTCGCCCTTGGCGACGGGGTGGGTCCCGTGACCGGAGGTGATGGTGCCCGCGCCATCGAGGACGGCGATCACGGCGAAGCCTGCGTCGACGGGCACGGCTCCCGCGCGCGTGTCGACGTGCTGTGCCCGGAAGTAGGCGTCCGCCTCGCGGGGCAGAGCCGAGGTGAGTCCGGCGCGGTCGATGTCCTCGCGGCGGACGACGAGGCGGTCGAGGTCGGCATCCGTGATGGCCGTGGTGTCGACGGCCTGGAGGGCGACATCGAATCCGAGGTCGAGGTGGCCGTCCCGGTCGCCGTCCACGGCGAAGTCCTGCCACTCCAGCAGGATGGACAGATCGGTGGGCTCCTGGAGCTCGAGCACGAACACGCCCTCCTGGACCGTGTGGGGCAGCCCTGCGGGGACGAGCATCGCGTCGCCGGGGCGCACCTCTCTCGTGCGCAGCGAGGCCAGGAGGCCGGCGCTGTCGTGCGCGGCCACCATCGCGGCGACATCGGCGAGGGGCATGGCCTCGGCGAAGCCCACCCCGACCCGGGCGCCGGGAGGCGCATCCACGACGTACCACGCCTCGGTCTTGCCGTGCGCGAGCCCGAGATGGCGACGGGCGAACTCGCGATTGGGATGCAGGTGCACGGGCAGGCGCTGGCCGAGGTCGAGGAACTTCACCAGGACCTCGACATCGCTGCCGTAGCGGGCCACATGCGCCGGCCCGAGCCAGGCGCTCGGATCCGCGATCACCGCGTCGCGGAGGTACCCGTTGCCCGGGAGCTCGCTGAGGCCCTGCGTTGCCTGGCCGAAGCGAGTGGTCGTCGACCCGATCCACTCCTCCGGCCGCTGCGGGCCGCCAGGGCCGCCGCGTAGCGCCCCGATGCGGTCGCCGCCGCGGTAGAAGTGGTCGAACTGATTGACGGGCAGCAGGACGGGCGTCGCGGTCACGCTCACATCCTGGCACCCGCTCCGGGCCTGCCGCGCGCTGATCCCGCTAGGCTGACCGAGTTCCGGGGGACTCCACGCGACGACCTGCAAGGAGGGTCATGTCCGACTCCGCCTACCGGCTGCGCAGGCTCTTCAACCCGGCTTCGGGTCGCTGCCTGGACATCGCCGTCGACCATGGGTTCTTCGGCCAGGGCACCTTCCTCGCCGGCATCGAGGACCTGCCGTCCGCCGTGACGGTGCTCGTCGAGGCTGACCCCGACGCGATCCAGCTCACCCCGGGCCAGGCACGGCTCCTGCAGTCGCAGGGAGGGCGCCGCCGGCCTGCTCTGGTCATGCGCACGGATGTCGCCAATGTGTACGGGAGCGTCCTGCCCGACCACATGTTCAGCGCCATCGCCCCGGATCCGGTGCTCACCGCCGTCCGGCTCGATGCGGCCTGCGTCGTGGTGAACCTGCTGGACCTCCCGGGGCGCCCCGAGGTGCGCGAGGCGTGCATCCGCAACGTCATGGAGCTGCGCCAGCAGTGCGATCACTACGGGATGCCGCTCATGGTGGAGCCGCTCGTGATGAAGGAGACCGCCGCGGGGCCCTACACCGTCAACGGCGACGTGGACCTCATCGTCCCCATCGTCCGTCAGGCGGTCGAGCTGGGCGCCGACGTCATCAAGGCCGACCCCACCGACGACCCCTCGGTCTACGGAGACGTGATCCGCACGGCGTCCGGCATCCCGGTCCTCATCCGCGGCGGTGGCCGTGTGTCTGACGAGGAGATCTTCACCCGCACGGAGGCGCTGCTCGCCCAGGGCGCAGCCGGGCTGGTGTACGGGCGCAACATCATCCAGCACGACAACCCCGCGGGGATGACGCGCGCTCTCATGGCCATGCTCCATGACGGTGCGAGCGCCCCGCGCGCCCTGGAGATCCTGCGCTCGTCATGACCGAGGCGCGCGATGTCCGGGTCGGCATCATCGGCGGCGGGCTCATGGGCCGCGAACTCGCCGCGGTGTGCGGACGCTGGGACCTGCTCGTCGACCATCCGGTGCGGCCCAGGATCGTGGCCGTCGCGGATCCTGCTCCAGCGGCACGCGAGTGGTTCTCTCGCGTCGACTCCGTGTCGCGGCTGACCGACGATTGGCGCGACCTGATCGACGATGACGGGATGGATGTGCTCTACATCGCCGTTCCGCATCAGATGCATGAGGAGATCTACACCGCTGCCGCGGCGGCCGGGCGCGACTTCCTCGGCGAGAAGCCCTTCGGCATCGACCTGCCTGCAGCCGAGCGCATCGTCAGCGCCATCGACGCCTCTGATTCCTTCGTCCGCGTATCGAGCGAGTTCCCCTTCTACCCGGGAGCCCAACGCGCCTTCGCCTACGCGGAGTCGGGTGCCCTCGGCGACATCCTGGACGTGCGCTCGGGCTTCTGGCATTCCTCCGACCTCAACCGCGCCAAGCCCATCAACTGGAAGCGCAGGGTGGAGACCTGCGGAGAGATCGGCGTGATGGGAGACCTCGGCCTGCACGTGGCGCACGTCCCCCTGCGACTGGGCTGGGTGCCTTCCACTGTCTACGCCCGACTCGATGACGTCGTCGGGGAGCGGCCGGGGCCGGACGGCTCGCCGGTGGTCTGCGATACCTGGGACAACGCGCTGCTCACGTGCACGGCCCACCCGCGGACGGGACGCGACTTCACCATGCTGTGGGAAACCCGTCGCATCGCGCCTGGCCACGTGAACACCTGGTTCTTCGAAGCCGTGGGCATGGACGGGGGCGTGCGCTTCAGCACTCGACAGCCCACGCTGCTCCATCGCTTCGCCGTCCGGGACGGCGAGCAGATATGGGAGGAAGTCCAGCCCGGCAACGTGTCGGCATGGCCGGTCGTCTCCGGCGCCATCTTCGAGTTCGGCTTCGGCGACGCCCTCCTGCAGATGTGGGCCTCCTACCTCGCCGAGCGCGACGGCGCACTGAATGGGCGATTCGGGACGGCCACCCCTGCCGAAGCCCTCCTTGCCCATCGTGTCTTCGACGCGGCCCTGCGATCGGGCCGGGCCGGCATGCCGGAGTCGCCGTAACGCCCAGGTGAACGGTGCTTGGATAGGTCCATGGGCACGAAGAAGTCGGCGCCGGGGGAGGCAGTGGCGGATAAGGCCACCGGGGGATCGGCCAAGCCTCAAAAGGTCAAGAAGCTGCCGAGGGAGTTCTACGAGAAGACCCTGTATCAACTTCAGGGGGAGCTCGTCACCATGCAGGAGTGGGTGAAGTCGACGGGCGCTCGCATCGTCGTGGTCTTCGAGGGGCGGGATGCCGCAGGCAAGGGCTCGACGATCAAGCGGGTGACGGAGTACCTCAACCCCCGCATGGCCCGGATCGCGGCGCTGCCGACCCCGACGGAGCGGCAGCGCACCCAGTGGTACTTCCAGCGCTACGTCGAGCAACTGCCCGCAGCCGGCGAGATCGTCCTGTTCGACCGCTCCTGGTACAACCGGGCAGGCGTGGAGCGCGTCATGGGCTTCTGCTCCGCAGAGGAGTACCGAAGGTTCCTGCACCAAGCGCCGATCTTCGAGCGCTTGCTCATCGAGGACGGCATCTTCCTGCGGAAGTACTGGTTCAGCGTGAGCAACCATGAGCAGGAA
>JAPOKX010000101.1 GCA_029977425.1 Actinomycetota bacterium
CCTGCGCTACTGGTGGCAGCGCATCGAGCGCTGGGAGACTCCCTCGACCGCGGCACTCGTCATCGGCCGCGCGGTGCACAGCGCACTCGAGCACCTGCTGGCGCTGCCACCCGAGGAGCGCGTCCCCGAGCGCGCCGACTCCTACCTCGCCGAAGCGCTCGTCGCTGAGCTCGCGCTGGTCGAGGGCCAGGGCATCGACGAGGCCGAGGTGCGCGAGGGCAGCGCCCGAGCGATGGCGTCGTACTGGGCGACGGAGGAGCCCGCGCGCATCGAGGTCGCCCGCGATGGCCTCGAGCGCGAGGTGCGCACCGACCTCGTCGGTCTGCCCTTCCTCGGCCATATCGACCGCATCGCCGTCGCGGAGCCGGGCCTGCGCGTGACCGACTACAAGACGGGCGCGCCCAAGCCGAAGTACTGGTGGTCCTACTGGCGCCAGCAATTGCTGTACGCCGCGGCGCTCGAGGACATGGGCGAGCCGATCGCCGAGATCGAGTTGCTCTACCTCAAGGAGCCGCGCGCGGTGACGCGCCCGGTGTATCGCGCGGCGATCCGGCGCGCGTTGGCGGACCTGGAGTCCGCGCACGAGCAGCGCGAAGGAATGGCGACCGGCGGGGCGTGGGAGGCCAGGCCCGGGCCCCTGTGCCGCTACTGCGACTTCCAGCCCGTGTGCCCGGCGCAGCGCAGCGGTGCACCCAAGCCCGGCACGCCCGAGAGCAACGCCATCCTGGCCGAACGCGGGCTCGTGCAGCGAGGAGCCGAGACGGTCGCCAAGCCCCCAGGCGACTTGATCGACATCCTCGACGACGAGGTCCTGGGCGACGGGGTGAGCGAGTGAGCCAAGTGGAGATCCCGCCGTGGACCCCGCCGTGGCGCGTCGTGGTGCGCGATCGACTCATCCGCGTGAGTGCGGCGCACGTGCGGGGCGAGGAGCGCTGGGAGTGCCCCACACAGATCGCCGTCAAGGCGCGGCCCACCCTGCAGGTCGACCGTGATCCCGCTGTGCGACCGACCTACCCGCCCTTCCATTCCTTCGCCCTCGGACTCGCGCGCGATGCCGCCTATGCGGTCATGGCGTCCGGCACCGATCCCGAGGTCGCCCTCGAGCAGGTGTGCGCCACGTCCACGGGCGACGTGGCCGAGGCCGCGCGTGACGTCGCGCGCGAGGCACTCCAGGGCTACCTCATCGCAGTCGCGCGTCTGCGCGACACCGGTGAACTGCCCGCCGAGACCGTGGTCCGTGAGTTCTTCGCCGCCGACGAGTTCGACGTGCGCGTCGAGTGGTCTGCCTGGGGCCTGCTCCACGTGAGTCGGGATGGCGCGGACCGCGAGTACCACGTCCTCACGTGGGAGCAGGCGGGCACGCGGCGACGCGAGCCGGCGTACCTCGCTGTCTACGCACGCGTCGCCGCCGACGCGATCATGAAGCAGGAGGGCAGCCTCTGGCGCGAGCGCTGGCCCGCGGCGGCATCGCAGCCGGGTGCTGCGCAGCGGGTGCGCGTGCGGGAGATCGGCATGCTGGATGCGAGTGATGCGCTGCTCCTCGACATCACCGCAGACGAGGCGCGCGAGCGCTTCGCCGATGCCGTGTCCGCGCGCGTGCACGTGCTCGGGGGCGGCGCCTTCAATCCTGGGGGTCGATGTGCGTCCTGCCCCGTCCGCTACGAGTGCCCCGGCATCGCGCGCATGCCGGGAGTCCTCGGCGTGGCCGGACCCGCATTGTGGACGCGAGCGCTGAGCCCGGGGGACCTCACCAGTGCCCGGACCTGCACGTGGCAGGTCCATCTCGAGCGCGAGTTGTCACTGCCGCGTGCGCGTCGCGAGACCACCGAGGCGATGGTGCGAGGCACTCACCTGCACTCCTGGCTCGAGCATGCCCATGGGCGCCTGGTGCCCTGCAGTGCCGCCGATCTGCCGCTGCCGGGCGAGGGACGGGGCGACGTGGCCGAGCTCCTCGGCTGGGATGAGCTGACGTACGCCGCACTTCGCCCCTTCCTCGTGGAGCATGTCGCGGTTTGTCCGCTGCAGCGCGAAGACATAGTCGCGGCCTACCCCGAGCAGTCGCTCACCGCCTGGGACACCGACGTCGACGTCGTCATGAGCACGCGTGCCGACCTAGTCGTCGAGACCGCCGACGGCTATCTCGTGCGCGAGACCAAGAGCGTCGGGGCCCACCACGAGCTGCCGCAGACGGCCGCCGAGGTGTTCGAGCGCTATCCGCAGGTCGCGGTCACGCTGTGCTTCCTCGCAGACGGGCTCGATCCGGTGACGGGGACTGTCGTCGAGCCCCCTCGACCCGCTCGCGTGGAGGTCGAGATCCTGCGTCCCGACGGACACGAGGTGCGCGGCTTCGACACGACCGATGCCGAGGCGGTGCTCATCGCGCGAGCGACCATCGCCGAGCCCATCGACACGGTCCTCTACTCGCCGGCGGAGCCGTCGGTGGGCAGGCACTGCGCGTGGTGCCCGGTGTCGAGGTGGTGCTCGGCCTACCGAGGGCAGGCTTCGGGCGCCAGGGACGAGGCGATCGACCTCGTGGTGAGCGGCTCGGGCGACGAGCGGCCGCGCATGTCCCTGCTCGCCTATGCCGAGGCAGTCTCCACCGAGGTCGAGTCCGACATCCCGTTCTGAGGTGGCTGGGCCGCGCGACCTGTGCCACGCTCGGGCCATGGCGGAGTCATCACGTCCGGAGTCCGTGCCCGTGCCGTGGTCGGCCCGAGCGCCGCAGCGCTATGTCTTCGCCGCGCTGGCCGTCGTCATCGGCATCGCCGTGGTCGTGACGGCGATCGCCTACATCAGCGCGGGCACCGGTGGGGTCGTGCCCTACCTCATGATCACCGTCGGACCCGTGCTCGCCGTCGTCTACGTCTACTACTTCGGCTTCCGGAAGTTCGACGCGCAGGACTAGCGCGCGCGGGCGGGAGCCTGGATCCGCGGGTTGCCGCACGAGTTCGCGAGGACGCGCAGCGCCGCCTGCTCTGAGGAGTCCACCGTGAGCCGCCAGCGCCACTTCACCGCAATCCACTCGCCCACGTAGGTGCAGCGGTACGCCGTGCGCGGCGGCAGCCACTCGGCCGGGTCCTGATCGCCCTTGGAGCGGTTGCTCGATGCGGTCACCGCAATGAGCGAGCCGGCGTACCCGAGGTCATTGGCGAATGCCTCGCGCACCGACGTGCTCCACCGTCGCGCACCCGAACCCCAGGCTTCGGCCAGCGGCACCATGTGGTCGATGTCGAGCTCGGAGGGGTCGCGCACGGTCACCCCGTCGAAGGCGGAGAGCCATCGTCCCGGGCCCACCGGGCAGGAACTCCCGGTGCTAGGGCCGCGAAGAGCCTCGGTGATGAGGACCCGGTCGCGCACGTCGCAGTCATCACCCAGGTAGTCCCAATGCGGGAAGAGGTCGCGGTCATAGCCCGCGGAGCGTTCGGGAGCGACGGTGAGCGAGCGCAGCATCGACAACAGAGAGCGCTCCTGCGCGTGTGCAGCCGGAGCGATGAGTGTGCCTGCGGCGAGTGTTGCGGAGAGAGTCGCGATCAGCGCGGCAGCGCACCTGCGCATGAATCCCCCCACGCCTCGAGCCTAGCTCGCGGGCGGGCTGAGACGCTCGGCCGCGACATCGCGCGCGATGGCGAGGAAGCGCTCAATCGCGGGAGTGCGGCGCTGCTCGGGGGGCACGGCGAGCAGGATCGAGCGGGGTGCGATGGGCGGCACGGTCGGCAGCACCACGACCTCGGGGTCGTCGAGGTCGACGGCGAGCTGCGGCATGATCGCCGCCCCCATGCCGTTGCGGACCATGGCCTGCTTGGCTCCGTTGTCGTTCGTGCGGAAGGCGTACGGAGCCGTGATGCCCGCATCGCGCACGTGCTGGTCGATGTAGTCCTGGGTGGTGCCGACGTGCTCGCCGATGAGGCCGAGCTCGGCGATCTCGCGCATGGTGATGGAGGTGGCGGCCGCAAAGGGATCCCGCCGCGGCAGGACGGCAACGAACGGATCGGTGCCGAGGTCGATGAGGTCGACCGACGTGTCGAAGACGGGCCCCGCGACGAAGGCGACGTCGATATCCCCCGCGTGGAAGCGCTCGATGAGCGCAGAGTTCTCGTCCTCCTCGATGGCGCGCATGATGAGGCTCGGGATCTCGCGCCGCACGCGTCCGACGATGTCGGGGAGCAACTCGACGGCGACGCTCTGGAACGTGCCGATGATGAGCCGGCCGCCCGTGCCCGCGGCGATGTCGGCGATCTCCTCGCGCGCGGCATCGAGGCGATCGAGGATCACCTCGGCGTGCGCGAGCAGGGCGCGGCCGACGGGGGTGAGGATCACCGGCTTCGGTCCTCCGGGCCGCTCGAAGACCGGGCTGCCCACCAGGGCCTCGAGGCCCGCGATCTGCTGGCTGATGGCTGCCTGGGAGTAGCCGAGGATGTCCGCGGCCCCACGGAAGGTGCCCTCCTCCGCCACGGCTCGGAGCGCCTCGAGATGGCGCACCTCATAGCGCGGGGGGCCGAAGACCATTCGATAAGCATAACCGATCGACACGATGAGGATTCATCGCTTTACGTGATGTAATACGCGACCTACTCTCGAGACATCGGATCTTCCCCAGATACGACGAGTACACGAAGGAGTAGTCATGACCCTCACCCGCACCGCTCTCGAGGGCCTGGCCCGCCGCGTCGCGGAGGCCGGCCTGGTTGCCGCGACCCCCGCCGATCTCAATGTGCTCGCCGAGACCGCCGAGGTCATCGGGCTCAACCCCGTCCTCGCCGAGGTCCTCGTGGACCCCTCGGAGCCGATCGTGGCTCGCGAGCGCGCCTTCAGCCGCATCGCCTGCGCCGTTTCCAGCCAGGTGCGCAGCGGGGTTGCCCTCGCCGCCTGATCCACCGCGTCCGACAGCGCCTGCCATCCTGCTGGGGTGGCAGGCGCTGTTGATTCCGAGATCGCTGCGTGGCTTGCTGCCTATCCCGCGCCGGACATCGACTATCGCGACGTCGCCGCGGTGCGCGCGCTGACGGCGCGCTACATGGCCGAGCACGGCGGTCCCGCGCCGCGATGGCCGCGCGACGACGTGATCATGCAGCCGCTCGCACTCGGGGGAGTCGACGCGCTGATGTGGCGACCGCGTGACTCCACGGAGACCATGCCCGTCGTCCTCGCCTTCCACGGCGGGGCCTTCATCGTCGGCGGACCCCTGGGGGCGGAGAGGATCGCCGTCCCGCTGGCGGCGGAGTACGGCATCTGCACGGTGAGCATCGCCTATCCGCTCTCCCCCGAGCATCGTGCTCCCACAGCGAGGGATACCGCGCGCGCAGCTCTCGCCGCGCTCGCCGACCTGCCCGGCGTGGATGCGCGACAGGTA
>JAPOKX010000102.1 GCA_029977425.1 Actinomycetota bacterium
GCCCACCAAGTTGTTGGAGAAAGCGAGCTTGATGAGCTGATTTTCCGGTTCATGCTCCCTGGCTTGAAAAAGAGCGTCGCACCGCGTGCCGTACGAGATGAGCAGCCGCTTCTCTGGCGCCCGGTCGAGCTGGTTCCAGGTCTCCTTCACGTGCTCGACGTACCCGTCGCGCGCGGCGACCATCGGAACGCCGGCGTCCCTCAGCCGCATGCTCAGGTGGAAGTCGCTCGACCACGCCTGCTGCTCCGACCCGAACGCCCCGAACGGGAACCTGCGCCACATCTCGCGGCTCATGCAGGTCAGCGCGAAGCCCACGAAGCCCGTGCCAAGGCCCTCGCGCGGCCACGCGACCACGTCGTCGTAGCGGTAGAAGTCGTAGGCGCCGGCGGTGGGCACGTTGCCCATGAGCGGCCGCTTGGTGATGTTCACCTCGGGGTGCGTGGAGTCCAGCCGGCAGTAGCCGGTGACCACCGGCATGCGCTCCTCGGACACCTGGGCGAGGCCGAGCACGGCATCGAGCGCCTGCTGGCTCACCACGCAGTCGTCGCTCACCAGGCACAGGTGCGTGAAGTGAATGGACTCGTCGCGCACGATCGAGTCGATCACCTCCTGCAGCTGCCACTCGGTGTAGTTCTGCAGCCACGCCTTGCGCACGTCGAGCTTCTTGAACGCCGCGATGCACTCGGGGATCTGTCGCGGGTTCATGATCGCCAGCAGGGGCGCAAAGCCGCTCTGCTGCTTTGCAGCGGCGGTCATGACTTCACCACCTCGTACATGCGCACGCGCTTCTCGAGCTGGGCGATGAGCGCCAGCAGGTACTTGACGTCCTCGGCCGTGAAGGTCGTGGCGCCGGCCGACACGCGCTGCTCGATCCGTTCCTGGCGGTCGCTCATCCGCGCTGCTCCACGAGCTCGCGGTCGTCGTGATCGTCCTCGCGTTCGTCCCACAGGCAGTCGTCGCAGATGCGCCCGACACGGCCCACGGGCTCCCCGCACGCGAGGCAGTAGGTCTGCTCGTCGCTCATCGCGGGGGCCTCAGCGTCCAGATCAGGAGTGCTACGAGGAAGAACACCAGCGCCCACAGCGTCCCCTGATACCCGCTCACGCCACCACCTCCACCTTCCGTAGTGCGGCGCACGCGAGGGCGGCCGCGTCGATCTCGTCCTGCGTGCGGCCGGCGATCTCCGGCCACTGACCCTCGGCCCACCGGCGCACCGGCTCCTTGCCGGGCCCGGCGATGCCGAGCAGCTGCCGCCACTCGCGCGGCGCGATCACCTCGATCAGCGCGTGGCCGAACACCCGCCAGGCGATCGCCTCGACGTTCCCGACCCAGCGCGCGTGGTCGACAGTGACCTTGCGGCTCGGGCCCGCATACGGGGCCTCGACGAACACGCCCACGACGTCGACGTCCGCAGCGTCAGCTGTGTGCAGCACGCCGATGAGCTCGTCGCGCACCGCGCCGAACGCATGCCGGCGGTCCTCGTCGTTCCTGTCGATGACGATCGTGCCGGTGGTGACCAGGCGCTCCTCGTCGGTGAGAAGCGCCCAGCCGGTCACGCCCTGGGCTGCGTCGATGCCGAGGATCACGCGGCCACCGGAGAGCGGCGCGCGCTGTAGACCTGCCACCCGCGCGTCATGAAGTTGCGGCGCATGGCCTCGCGGGCGCTGTCGAGGTTCTTGTACTTGCGGACCTCCATCGCCTCGTGGGCGATCTCGGTCAGCGATGCGCCGTTGCAGTGGCGCTCGTATGCCGCCTCGAGCCAGTCCTCATCGAGCGCCGGGTGCCCGCCGCGCCTGGTCGGCACCGCGCGGAGCTTCGGCTTCTCGCTCACGGGCCCGAACTGCGCGGCGTCGAGCACCTCGTACCACCCGTCAGGGTCGACCTCGAAGCAGCGCTCGCACATGAACCACCCGGCGACCGGGTCGGTGGGGTAGTCCGGCTCGTCGATCACGAGCACGGTAGACTGCTCCTTCTCGCACTTCTCGCAACAGATGGTCATCGGAACCCCTCACGCCTGACGTGCCGCCAGTACCCGGCGACCACGTCGTTGCGCGCGATGCTCAGCGAGCCGGCCGCCTTGCTGAGCGCCTTGGTGCGCTCAATCCCGTCGGCGCAGTACGCCTCGACGGCGTGGAAGCACGCCTCGTCGAGCTCGCGGCGCTCAGCGCGCTGGGCCTCCGTCATGTTCACCACGGCGAGAAGGGCCATCAGAAGCACCCCCAGGCGCTGAACCCGTACTTGCGCGCGAGCGCCAGGGCGTGAAACGCCTCCTCGGCCGGCACGCTGGTCGGCCACGGGTAGCCGGTGATCGCCCGGGTCGTGGCGAAGTTGCCATTCCAGATCCCGAACGCGGAGCTGTAGGTGCCGTAGAGCACGCCCCACTTCACGCGCCAGGGCGAGCCCTTGACCTTCGGGCCCGTGCCCATCTCGCACTCGGCGATGCGGTGCAGGGTCGCGTACTCATACGCGGTGGCCCGCGCCTTGAAGTCAGACCACGTCGGCTTGGCCGGGTACGCCTGCTTCGCGCGGTGCTCGAGGCAGGCGGCCTTGGCGTCGCCCCGGTGCTCGGCGCACGGCTTGGCGGCTGCGCTTGAGGGCAGAAGCACGAGTGCTGCTGCGCTGCCCGCGATGGCCGCTGAGAACAGCATGTCCCGAATACGCATTGGGCGAGGCGTATGCTGGTTCGGGACACGCGAGGAAGGGAGACCAGCGTGCCGCTCAGGACGGGAATCTACGTCCGCATCTCGACGGTCGACGCCGCCGGGAACGAGACTGCCACAGCTCGGCAGGAAGCCGACTGCCGGGAACTTGTCGCCCGTGATGGCGACGACCTCGTGAGGGTCTACCGCGATGTCGACAGGTCGGCGTATGACCTGGGCACCGAGCGCCCGGCCTTTGAGGAGATGCTTCGAGATGCGTCCCAAGGGGACCTCCAACGGATCGTTGCCTGGAAGTGGGACAGGCTGTGCCGGTCCCTGCTCGACGCCGGCCGCCTGCACCAGCTCGTCGAGGTAAACGGGGTCGACGTGAACACGGTCACCGACCCGATCAGTGGTTGGGGGAGCAGCAGCGCGGCGCTCGAGGTGGGCATCCGCGCTGGTCTTGGAGCTGGTGAGTCCAAGTCGACCTCCATGCGACTGCGACGGCTGAACGAGGAGCGCGCAGCCAAGGGACTGCCGCACGCGGGCGGCCGGCGCGGCTTCGGCCTGAAGCCGGGGCACCTTGAGATCAACGAGCCCGAGGCGGCACTGATCCGGCAGGCCGCCGCTCAGGCGCTGGACGGGGTGAGCCTTACGCAGATCTGCCGTAGCTGGAATGACCAGGGCATCTGCACTACCCGCGATGGCGCGTGGAACGTGTCGAACATGCGCAGGCTCCTGACGGCACCGCACGTTGCCGGCCGCAGGATGTTCCGCGGCGAGATCATCGAGACCGACGTAGTGCCGCCGATCCTCGACGACACGACATGGGAAGCGCTGCGCGCGCTTCTGAACGACCCGTCCCGCTCCCGACGGCATGGGGACGAGATGAACCGTCCGTTCTCCGGCGTCGTGCGTTGCGGCACCTGCGGGTCGGTGATGAAGCCCAGGACCCGGCGCAGTGAGGGGCAGAGGCCGAGCTACGTATGCCGCAAGGAACCGGGAAGCCGGGCATGCGGTGCGCGCTCGATCGCCGCGGACCCGCTTGATGAGCTGGTGCTGGCTGCGATCGTTGAGTACCTGGGCGACGACCCGCTCGAGCGAGCTCTTGCGCAGCGTGACGATGCCGGCGACGCCGAGCTCGCCGATCGCATACTGGCGCTCAGGCAGGCCCGCGACGATGCCCTGACGCTGTTCGCGGACGGCCACCTAAGCCGCTCCGAGCTGCTGGCGATCCAGGCCAAGAACGCCGACGCCATAGCGCCTCTTGAGGCTGAGCTTGCTCGTCGCAGCGGCTCGCGCGCCGTGGGCCTGCTCTCGCCGGGCGAGACCATCCTCGAGGCGTGGGAGTCGCGCGGTGCTTCGTGGCGACGTGACCTTGTGCGTGCCGTGGTCGCCAGCGTTGCCATCGCGCCTGCCAGCAAGCGTGGCCGCACGGCCTTCGACCCTGACAGGGTGGCGATCTCCTTCACCGCGTAGGAGCTTCGCCACCGCGGCGTAAACGGCGGGGTCCTGACACGTGAGCGGTGCGCCGGTCTCGGCGTGCTGGCGCCGCAGGAGCGCACGCGCGGCCTCGCGCATGTCGTCACTCACGTTCACCTGGCGAAGTCCTCCGGCCGGCAGTGCGGGCACACGACCGGCAGCGACCACTGCTTGATCGGTGTGCCATCAGGCGCGCGAAGGCCCTGAGGGGTCGGGGCGGCGATCCAGCCCTGACCGTGACAGCCCGCGCAGCCCTGCTCGCGCTCGCGGATGCGCATGTACGCGAGCAGGGACTGGCGTGCGTTCTCGGCCCGCTGCCATGTGGCAGTGCCCTCCGGTCGCCATCCTTTGTTCGGCTTGGGGGTGTGCACGGGCACCGGGCCTCCTTCCCTAGAACGGGATCTCGTCGTCGCCCTCGGCGGCCTTCTTGGCCTTGCCCTTGGCGACCTTCGCCACCGCCTCGAGCTCAGGGCCCTTCTTGGCGATGTCGTAGTTGTGGTACTCGCGGCCCGACTGCCCGCGGCGCTGCCCGCGGTAGACCACGTAGACCGACCATCCGGCCCCTGGCGCCCCGTCGGCGTCGCTGCCGAGCTCGGCCTTGAGCACCGATCGGCTCAGCCGGAAGGTCAGCGTGCCGTCGCCCTGGGGGACGTCGTTGATGGTCACGTTCTCGACCAGCAGCTCCTCGGTGTCGCCGAAGTCGGTCGTGACCGTCTGGTGCGACGGGTCGGCCACCGTGCCGGCGAACCAGTCGCCGACCTCGCTGAGCCCGATCCAGTCGCCGCCGCTCCCCTTGGCCTGCGCCCTGAGGGCGGCGATCGCGTCTGCGTCCATGTTTCCTCGTTTCCTAGCTCTTGACCTGAGCGGCCGGCAGCGGTGCGTAGACCGCTCGCCACTCCTTGTCGTTCTTCACGGCCCACAGCCGCCTCGCGGCCATGAACCACTCGAGGGCGTTCGCGTCGGCGGCCACGGGAACGACGAACGCGCTCTCGGGCCTGACGTGGAACACCACCGCCCCGTCGACCTTCGGCATGTCGATGACGGTGCCGTCGTCGCCGGTGACGAGCTTGTCGGCGTGCACGTAGGCGCCGCCGATCTGCGCGGCCATGTCCTCATAGACGCCGCGCGAGGTCTTGATGTCGGCCACCAGGCGCCTGCGCCCGCGGCCGGGAACGAACATCTCCACGATCAGGTCGAGCGTGCCCGCCCACTCGAGG
>JAPOKX010000103.1 GCA_029977425.1 Actinomycetota bacterium
GGGACCGCAGGTTGTTTGGCCTCATGGGCATGAATATCCGCCAATGTGGATCGATAGAGGACCCCGACTTGGGTGAGGGATACCGCCTCGTCTCACGGGAGATCATGCTGTACCTCGACCCCGACACCGGCGAATGGGTCGATCCCGTCACCGGACAGCCCGTCCCCGTGGCCGACCCCGGCTCGGGTGAAGCGGAGCTGGGGGAGCCGATCGTCGAGGATCCGATCGAGGAGCCGATCGAGGATCCCGTGCCGTCCCCTGAGGCGAGCGCCCCGACCGAAGAGCCCGGCGAGCCAGGAGCCGCGGAGACTCCGTGACGACCACTCGCCAGCGCCCGCCGGCCGCACGCCCGCGGGCAACGACGCGCACCACGACGCGGCCTGCGTCGCCGCGACCTCCGTCGCCGCCCCTGCGGCTGGGCAACCCGCGACGTCGCGCTGGACTGCTCCTGGTCGGAGTGCTCATCGTCTTCACGATCTTCGCCGGGCGACTCCTGGAGCTCCAGGCCTTCCGCGGCGATGCCCTCGCCGCCGCTGCGCTCGATCAGCGCACGACGACCGTCAAGGTGCTCGCCGACCGGGGCGACGTCCTGGATGCGCGCGGCGTGCCCCTCGCCATGACGGTCGAGTCGCGCCACATCACGGTCGACCAGACGCTCGTCACGGATCCGCTGGCGACGGCACAGGCGATCGCGTCCGTGCTCGGCACGCCAGCCGGCCCGCTCGTCGAGCGACTGACCGGCGACCGGCGCTTCGCCTACGTCGTGAAGGACATCACGCCCGAGCAGTGGCGTGTGATCGATGAGCTCGGACTCACGGGCATCTACAGCGAGCGCACACTCAAGCGCATCTATCCCTCCGGGGACGTCGCGGCGAATGTCGTGGGATTCGTCGGCTCCGAGGGTGCCGGACTCGCGGGCATCGAGTACGCGCTCGATGACCAGCTCGCCGGCACCGATGGACTGCGCACCTTCGAGCGCGCCAGCGGCGTCGCCATCCCCGGCTCCGCCACCGTGGTGGAGGAGCCGGTCCCGGGCTCTCCCGTGCAGCTCACGATCGATCGCGACATCCAGTACGTCGCCCAGCGCGCCCTGGCCAACGAGGTCATGGCGACGGGTGCCGAGAGCGGGTCGATCGTCGTCATGGATCCCCGCACCGGCGACATCCTCGCGCTCGCCGCCGTGCCCACCTTCGACCCCAATGATCCCGGCGCTGCCAACGAGGCGAATCTCGGCAACCGGGCCATCACCGACGTCTTTGAGCCTGGCTCCACCGCCAAGGTGATGACCGTGGCGGCTGTCATCGAGGAGGGGGGCGCGGACGCCAACACGATGTTCAAGATCCCGCCCACGCTGGACCGCGGCGGCAAGACCTTCCACGACGCCACCGAGCACGGCGGCTACAACTGGGATCTCGCCACCATCCTCTCGCAGTCCTCCAACATCGGCACGATCCTCGCGGCGGAGACGATCCCCGAGGCGACGTACTTCTCCTACGTCGAGCGGTTCGGGATCGGCCGCCCCAGCGGCGTCGGACTGCCAGGGGAGTCACCGGGCTACCTGCCGCCGATGGACGACTGGTCGGCCACCACCTTCCCGACCCTCGCCTTCGGCCAGGGCTTCAGCGTCAACGCGATCCAGATGGCCGACGTCTTCGCCACCATCGCCAACGACGGAGTGCGCATGCCCGCGCGCATCGTCGTCGACTCCGCTTCCCCCGCGCCGCAGGGCGAGCGCGTCGTCAGCGAGCGGACCGCGCGCACGGTGCGGGAGATGCTCGAGCGCGTCGTCGCAGCCGGGGGCACCGCGCCCATGGCCGGCATCCCCGGATATCGCGTCGGTGGCAAGACAGGCACCGCGCAGGTGATCGATCCCGAGTGCGGCTGCTACAACGGCGAGACGATCGGCTCCTTCATCGGCATGGCTCCGATCGAGGCCCCCGAGCTCGTCGTCGCCGTCACCATCGTGAAGCCCAAGGTCACCCAGATGGGCGGCGAGCTGGCAGGCCCGGTGTTCCGCGAGGTGATGACCTACGCGCTCCAGGCTCAGCGGGTCGCCCCCGTGACCCCCGATCCTCGGTAGCGTGGCGGCGTGTCGATCGACCTGCGGCCCTCGACTCCGCCGGCTCCTCTCACTCTGGGCACCATCGCCGCCGCGTGCGGGCTGACCACCTCCGATCCTGACGTCACCGTCACCGGTGTCACCCACGACTCGCGTGCGGTCCGACCGGGGGATCTCTTCGCTGCGCTGCCGGGAGAGCGAGCACACGGAGCGGAGTTCGCGGCGCAGGCCGCCGCCGCAGGTGCGGTCGCCGTGCTCACGGACGCACCCGTCGTCGATCAAGGTCATGTGTCAGGGCTTCCCGCCCTCGTTGCGGATGATCCGCGTCAGGCCCTGGGCTCGGTCGCGGCGGAGATCTACGGACACCCCGCCGAGGATCTGCTGCTCATCGGCGTGACCGGGACCAATGGCAAGAGCACCACCGTGCACCTGCTCGAGGCGGGGCTGCGGGCCGCGGGTCATCGCACGGCCATCATCGGCACGACCGGCATCCGCATCGGAGAGCGCGCCATCCCCAATGAGCGCACGACGCCGGAGGCGCCCGACCTGCACGCGCTCCTTGCCGTCATGCGCGAGGAGGGAGTCACGGCGGTCGCGATGGAGGTGTCGAGCCACGCGCTCGTGCTGGGCCGCGTCAACGGCCTCGTCTACGACGTCGCGATCTTCACGCAGCTGAGCCAGGACCACCTGGACTTCCACGGCACGATGGAGGACTACTTCGCGGCCAAGGCCTCGCTCTTCACCCCCGCTCGCGCCCGCCAGGCCGTGATCGGCGTCGACGGCATGTGGGGGCGGCGCCTCGCCGACACCGTCGAGATCCCCGCCGTGACCTACGCGCTGGACCATGATGCGGACGTGAGGTGCGAGGCGTTGGTGGACGGCCCCCACGGCCAGGACCTGGAAGTGCTCGACAGGGACGGGAGCCGACACCGTGTCGTGGTGGGTCTGCCCGGTCGATTCAACGCCGCCAATGCCCTCGCTGCATGGACGGCGCTGCGCGTGACCGGCATGGACTCCGCGGCATTGACCCGTGCCTTCGCCGAGGTGACCGTCCCCGGTCGCATGGAGCGCATCGACGAAGGGCAGTCCTTCGTCGCCATCGTCGACTACGCCCACAGCCCCGACGCCGTCGAGCGCGTGATCGCGTCCATCGCTCCGGAGGCGGGAGGACGTCGCCTCGTAGTGCTCGGGTGCGGTGGGGACCGGGACCGTGACAAGCGCCACCTCATGGGCGAGGTCGCGGCCGCTGGCGCCGACGTGCTCGTCGTCACCGATGACAACCCGCGATCGGAGGACCCTGCTGCGATCCGCGCCGCCATGCTCGAAGGCGCCCGCGCCGTGGGCGGCGACGTGCGCGAGATCGGCGACCGCCGCGCGGCCATCGCCGCTGCGGTCGCGGAAGCCGGTCCGGGTGACGTCCTCCTCGTCCTGGGCAAGGGCCATGAGCCCGGCCAGGAGATCGCCGGCACGGTGCACCCCTTCGACGATCGCGACGAAGTGCGACGCGCCCTGCGTGGCGGATCGGGGAGTGCCCGGTGATCCCCATGACGCTCGCCGAGGTGGCCGGCGTGGTCGGCGGTCGCCTCGTGGACGGGGATCCCGACATCGTCGTGACGGTCGCCGCAAGCGATGACCGTGACTGCGTGCCCGGCACCCTCTTTGCCTGCATCGCCGGCGAGCGGGTCGACGGCCATGACTTCATCTCCACCGCGCGGGAGCGCGGAGCGGTGGCGGCTCTCACCACGCGGCCCGTGGGATCGGCCGCCATCATCGTGGACGACGTCGTCCTCGCGCTGGGCCGCCTGGCCTCCTACGTCATCCAACGGCTTCCGGGCACCCTCGTGCTGGGTCTCACGGGGTCCAGCGGCAAGACGACGACCAAGGACCTGCTGGCCGCGATCCTCGCCCCTCACGGCGAGACGGTGGCGCCGCGCGGCTCCTTCAACTCCGAGGTGGGGCTGCCCCTCACCGTCCTGTCGTGCACCACGCGGACGAAGTACCTCGTCCTGGAGATGGGCATGCGCGGAAGCGGCCACATTCGCTACCTGTGCGAGATCGCGCATCCGCGGATCGCGGGCGTCATCAACGTGGGCTCGGCCCATCTCGAGCTCCTAGGCAGCCGCGAGGCCATCGCCGAGGCCAAGGGCGAAATCATCGAGGCGCTCCCCGCTGACGGGACCGCCATCCTGCACGCGGACAACCCGCTGGTCATGGCCCAGCGTGATCGCACGGCAGCGCATGTCGTCACCTTTGGCGAGTCGCCGGACGCGGATCTGCGGGCCACCGACGTGAGTCTCGACGAGCGGGCCCGACCTCGTTTCACCCTGCACTGGCAGGGGAGCAGCGTGCCCGTGGCGCTCACCCTCAGCGGCGAGCACCAGGTCGCCAACGCCCTCGCGGCGACGGCGTTCGCGCTCGCCGCCGGGGTCGAGCTCGCCGACATCGTGACCGTGCTGGAGACCTACGTGCCCGCGAGCAAGTGGCGCATGGAGGTGAGCGAGCGTCCCGATGGAGTCATCGTCGTCAACGACGCCTACAACGCCAACCCCGAGTCCGTGCGTGCCGCTCTCAAGGCCCTGGTCGCGATGGGCCAGGGGCGGCGGACGTGGGCCGTGCTGGGGGAGATGCGCGAGATCGGCGATACGTCGGTCGAGGAGCACGACGCCATCGGACGGCTGGCCGTGCGCCTCGACGTCTCGCGCCTCGTCGCGGTGGGAGAGGGGGCGCGGCCCATCCACCTCGGCGCCTCGCACGAGGGCTCCTGGGGGGATGAGTCCGCGTGGGTCCCCGACGTCGACGCCGCGATCGCCCTGCTGACCGATGAGGTGCAGCCGGGCGACATCGTCCTGGTCAAGGCCTCCCGGTCGATCGGACTCGAGCGAGTCGCTGCCGCGCTGCTGGAGCAGGCGCCATGAGGCTCGTCGTCCTCTCCGGCATCATCTCGGTGCTCACGGTCTTCATCGGCACCCCGCTGCTCATCAAGCTGCTGCTCAAGCACGGCTACTCCCAGGCGATCCGCGTCTCCACCGAGGGTGAGCCCTACCCCGAGCATGAGGGCAAGCGAGGCACGCCCTCGATGGGCGGCGCAGCGATCATCGCCGGCATCGTGCTGGGCTACGGGCTCACGCACCTCATCTGGTGGACACCGCCCTCGCCCTCGGCGCTGCTCGTGCTCTACCTCGGCCTCGGCCTCGGAGCCGTCGGCGTC
>JAPOKX010000104.1 GCA_029977425.1 Actinomycetota bacterium
CGCGGCCCGTGCGACCGACATTGACCTGGATGTCGCGCAGGCGGGTGCGCACGACTTCGGGCGGGTACTTGTAGGCGATGGCCCATCGGGGCGCGCGGGAAGTGGCGCCGAGCCGCTCCTGGATCGCCAGATCGTCGACCTTGATGACGACGCCGTCGATCTCGTGCTCGACATCGTGGCGGTGCTCGCCGTAGTAGGAGATGTACTCCTCCACGCCCGCCAGGTCCGGCACGAGGCGGATGCGATCGCTCGTCGGCAGGCCGAGGCGCGCGAGGACGTCGTAGGCCTCGCTGAGGGTCGCGAACGTCACGCCCTCGTGCGCCCCGATGCCATGGACGACGAGCCGGAGTGCCTCGAGGCGTCCGGTGGCCAGGGCGAGTTCATCGCGCAGGCGGGCCAGGCGCGCCTCCTCGCGCTCCGTGCCACGCGAGCGCGCCTCGACATCGGCGAGGTCGTCCTGGCGACGGTCGATGCGCTGACGCAGGCTGCCTGCCGCCGCATTGCGGGGATTGGCGAACGGCGACCCGCCCAGCGCCAGCTGCTCCGCATTGATGCGCTCGAACTCGGCGAGGGGGAAGTAGATCTCCCCGCGCACCTCCAGCAGGGCGGGCGGATTCTTCCCCGCGAGGGACTTGGGGATGCCGGAGATGAAGGACGCGTTGTAGGTGACGTCCTCGCCCACGCGGCCGTCGCCGCGCGTGGCCACTGAGCGCAGACGTCCCTCAACGTAGACAAGGTCGACCGCAAGGCCGTCGACCTTGAGCTCGCACAGCAGTGCCGGGGATTCCCCCGCGCCCTTGTCCACGCGAGCGGCCCACGCCTGGACCTCCTCGAGCGAGAAGGCATTGTCGAGGCTGTACATCCGGGCTAGGTGCTCGACGGGCTCGAACATCTCCGCGCGCGAGCCGCCCACCGTCTGCGTAGGCGACTCCCCCGATGCCAGCTCGGGATGCTTCGACTCCAGCTCCACGAGCTCGCGATAGAGCGCGTCGTACTCCTCGTCCGACAGCGTCGGCTTGTCATGCAGGTAGTAGCGCTCGCGCGCCTCGTTGATGGCATCGACGAGCTCGCCCCAGCGGGCGCGCGCCTTGGCCGGGACGCTCATGAGTCCGCCTGCTCCACGGGCGCATCATCTCGCACGAGCCGGCCGGCGATCCCGAGCGCGGCGTAGACGAGCCGCGCCCACGACGGGTCGGCTCCCGCGAGCCCGCAGGCCGGAGTGAGGGCCACGCGCGCATTGGCGACGTCTGCCGGAATCCCCCAGCGGGAGTACTGCTCCAGCGCACGGGCCGCGACGGCCTCGGCGAGCGCCTGCGGACCCGGCACGGACTGCGGCAGGGACGGCGCGTAGCCGAGCAGCACGTGGACTCCCGCTTCGAGGGCTTCGCCGAGCGGCTCCTCTTGCGCAACGTCCAGGACGGCAGGGTCGACGGAGATCATGCGCGCTCCGGCGCGGCGCAGCAGGTCGACGGGCACCCGCGGGTGGCAGCAGTGCACGCCGGGCATCGCTTCCTGGGATGAGATCCCGTCCATGACCCATCCGAGATGCGACTGCACGCGAGCAGCATCGACGGACCGATAAGTCGCAAGCCCGCTTGCTGTCGTCACCCCGCCCGCGAGCACCGACGGCAGCGAGGGCTCGTCGAGCTGGAGCACGACCTCGGTACCCGGCAGCCGACGGCGAATCTCGGCGACGTGGCGCGATGCGGCCTCTGCCAGGGCCTCGGCGATGTCGCGACAGGCGCCGTGGTCACGGACAGCGCGCTCTCCGCCGCGCATCTCCACGGCGGACGCGAGAGTCCACGGCCCACACAGTTGCGCCTTGACGGGTCCGTGCCTGCCCGCAAGCGCCTGCTCGATGCCGTCAAGGTCCTCGCTCAGCCAGGAGCGCGCACGCGTCATGACACGACCCGGGGCATCGGCGAAGCGCCAGCCCACGGGGGTGGTCTCCACCGCCATATCCGGAGCCACCTCGGCGAGCAGCGCCATGGTGCGACCCACCAGGTCGGCACCCGGGCCGCGCGCGGGCAGCTCGGGCACGTGCGGGAGGTCAGGCAACTCACCTGCGATGGTCGTGCACCACTCGTGCGAGTCGGTGCCGGGCAGACTTCCGATGCCGGTGGCGGCGGCCGGTGCAATCACGATGCTGACAGGCTAGCCCCCCACTAGGTGCCCGGCGCGGCTGGCCGTGCCTTGGTCGCGGGGCAGGTGCCCGGGCCTGTCGGCCCGCCGCGAAGGGTGAACGACGTCATCGCGTGCCGAGACGCCCAGGGGGCCGTCCAGGAAAGCGCCTTGGGCGTGGTCGATGAGCACGCAGGCGCCACGTAGACGGTGCGCACGGCTACCTGATCCTGCGAGCGGTACCGGTTGTGGAAGGTCACCCGTGCGTCTGATCCACTGCGGATCGGGAACGCGCGCGTGAGCGTGCCGGCTTCCACTCGGGTGCCACGCGGACCGACATGGGTCCAGCGGGTCGTGGTGACGACCTCGCCATCGGGGACGCGCCAGGTCACGGTGCACGCGCCAACCTCCATAGCCTGGAGCACTCCAGCACGGATCTCGCAACCCCCCTTGGTCGACAGGATGAGCGTGTCGATCGGGACCGCGGTACCGATGTCGATGCTCGCTCCGACCTCGACCCTCGGGGCATGGTCGACCGGCCATCGACGGTCCTCCCATGTCGGCCCTAGGGCAGCCGGTCGCGGTGCGCCGTCTGCCTTCTCCTCTACCTGGCAGCGCATCCCCGCGGGCACCTTGACCCGCCACGCACCGCGCGCATCTCGTGCGTCCAGGAGATGCAACTTGCGCATCACGTTGTCGCCATCCCTGCACGTGGTCACGATCCGGACCGCGCCAGAGCGCAATTCGTTGCCGGTGACCACCTTGTGCACGTGCAGCCACGCGGAAGCGTCATCGTCTCCGCCCCCGCTACGGACGGTCGGACGAAGCCATGCTGAAGCGACCTGGCCAGCCACGTCGCTCACCTGATACTGCAGCGGCGTCGCGGTGCCCGTGAAGCCCGGTGCCGGAGTGAAGACCACCTGCCCCGTCGCCGGGTCGAGCTCATAGACCCCGTCGGCGGTCTCGACTCTCGTCGCGTCGCAGCCCGGCGGAGACTGGTCCGAGGCGCACAAGCGCACCGAGCCGCGGTCCCACGGTGCCGCGTCGTGGGCATCATTCGATGTGGGCGTCAGGGTCTGAGACTCTCCCACGTCCCCTGTGGACGCATCATCGTCCGCCTTCGGCGGGGCGGGAATCCAGATCGAGATCACCGAGTCCACCAGGTGCCCATCCTCCGTTTCCACGACGTAGGGCATCTGCACGAGTCCCTCGAAGCCAGGTTCGGGAGTGAAGACAACTGCACCTGTGAAGGGATCGACCACCCACGTGCCCTGAGGTGACGGCACGACCAAGTCAGTGCACTCCGGTGGCACGGAGCCAGCCGGGCACAGCCGCAGCGAACCCTCGTCGAACGACTCGCCCGCGCCGGGCACGTCATTGCCGATCGGATCTACGCGTACCGGGCTCCCCGGACGAGCCACACCGTGATCTGGCTGCGGCACCGGATCGACATCCGGCGAGGGCGTCGGGGATGGGCTCGGCCCAGGCGTGCCGCCCCCGCCACCGCCGCCGCTTGGCGGAGGCGTGCCACCACCACCGCCACCACCACCGCCGCCGCCGCCACCACTGTTGGCCGCGGTGATCGTGGGGATCAGTCGGGCCGAACCGTATCCCTGTTGGATGCTTCCACCATTGACCGAGTAGTCGGTGGTGATCTGATAACTCACCGGTTGCGTTGCGATCCCGGTGAAGCCGTCCGCACCGGTGAATGTCACGTCGCCCGTCGCCTCGTCGAGCACGTACGTGCCATCAGCGGTCGAAATCGTCGTGTCGTCGCATCCCAACCCCGAAGGCAGCGGGGTGTCGCCCGGGCCGCACAGGACGACGCTGGAAGGCACCAACGTCGCCGACGTCACCGAGGCGCCCAGGGGACTACTCGCCGAATCGTCGTTGCTCCAAGGGCGGAACAGCACTGGATTGCCCAACGCGGCGGAGCCCGCGTCATCACGGGCAAGCGGACGTGGCACCCCGACAACCGTGGCCGCGATGGTCGCGAAGGCGCCCTGCCCGAAACTGTCGCGCACGGAGTAGGTGACCTCTGGGACAGTCCCGGTGAAGCCTGTCTCAGGTGTGAAGGTGATCCTGCCTGTCCCCGGGTCGACCGCGAAAGCGCCGTATCCGGCCAAGGTCACCGCCATCTGCTGGCAATCGGGAGCGAGGTCGCCGCCGCCACACAACCGCGCGCTCGACGCCGCGATGGTCGTCGCAGGATCATGGGAGCTTCCGACGAGAGGGTCGAATACCTGCGGGAGGTTCATGAGATCCGTTCGCACCTTGGCCAACACCGTGGGCGGCGAATAGACCGTCGCGGTGAGGGTGCTCACGGCGGTCATTCCAATGGAGTCCACCACTCGATAGCGCACGGGGGTCTGTTGACCAGGCGTCGCATTCGGATCGGCTGTGAAGCGCACGACCCCGGCGAGCGTCTCGAGTGCGTAGGTTCCCTCTCCCGGCACAATCAGGGTCGAGCCCACCACGCACGCATCCGGTGAGACACCAGGCTGAAGCAGGCACGTAGCAGCGTCCAGCACAGGATTGGTGCCCGCGGCATTGCTGCCCGCAGCCACGAGGCCATTTCCTGCAGCCAGGGTCGCAAAGGCGACGGTTTCACCCCGCACCACGGAACGAGCATCCGGAGACGCGGTCGGGCCATTGGGCGCCCCGACCGTCGGGGTGAAGGTGCTGGAGATGGAGCGGCCTAGGGCGTCAGTGGTGCGGTAGGTGATCGGGTCGACGGATCCGGAGAACGCCGACAGCGGGGTGAAGCGCACCTTGCCAGCCGCGACTTCGAAGGTGCCCTTGCCTGGCACCGTCACCGATGTCTGCGCACACATAGTGCCGTCGTTCGGGCCGCACAGCTTCAATGCGCCCGCATTGATGGCCGCACCAGAGGTGTCATCGGCCAGGACATTGTCGGTGACGGGGGTGTTCCACGGCGTCGACGCCGTATCCGGCACGGCCACGACCGGGGCGACGGTGATCGTAGGAGTGATCGTCGAGGAACCCACCCG
>JAPOKX010000105.1 GCA_029977425.1 Actinomycetota bacterium
AAGTCGGCAGTTGCCTTCGGTGCCCTGCTCTCGCAGGGAATCGGCGACACCATCCGCGTATCCCTCTCCGCGCCTCCTGTCGAGGAGGTCAAGGTGGGTATCGGCATCCTCGAGTCCCTCAACCTGCGCCAGCGCGGACTCGAGATCGTGTCCTGCCCCTCGTGCGGGCGCGCCCAGGTCGACGTCTACACCCTCGCCGAGCAGGTCACCGCGGGCCTCGAGGGCCTGGAGGTGCCCCTGCGCGTCGCCGTCATGGGCTGCGTCGTCAATGGCCCTGGAGAAGCGCGCGAGGCCGACCTGGGGGTTGCCTCGGGCAACGGCAAGGGGCAGATCTTCGTGCGTGGCGAGGTGATCAAGACCGTCCCGGAGCACCAGATCGTCGAAACGCTCATCGAGGAAGCCATGAAGCTCGCCGAGGAGATGGGCAATGACGGCGCCGGCGATCCCGTCGTCACCGTCGGCTGAGCGCGACGGCCTGGTCCGGCCGCTGGAGTTCGCTGACCTGCCGGAGTTCGAGCGCCTCCTCGCGGCAGATCCCGTCGCCCACTGCTTCGTCGCGTCGCGGCTCGACGAGATGCGCGCGGGTGATCGCGTAGGGCGGCAGCGACTGTCCTCGGACTTCTGGGTGGTGGAGCGCGGTGGTCGCTGCGTGTCCGGTCTCCATGTAGGAGCCAACGTCATCCCCATCGCCACCGACGACGCGGCTCGGCGACTGCTGGCAGAGCGTCTGCGCCGCACCGGGAGACGGGGTTCCTCCCTCGTCGGCCCCGCGGACGAGGTGCTCGACCTGTGGCGCCTTCTCGACGGGGCATGGGGGCCGGCGCGCGAGGTCCGCGCACGCCAGCCCCTGCTCGTCCTCGACGGACCGCCGCGCGTCGCGGCCGATCCGCTCGTGCGTGCCGTGCGCCCCCAGGAGATCGACCTTCTCGTGCCCGCCTGCATCGCGATGTTCACAGAGGAGGTCGGCGTCTCGCCGGTCGCCGGGGGAGCGGGAGCGGCGTACCGGGCACGCATCGCCGACCTCGTGCGCGCAGGACGCGCTCTCGCGCGCATCGAGGGTGGCCGGGTGGTCTTCAAGGCGGAGATCGGCGCAGCCTCGTCTCGCGCGTGCCAAGTGCAGGGGGTGTGGGTTGCCCCGGATCTGCGGGGGCAGGGCCTGAGCGAGCCAGGCATGGCTGCGGTGGCGGAGATCGCCCGCGCTCAGGTGGCGCCCATCGTGAGCCTCTACGTCAACGACTACAACGCCGTCGCCCGGCGCTGCTACGACGCCGTCGGCTTCCGGGCTGCGGGCGAGTTCGCCACGGTCCTGCTCTAGGCCAGCGAGCCCGACAGCGGCGGCTCTGCCGCCGCGCCGGGCCACGGGGGTCAGCCCGGTAGCCTCTCCCCACTGACGTCGGTGAGGAGTCTCTGTGCTGCTGCGAATGTCCCAGCTCTTCGTGCGCACGCTTCGCGATGACCCGGCGGATGCCGAGGTGCCGAGCCACCGTCTCCTCGTGCGTGCCGGCTATGTCCGCCGCGTCGCGCCGGGGATCTTCTCGTGGCTGCCCCTCGGCTACCTCGTCTACCGCAACATCGAGTCGATTGTGCGCGAGGAGATGGACCAGGCGGGGTTCCAGGAGGTGCACTTCCCGGCTCTCCTTCCGCGCGATCCCTATGAGCGCACGAACCGATGGGAGGAGTACGGCGACAACCTCTTCCGGCTCCAGGACCGCAAGGGCAGCGACTACCTGCTCGGCCCGACGCACGAGGAGATGTTCACGCTCATGGTCAAGGGGGAGTACTCCTCCTACAAGGACCTGCCGCTCGTCATCTACCAGATCCAGACGAAGTACCGCGATGAGGCGCGTCCGCGCGCAGGCATCCTGCGGGGGCGCGAGTTCGTGATGAAGGACTCCTACTCCTTCGACGTGGACGATGCGGGGCTGGAGCGCTCGTACCTGCGTCATCGCGATGCCTACATCTCCTGCTTCGGGCGCCTCGGCCTCGACTTCGTCATCGTGTCCGCGCAGTCGGGTGCGATGGGTGGCTCGGCCAGCGAGGAGTTCCTCGCGCCGACCGAGTCCGGCGAGGACACCTACGTGCGCTGCACCGCGTGCGACTACGCCGCCAACGTCGAGGCATTCGTCACCGCGCCGATCCCTCCCGCGGACACGTCCGCACTCCCGGCGGCCCAGGTCCACGACACCCCCGACACCCCGACGATCGCCACCCTGGTCGAGGTCTCCAATGCGCGACCGGAGCTCCGGCACGCCGACCGCGACTGGGCCGCCGCGGACACCCTCAAGAACGTCGTCTTCATGGCCGACTACCCCGACGGCACGAGCGCGCCCCTGGCGATCGGAGTGCCGGGTGACCGCGAGGTCGACGTCAAGCGGCTCGAGGCTGCGCTGCACCCGGTCACCCTCCGTCCCTTCGAGGAGGAGGACTTCCCGAAGTACCCCGCGCTCGTCAAGGGCTACATCGGTCCCGGCGCACTCGGTGGCGAGGGCAATGTGCGCTATCTCGTCGACCCGCGGGTCGCCGTCGGCACGGCATGGATCACCGGTGCCAACGAGAAGGGTCGGCACGTCTACGGCCTGGTCCGTGGACGCGACTTCGAGGTCGATGGCGAGATCGAGGCCGTCGAGATCGCCGAGGGAGACTCCTGCCCTCGGTGCGGTGCCGTGATTGAGATCGCGCGCGGCATCGAGATCGGCCACATCTTCCAGCTGGGCCGCAAGTACGCCGAGGCGCTCGGGCTCACCGTCCTCGATGAGAACGGCAAGCAGGTGACCGTGACGATGGGCTCCTACGGCCTGGGAGTCTCGCGTGCGGTCGCCGCAGTGGCCGAGCAGCATCACGACGACAAGGGCCTGGTGTGGCCCCGAGCGGTCGCCCCCGCGGATGTCCATGTGGTGGCCACGGGCAAGGACGACGCACCCTTCGAGGCCGCGGAGTCCTTGATCGCCGACATCACCGGTCGCGGCGTGCGCGTGCTCTACGACGACCGCCGCGGCGTGTCGCCCGGCGTGAAGTTCAACGACGCCGAGCTCATCGGCGTGCCGACCATCGTGGTCGTGGGCAAGCGTCTTGCCGACGGAGTGGTGGAGCTGCGCGATCGTGCCACCGGCGAATCGGTCGACGTCCCGGTGGGTGACATCGCCGATCGCCTCGTCGCGCTCGTGCGTGCATGACGGTCGACGCCGTCATCTTCGACTGGGGCGGGACCCTCACGCCCTGGCACGACATCGACCTGGTCGCGCAGTGGGCGGCATACGCGCGCGCCTACGACCCTTCGGACGATGGCCTGGCGCAGCGTCTGGCCACCGCGGAGGTCAGCCTGTGGCGTGAGCAGCAGGCATCTCGGGGCGCCAACGGCACGGGCACCCTCGACCACGTCTTCGCGTCGTGCGGGGTCGACACAACCCAGGCGCGCCACGGCGCCGCCCTCGCGAGCTACCTCGCAGCCTGGGACCCGCACACGCTCGCCGATCCCGATGCGCGACCGGTGCTCGAGGGTTTGCGGCAGGCGGGGGTCCGCGTCGGCGTGCTGTCCAACACGCTGTGGCCGCGCTGGCATCACGAGGCCGTCTTCTCCCGCGACGGCCTTGCGCCCTTCATCGACGCGGCCGTCTACTCCAGCGAGATCCCCGTGGCCAAGCCGCACGCGGATGCCTTCCACGCAGCCATTGCGGCACTGGGTGCGACCCCTGAGCGGACGGTCTTCGTGGGAGACAGGCCGTGGGACGACGTGCACGGAGCCCAGCAGGCCGGCATGCGCGCCATCCTCATCCCTCACTCGCGGCTCGGCGACCAAGCGGTGGACGTCGACGTGACCCCGGATGCTGTCGCGATGCGCCTGGGCGACGTGCTGGCCATCGTGCTGAGCTGGAGGACCTCCGCATGACCCCGGAGTGGTACGTCATCGTGTTGCTGTGCGCGGTGGCCGCCGCCGCCGGCTGGGTCGATGCCGTCAGCGGCGGCGGAGGGCTGCTCCAGCTCCCGGCGCTCCTTCTCGCGGTCCCCGCGGACAAGCCCGCTCTCGCCCTGGGCACCAACAAGCTGTCGTCGATCTTCGGCACCACCGCGGCGGCCATCACCTATGGCCGGATCGAGATGCCGCGACTGCGGACCGCGCTCCCCATGGCGGGAGCGGCGTTCGCGGGAGCTGCGCTGGGCTCGCTCATGGCGATCCACCTGCCTCCGGCGGTCTACCGCCCGATCATCCTCATCGCCCTCGTCCTCGTGTGGCTCTTCATCGCGTTCCGCCGGGACTTCGGCCTCACCGCCCGCGAAGTCTCGCGTCGCAGGCACCTTGTCACCGCGATCGTCGGCGGCCTCGCGATCGGCTTCTACGACGGAGCCGTAGGACCGGGTACCGGGTCCTTCCTCATCGTCCTGCTGGTCGCCGCGGTCGGCTACACGTTCCTGCAGGCATCGGCGACCGCCAAGATCGTCAACGTCGGCACGAACGCCGCCTCGCTCATCGTCTTCGGGATCAGCGGGTCGGTGCTCTGGACGCTCGGCCTGCTCATGGCCGCATGCAATGTGACCGGTGCCATCATCGGGGCGCGGACGGCCATTGCGCGCGGGAGCGGCTTCGTGCGCGCGGTCCTGCTCGTGGTGACAGGCGTGCTCATCGCCGTACTCGCCTGGCAGACCGTCGTCTCCTGGTGATCGGCTAGCGCCCCGGGAAGGCCGCGGTGGCCGCGCCCCATGCGATCGAACGCACCGAGCACTCGCAGGCCGAGAGCACCGCATTGCGTCGCTGACCGCCCGTGACCTCGGCGGCGAGGTCGGCGTACGCCGCGGCTAGACGTGCTTCCACCTCCGCGAGCAGGGCCCGGGCCGAGTCGGGGGAATCGACGGGCCCGCTGACGAAGCCGCCCGGGGCACCCGCCTCGTCACCGTCTGCGGCCTCGCCCCTCAGCACCAGGACGCGGGCGCGGTGCGCGGCAAGCCCGCCCAGGGCCAGGTCGCGATCGGCGCCGTCGAGCCAGGGGCCGGCCACGCCGTAGGCATAGAGCGCGGCCTCCTCGCCCAGGATGGCGGCCCGAAGAGCGGACTCGGCTGCGGGCATCATGCGATGCCTCGCAGGTACTCCACGTGTCCCGCCTCTGAGGCGGCGATGAGGGCGGGCAC
>JAPOKX010000106.1 GCA_029977425.1 Actinomycetota bacterium
CGGCTTCGGCGGGGACGTCGCCGCATGGTTGCGCCGCGTCGGATGGGTGCTGTCGACTTCGGATGACGAGAGCTTCCACCTCGCTCCCGCCGAGGGCATGGCCTCGGGTGCGGTCCCCGCGCTCCTGCCCTGGCCGGGAGCCGACACGATCTACGACACCCGCTGGATCCACGCGGATCCCGCCTCCGTCGCCGACGCCATCCACGAGATCACGTCATCCGGGCGCTGGGAGGCCGAGCGCCGCTTCGCTCGCGCGCAGGTCGAGGCGTCGTTCCCGCTCGACGCAGTGTGCGAGACCTGGGCGCGCATCCTGGTGGAGGACCTGTCCCCCGACACGGCCGACGGCACGCTCGCGCGCAACCCCTAGGCGGGCGACCCCTCGGCCGTGCTGCCGCCCGCGTCTATCGACCTTGCGCGAACACCTGCGAACTTTGGGTAGAAAGTGCCCTGGCAGGGCCGAAACTACCCAAAGTTCGGCACGTGGCCTGAATGTCGTGATCTCTCACTGACCAACCCCTAGACGGGCAGACCTGATGCGGGAGGGAATACGGCGGAGTACGCCGCCGTGCCGCTGGAGCACTCGGCAAGGGCGAGCAACTCGTCGTCATGGAGGAAGGCCACGGTGCCCACGCGCGGCGCGCCCTCCGGCCACGGGATGCGCACGCCGTGCACCACGGAACGCACCAGGCCTGCGCCGACGTCCACCCAGGGCAGCGACCGTCGCGCTGCAACGCCGGAGGTCAGGGGATCCACCAAGCCCAGGTCCTCCACCGAGCAGGCGTCCTCGAGCGTGAAGGCTCCTGAGCGCGTGCGGCGCAGCGCGACCACGTGGCCCCCGACCCCGAGCGCGTCACCGACATCTCGCGCGAGCGCACGCACGTAGGTGCCCGCACTGCAGTCGACGCGGACATCGATCACGGTCGCCGGCACACCGGCCACCGCCGTGTGGCGCAGGTCGATGAGATCGAAGGCATCGATCGTCACCTCGCGCTCTGGGACCTCGACGTCCTCGCCCGCGCGCACGCGCTAGTGCGCACGACGCCCGTCGATGCGCACGGCGCTCACCGCACTGGGACGCTGGCGCACGATCCCGCGCCACGGCGCCATGGCCTCCTCGACAGCGGTGGCATCGAGCGTGGCACCGCTGGCTCGCAGGATCTCTCCCTGAGCATCATCGCTGCTCGTCGACACCCCGAGGGCAATGGTCGCGACGTACTCCTTGCCCTGAGCGGACAGGTGGCCGAGCAATCGCGTGGCCGAACCGAGCCCCAGGACGAGCACGCCGGTGGCGAGGGGGTCCAGGGTGCCGGCATGACCGACCCGGCGCGTGCCCCAGGCCTTGCGAGCGCGCCCGACGACGGCGTGCGACGTAGGCCCCTCGGGCTTGTCCACCACGACGATGCCGTGGGGGCCGGCGACGGTCATCCGGAGGCATCCTCCTCATCGGAGGGATGCCGATAGGGATCGGGATCGCCCGCGTAGTGGGCCCCGGTTGCCTGGGCGTGGACCTGGGCGTCGGACTCAGCCGCTGCCCGGAGCAGGTCGTCGATGTGCTTGGCGTTGTCCGGGAGCGCGTCGAGGACGAAGGCCAGAGACGGCGTGTGCTTGATGCCCGTCTGTCGACCCACCTCGCTGCGCAGGATCCCCTTGGCTGACTCGAGGGCGGCGGCCGTGGCCGCCCGCTCCTCGTCATCGCCGTAGACGGTGTAGAACAGCGTGGCCTCGCGCAGGTCCGGGGTCACGCGGGAATCGGTGATCGTGATGAAGCCGAGGCGGGGGTCCTTGACCTTCATCTCGAGGGTCTCCGCCACGATCTCGCGGACGCGGTCTGCCAGCTTGCGGGCACGAGCTTCAGACGCCATCAGCCCACTCCTTCGTCATCGCCGCCGAACAGTCGCCGACGGGCTCCCACCAACGTGATCTCCGGCAGGCCGGACATCCATTCCTCGCACGCATCGGCCACGCCCCGTGCATGGGCCGCGTCGCCTGCCACCGCGGCGACCGTGACGAGAGCCCTGCGATGCAGGTCCTGGTAATCGGTCTCGGCCGCGGCCACGTCGAACCTCCTCCGCAACTCCCGGACGATCGGCTTCACCACGGCTCGCTTCTCCTTGAGAGAGTGCACATCCCCGAGGAGGAAGTCCATCTCACAGGTCGCCACGAACACGACGTCTGCCCCTAGGCGCGCGGGATCTCGCGCATCTCGTAGGTCTCGATGACGTCGTCCACCTTGACGTCACCGTAGCTGCCGAGATTGATGCCGCACTCGAAGCCCTCTCGGACCTCGGTGACATCGTCCTTGAAGCGACGCAGGGTTGCGATGGACAGGTCGTTGGCCACGACAGCTCCATCACGCACGAGACGCGCCTTGGTGTTGCGACGGATCTCCCCGCTCCGCACGAGGCAGCCCGCGATGGTGCCGAACTTGGAGGACTTGAAGACCTCGCGCACCTCTGCGGTGCCGAGCTGGACCTCCTCGTACACGGGCTTGAGCATGCCGCGCAGGGCCGACTCGATCTCGTCGATCGCCTGGTAGATGACGGAGTAGAACCGGACGTCCACGCCCTCCTGGGCCGCGAATTCCGCCACCTTGCCCTCGGGGCGCACATTGAAGCCGACCACGACGGCGTCCGAGGCGCTGGCCAGGGTGACGTCGCTCTTGGTGATGGCGCCTACGCCGCGGTGGATGACGCGCAGCGACACCTCGTCGCCCACCTCGATCTTGAGCAACGCGTCCTCGAGCGCCTCGACCGATCCGGAGACATCGCCCTTGAGGATGAGATTGAGCTCGCGCTGCTCGCCCTCCTCGATGCTCTTGAGGAAGTCCTCGAGAGTCCGGCGCGCTCGAGACTTGGCGAGCTGAGCGTTGCGCTCGCGCGCCTGGCGCGTCTGGGCGATCTGTCGGGCAGTGCGATCCTCCTCGACCACGAGGAAGGTGTCACCTGCTCCCGGCACCGTGGTGAGGCCCAGAACCTGCACCGGTCGAGAGGGCAGTGCCTCCTCGACGGTGTTGCCGTCCTCGTCCAGCATCGCGCGGACGCGCCCGTAGGCATCGCCGGCGACGATGGAGTCACCGGGGCGCAGCGTGCCGCGCTGCACCAGGACGGTCGCCACAGGGCCGCGCCCGCGGTCGAGGTGCGCCTCGATAGCCACGCCCTGGGCATCCTGATGGGGATTGGCGCGCAGGTCGAGGGCTGCGTCGGCAGTGAGCAGGATCGCGTCGAGCAGCTCGTCGATGCCGCTGCCCTTGACGGCGGAGACGTCGACGAACATCGTCTCGCCGCCGTACTCCTCGGCGACCAGCCCGAACTCCGTCAGCTGGCCGCGCACCTTCGACGGGTCAGCACCTTCCTTGTCGACCTTGTTGACGGCCACCACGATGGGCACCTCGGCCGCCTGGGCGTGGTTGAGCGCCTCGATCGTCTGCGGCTTGACGCCATCGTCGGCAGCCACGACGAGCACGGCAATGTCGGTCACCTGAGCGCCTCGGGCACGCATGGCGGTGAAGGCCTCGTGGCCGGGCGTGTCGATGAACGTGATCGCACGATCGCCGCCATCGGCGTGGGCCGTGATCTGGTAGGCGCCGATGTGCTGCGTGATGCCGCCTGCCTCGCCGGCGACCACGTTGGTCTTGCGGATCGCGTCGAGCAGCTTCGTCTTGCCGTGGTCGACGTGGCCCATGACCGTGACGACCGGAGGGCGCGGCATGAGGTCGGACTCGTCGCCCTCGTCCTCGCCGAAATCGAGGGAGAAGGACTCGAGGAGCTCGCGATCCTCATCCTCGGGCGAGACCACCTGGACGTCGAAGTCGAGCTCGCTGCCGAGGAGCTTCAGCGTGTCGTCGTCGACCGACTGGGTCGCCGTGACCATCTCGCCGAGCTTGAAGAGCACGGTCACCAGGTCCGCGGGGCTCGCATCGATCTTCTCCGCGAAGTCCGTGAGGCTCGCCCCGCGCGGCAGGCGCACGACCTGGCCGTTGCCGCGGGGCAGGCGCACCCCACCGATGGTGGGTGCCTGCATGTTGTCGAATTCCTGGCGCTTCGCGCGCTTGGACTTGCGGCCGCGCGAGGGACGACCGCCGGGCTTGCCGAAGGCACCCGCTGTGCCGCCACGACCACCGGGGCCGCCGCGACCACCGGGACGGCCGGCGAAACCCCCGCCCGGCGCACCACCGGGTGCGCCTCCGCCGGGTCCGCCACCGAAGCCGCCACCCGGGCGACCGGGACCGCGCCCACCGGGCGCACCGCCGGGACGGCCGGGTGCACCACCGGGACGGCCGGGTGCACCACCGGGACGGCCGGGTGCGCCGGCAGGACGCGCACCCGGGCTCGGAACGCCCGGGACGCGCGGCATCATGCCCGGGGTCGGCCTGGGGATGCCCGGCACGGCAGGCGCAGGGCGCCCCATGCCGGTGTTGCCGGTGAAGGGGTTGTTGCCCGGTCGAGGTGCCGCAGGCCGCGGAGCCTCCCGCGCGGCGACATTGCCCGTGAAGGGGTTGTTGCCCGGGCGCGGGCCCGCGGGGCGGGCTGGGCGGGGAGACTCTCCGTCCTCCCCCGACGCAGCCGGAGCAACTGGGGCAGCGGGCTCTGCCGGCTCAGCGACCGGCGCCGCCGCGGGCGCCTCAGCCACCGTCTCGGCGGCGACGACTGCAGCCTCTTCGACGACGGGCGGCGCCTCCTTGGGGGCGGCAGCCTTCTTGGTCGCGCGCTTGGGCTTAGCCTCCGCGGCCGGAGCCGGCGGCATGGCGTCCTTCAGCTTGCGGACGACGGGCGCTTCGACCGTGGAAGAAGCCGAGCGCACGAATTCGCCGAGCTCCGCCAACTTGGCGAGCACGACCTTGCTCTCGACTCCGAGCTCCTTGGCGAGCTCATAGACCCGGACCTTCGACACAACTCTCCTGTCTTTGGTCCGGTAGGCGCGCTACGGGCGCGCGTCCGGACCGTCAGTGCTGGACGACCCTGCTCATGGCTGGGCGCTCATCGGTGGCTCATCCTCGGATGCCCCATCTCTGCGGCTTTCGCGACTACGGTTCTTCGGACAACTGCACGCGCCCCACGAACTCCCTCAGCACCGATAGTTCCGGTGCCGCTGGCGCCCGCAGCGCGCGG
>JAPOKX010000107.1 GCA_029977425.1 Actinomycetota bacterium
GGGTCGACCGGCCCCTCGGGGCCTTGGGGGATCACCCCACCTCCTGCTCCGGAGAGACCGGAGCCGATGAGTCCAGAGGAGGTCGGCGACCGCATGCGCCGATATGAAGTCATGGTCATCCTCGACCCCGATCTCGAGGAGCGCACTGTCGCTCCCTCGCTCGAGACCTTCCTCAATGTCGTCAAGCAGGACGGCGGCACCGTGGAGAAGGTCGATGTCTGGGGTCGCCGCCGTCTCGCCTACGAGATCGCGCACAAGCCCGAGGGCATCTACGCCGTCCTCGACATCACGTCGTCTCCTGCCGCTGTGGCGGAGCTCGATCGCCAGCTCAACCTCAACGAGGCCGTGCTGCGCACCAAGGTGACGCGCCCGGAGGAGTCCTAGGCCATGGCCGCCGGGGACATCAATGTCACGGTCGTGGGCAACCTGACCAACGACCCTGAGCTGCGCTTCACTCCGAGCGGCGCCGCTGTCGCGTCCTTCACGGTCGCGTCGAGCTCGCGCTACCTCGACAAGGCCACCAATGAGTGGAAGGACGGCGATCCGGTCTTCATGCGCTGCAGCGTGTGGCGCCAGTACGCCGAGAACGTCGCCGAGTCCCTCCAGAAGGGCATGCGCGTCATCGTGCAGGGCCGCCTCAAGCAGCGTTCCTACGAGACCCGCGAGGGCGAGAAGCGCACGGTCGTGGAGATGGAGGTCGACGACGTCGGCCCCGCGCTCCGCTACGCCACAGCCAAGGTCACCCGCACCCAGCGCGGCGACAGCGGCTTCTCCGGTGGCGGTGGCTCGGGCGGCGGCGCACCTGCCGACGATCCGTGGGCCGCACCCAGTGGCGGCGGTGCCGCCTACGACGAACCCCCGTTCTAGACCACAGACTTTTGATTAAAGGAGATATGACAGATGGGCCAGGGACCGCGCCGCGATAAGCGCTCGAGTGAGCCGGCACGCGTCAAGAAGGGCACCCCGCTGCTCGCACCGGACGTGACCTTCGTCGACTACAAGGACGTCAACCTTCTTCGCAAGTTCATCTCCGACCGCGGCAAGATCCGTTCGCGCCGCGTGACGGGGCTCACCATGCAGCAGCAGCGCGCGGTCGCCAAGGCGATCAAGAACGCGCGCGAGATGGCGCTGCTGCCCTACACCAGCACGGGCAGGTAGACGTGAAGATCATCCTCACCCAGTCCGTCGATGGCCTCGGCGTCCCCGGTGACGTCGTCACGGTCAAGGACGGCTACGGCCGTAACTACCTCGTGCCCCGCGGCATGGCCATGCCGTGGACCGCGGGCGGCGAGAAGCAGGTCGCGCAGATCAAGCGCGCCCGCGACGCCCGCGAGATCCGCGACCTGGCTCACGCCAAGGAGGTCAAGGAGCAGCTCGAGGGCCTCGCTGTCGTCATCCCGGCGCGCGCCGGCGAGAGCGGCAAGCTCTTCGGCTCCATCACCAACGCCGACTTCGTCGCCGCGGTGCGCAAGGCCGGTGGCCCGCTGCTCGACAAGCGCTCCGTCGAGGTGTCGCATGTCAAGGAGATCGGCAGCCACAAGGCACGCGTGCGCGTGAGCCCCGAGGTCACCGCCTCGGTCGCCTTCACCGTCACCGCGAGCTAGTTCGCTTCGTCAACGACGCTTCGTCAGACGTTCGCCTCGTGCGATGTCTGACGGGGCGTCGTTGTCGTTGACCCTCGACTCTTGACTAGCGGTCGAGCAGGAGCGGAAGGTCCGCCACCAGTCCCTCGGCCGCGGCCTCGAGCATCGCGAGGACCTCACCGAAGCCGTCGTGGTCGCCGTACCACGGATCGGGAACGTCGAGCCGTGGATCGCCGGCGGGAAGCCCGGCGAGGGCTGGGTCGAAGGAGCGCATCATGCGCACGCGCTCGCGCGCAGCCTCGTCCGGCGCGAGTCCGATGACGGTGGCGTAGTTGCTGGAGTCCATGGTGAGCAGCAGGTCCGGTCGGCCGGGCTCGAGGAACCACTCGGTTGTGATCTGACGGCCGGAATGCACGAGGTCGTAGCCCGCAGCGCGCAGGGTCTGGAGTGCGCGCGGGTCGGCGTCCTCACCGATGTGCCAGCCATCGGTGCCGGCGGAGTCCACCAGCACCGCTGCCGCCAGGCCGGCGTCCGCGACTCGTGCCCGGATGACGGCCTCGGCCATGGGCGAGCGACAGATGTTGCCCAGGCACACGGTGGTGATGCGAAAGGGGCTGCCTTCGTGCGAGGAGGTCATGACACCTCCGCCCAGAAGCGGTCGAAGAGGCGCAGGCTGTCCGTGCGCTGCGCATCGGCTCGCGCGCGCAGCGCATCCACCTGAGGTGTCGCTACCTCGCGCGGCGTGCCGACGTCATCGAAGACCTGGGCGAGGATCTCGGCGTTGACCTCGGGGTGGAACTGCACGCCCCATGCGCGCCCGTGCCGGAAGGCGATCGGCGCATGGTCGGCCTCGGCCAGCAGCTCCGCCCCGGGCGGCACGGTGAAGGCGTCGTTGTGGAGAAGCACCCAGGGTGCGCGCAGCTCGTCGACATCGGTCTCGGGCGTCTCCCATGCGATGTGCGCAGCCTCCTGGCGCGTGACCTGCCCGCCGAGGGCGCGCGACAGCATCTGTCCGCCGAAGCAGATGCCGAGCAGGGGCTTGTCCTGCTGGACGCGTCGGCGCACCAACGCGGTCTCCGCGGCGATGGCCGCTGCCGCCTGAGGCGGATCGTGGGGCTCATCCATCGTCCGGGCGAGTGTCCACTCTGAGCCGAGGATGATGACGAGGTCGGCATCGTCGGCCGCATCTGCGGGGAGGATGTCGTCGCGCACGAGGCGGCGTACATCGAATCCGTTGTCGCGCAGCCACGGCTCGAGATGGCCGAGCTCCGCGCCCACGGTGGGGTTGGAGATGACGACGGCAGTGCGTTCGCTCATGATGCGGCAGACCCTACGATCTGCGCGGCGACGGACGGCAGGTCGGGTCCTTGGATGTCGGGCGAAGCGAAGATGTCCGAGCGGACCTGCTCCAGCCGAGAGATCCACGCGGTGCGCAGTCCGGCGCGATGTGCGCCGTGCAGGTCCCACGCATGCGCGGCCACCATCGTGACGTCACCCGGTGGCAGGCCGAGCGCGAGGCAGCCGGCCAGATAGGGCGCCGGTGCCGGCTTCCAGCGGCCGAAGTCGGCAGCCGAAAGGTGCCCGGTGACGAGGCCGCCGAGCCCGTGCGTGTCGAAGATCCGCGCGACCGTCTCCGCGTCGCCGACCGTGAGCGTGATCGCCGGGATGCCGGCATTGGCTAGCAGGCGCAGGCCCGCCTCCACGTCGGGGTGGGGCTGCAGTCGCGTGAAGGCATCAAGGACTGCATAGGCGTCCCGGGGCGTGAGCCGCGTGGGATCGAGTGAGACCAGCGTCGCGCGTACGACATCAGCGAAGGGCCGGCAGTCGTTGGCTGCGGCGAGCGCGAAGCCGTTGCGCAGCGTGCGCGCGAACCACAGCGGCAGGGCATCGGGGATGCCGAGGGAGTCGAAGGCGGGCTGGAGTCCGGAGAGGTCGAGGAGTGTCTCGTTGACGTCGAGGAGTACGCCGCGCACGCGGTGACGCTACCGCGGGCGCACGGCGCCGGTGATGAGCCAGGCGGATCCCCGCGCGCGCCAGACGAGCAGGGCCGCGCGCACGAGAAGGAACCAGCCCAGGGCCCACCAGAGCGCCTCGAGACTCCAGGAGTTGACGATCACGAGCCAGGCCGCGGGGAGGAAGGCGATGAGCACGGCGATCTGTGCCCAGGCGAGCCAGCGCGTGTCACCGGCGCCGATGAGCACGCCGTCGAGGGCGAAGACGACCCCGGAGAGAGGCTGCAGGACGGCGAGCACGAGCAGGGCGGAGGAGATGAGCGCGATGACCTGCGCGTCGTCACCGAACCAGCCCGGCAGCCAGGGGCGGAGCGCGAGGACGATCACGGAGAGGGCGACGCCGAGCCAGACCGACCACCTCACGATGCGACGCGTGATGGTGCGCGAGGCATCGACATCGCCGGCGCCCAGGGTCTTGCCGAGCAGCGCCTGGCCGGCGATGGCGATCGCGTCAAGGGCGAGCGCGAGCGCGAAGAAGAGCGTGACGGTGACGTGATAGGCCGCGAGCTCCGCATCACCCAGGCGTGCGGCGACGGCGGAGGCGATGACGAGCACGGCGCGCAGGGCAAGGGCACGGACAAAGAGGGGCACGCCGTCGCGCGCAGATCGCACGACACCGACGCCGCTGGGCGTGATCGCGACACCCTCACGGCGTGCCATGCGCAGCAGGATCACGCCGTAGGCCAGCAGGCCGACCAACTCGGCGATGCCGGTTGCGACAGCGCTGCCGCCGATGCCCCAGCCGAGCCCGAGCACGAAGACCAGGCACAGCACCAGGTTGACGACGACCATCGCGAGCGTGACGTAGAGCGTGGTGCGCGTGTCCTGCAGGCCGCGCAGCACGCCCACGGCCGCGAGCACGCCGAGCACAGCGGGGAAGGAGATCGCGATGATGCGCAGGTAGGTGACGGCGTACGGCGTCACGTCGGATGACGTGCCGAGTAGCCCGATGAGCGGTTCTGCGAGGGTGAATCCGATGACCGCGAGCACGATGCCGAGGCCGATGCCCAGCGCCATGCCGTCGACGCCCTGGCTCAGTGCGCCCGCGCGATCGCCTGCACCGAAGAGCCGCGCCACGGCGGCGGTGGCGGCGTACGACAGGAAGATGCACAGGCCCACGACCGCACCGAAGATCGTGGAAGCGGCGCCGAGCCCGGCGAGTGCTTCGGTCCCGAGCGTGCCGACGATGACCGCGTCGACGAGGAGGAACAGCGGCTGCGCGATGAGGGCGCCGAACGCGGGAAGGGCGAGCCGCGCGATGCTGCGATCGAGCTGCCGGTCCGCCACCGTGCGGACGCTATCGGGATGCCCCGCCACGCCTTTGTGCCAGTTATAGGGACTTCGGCCTGTAAGGAA
>JAPOKX010000108.1 GCA_029977425.1 Actinomycetota bacterium
GAGCTGCAGCGAGTCGAGGAAGTCCGGCACGCCGAGTCCCGCCTCACGCCACGAGCGGAAGTCGGTCGCGCATGCAGCGAGGTATTCGGCCTGGTGCGGCACCAGGGGAGCGAGCGCTTCGAGGTCCGCGATGATCCGATCGATGCAGGCGCCGGCCACCGCCGCGTCCCCACTCACCGACCCATCGGCCTCCTGCAGCGGGCGCAGGGTCTCGACGGCGTCCACGAGGTCGGCCCATGCGGCGTGCTCGACGATCGCGCTGCGCGTCCCTTCGGCGCCACTGCCTGCGCGGCGAGCCGCCGCCCAGGTGACGAGGCGGCGCCACAGTCGACGGTGGTCGAGGTCGTCGATGGAGTCGTCTCCGGCGAAGTCCGAGTCGGCCACCACGAGCACTCGTCCCTCGCCGGCGTCGACACCGGCGATCACGGGCGCTGACGGGGGCATGGCCGTGTCAGCGGTGCGAGCGAAGACATAGGCGTCGTCGGCGACATCGAGGACGCCCGCACGGTAGACGCATGCTCCGGACACACCGGCGAAGACATCCGCGCCGTGAGCGGTCGAGGGATCGAGGAGGAGCCAGGTGGAGACGTCGTTGAAGCGATTCACCGGATCCTGTGCGGTGCACGTCACCACGTCGACACCGAAGCGACGCGTGATCTCGGCGAGGTTGTTGCCGTATTTCGCCTGCTCCGTCTCCGCCAGCACGACGAGCCCGCCTCCCGCGCGCACGAAGGACTCGATAGCAGCGATCTCTGCGTCGGTGTAGACCGGCGAGCCCTCCCCCGTGGTCGCCTCCCATTCGTCGGAGGAGCAATGCGGCAGCACCAGGACGTCGGCATCGCCCAGCACGTGGGCATCGAGCGGCCCGGCCACATGGGCCTCGACCTCGAAGCCCGCGCGGCGCAGCGTGGCGGCCGCCTCGGCGTACGACGCGTCCGCGGGATTGGCCGGCGCCATCTGCGCGGCCAGCTCGGGCCGGGTGGTCCATGCCTGGCGGTGACTCTCGTCGATGAGGACGCGAGCGAGGGGACGCATGGTGACTCCTGTGATGAAGGGAAGTAGCAGGGGGACCGCGATGAAGATGAGGTCCTAGGCTACCCGATGGCGGCGAATCTCCCGTGTGATGTCTCTCAGACAGGAAGATCTCCCGTGGACACCCGGGGTCGCTAGCGTCGGGGCATGAGGCGCAACTGGTCCGACACCGTCGATCTTGCGGGCAGCGAGTCCCGGCCGGGCTCTGCTGCCGAGGTGTCCGAGCTCGTGCGCAGCCACGACTCCGTCCTCGCCCTGGGCAGCGCCCACTCGTTCAGCCGTGTGGCTGTGACCCCCGGCCTTCACGTCGACACGATGCGCCTGCCCGCCGATATCCACGTCGAGGGCACGACCGCGACGGTGGGGGCGGGGACGACGTACGCCGTGCTCGGTCGCGAACTGCATGCGCGCGGCATGGCCCTCGCCGCCATGGCCTCTCTTCCGCACATCACCGTGGGCGGTGCCATCGCGACGGGCACCCACGGATCAGGTGATGCCATCGGCACGCTGTCGAGTGCCGTGACCGGGCTAGAGATCATCACGTCGGATGGCACGACCCGGTGGGTGAGGCGCGGGATCGATCCAGACTTCCCCGGCTGGGTGGTGGCCCTGGGTGCCCTGGGGATCGTCACGCGAGTGGAGCTCGAGGTCGAGCCGACCTACGACGTCGCCCAAACGGTCTTCGCCGGACTGGATCTCGATCTCGTCGAGGAAGACTTCGATGCGGTCTTCGGCGCGGCGACCTCGGTGAGCGTCTTCACGCGTTGGCGCCCCGAGCCCGACGCGCAGTTGTGGCTCAAGCGCCGGATCGACCGCGAGGGGGCGTGGCCGGGTGGTCCGGCGTTCGGCGTCGCGGAGCGGGATGCACCGCTGCACCCTCTCGAGCAACTCGATCCCGTGCACTGCAACCCGCAGCTCGGCCAGCCGGGGCCCTGGCATGAGCGACTCCCCCACTTTCACGCCGACTTCACGCCGAGCGCGGGTGACGAGATCCAGGCGGAGTACCTGCTGCCGCGCGTTCATGCGGTCGAGGCGATCCGGGCATTGCGCACGCTGCACGCACGCATCACGCCGCTCCTCCACGTCACGGAGATCCGGACGATGCGCGCGGACGACCTGTGGCTGAGTCCTGCATACGGCGTCGACACCGTGGGCATCCACTTCACCTGGCATCGAGACGAGCACATCTACGACGTGCTCCCTGCGATCGAGGACATCGTGATGCCCCTGGGTGCCCGACCGCACTGGGGCAAAGTGTCGCGTGCCACTGCCGAGCAGGTGCGCTCCGCGTTCCCGCGCTGGGACGACTTCGCAGGCCTCCTCGCGCGTGTCGACCCCGCGGGACGCTTCCGTAGCCCATTCGTGACCCGCCTGCTCGGCGCGTCAGGGTGAATCCCGACCGCTGTCCGACCTACCCTCGCCCCATGACCAAGAACATGCGCATCCTTGCCCTGTCCGCCCTCGCCGCCGGCACGCTCGTGCTCGCCGCATGCGGCGGAAGTTCCTCCTCCGACGCCACGTCGGCGGCGCCTTCGGAGAGCCCCATCGGCGGCGGGTCTGCTTCGTGTGACCAGGCCACGCTCGAAGGCCTCGCCCAGGGAGCTGCAACCGAGAGCGGCGCCGAGTGGGTGTCCTTCAAGAGCGTCGAGTGCGTCGATGGCTACGCCCTCGTCTTCGGCATCACCAAGACCGGCGACATCGAGCAGACGACGGCGTTCGTCTTCCAGGCGGAGGGCCCCGTGTGGGCGCTCAACCAGCTCGACGCCATCTGCTCGGACGACAGCGACGACGACATCCCCTCGCAGATCAAGGACCAGGCCTGCGCACTGCGCTAGCCGCTCACTACCGACCCTCGCAGTGGCCTGGGGCACCCACGTGGTGTCTCAGGCCATTGCCATTCCCGGCGTCTTCGGCCACGGCATGGCCTCTTCGAGCTCGTATCCCAGGGAGATCAGCCTGCTCTCCTCGCCGAGAGGTGCGCCGATCTGCACTCCGATAGGCAGCCCTTCGTCGGTGCGCGCGAGAGGGAGCGAGAGGGCCGGGGATCCGGTGACGTTCTGCCACGCGGTGAAGGACGCGAAGCGCAGCAGCCGCACGATGTGCTCGCGCGGGGGCACGTCCGGACCGAGCTCCCCGATCAGAGGAGCCGGAGTCGAGAGCACCGGCGAGAGGACCACGTCGTGCGACGCGAAGACGGGCTCGGGCTCCCGCGATGCGCGGACGAGGCGGCGCAGGCTGAAAGGGATTCCCAGTGCCTGCTCGCGCGCCATGCGGCTCAGTTCCTGAGTGAGCAGCTCGGTGCGAGAGGAATCGAAGTCGGTGCCGAGCAGGCGCCCGCCCGCCTTCTGCAGCAGGAAGGAGATGAGCGCCCAGTAGCGCAGGAAGTCGCGCCCGAAGGCCTGGTCGAGCGGCGCGGCTATCTCCTCGACCTCGTGGCCAAGTCCCTGCAGGGTCCGCGCGGTCGCGTGCACCGCTTCGCGCACGCGAGGGTCCACCGGCATCCCGGCGATGGCCTCGGTGAAGACGCCGACGCGCAAGCGGCGCGACTCGGGGCGCACCACCATGCCGATGGGCGGCAGGTCAGCGGAGCGATGCATGCGCTCGGCCTCCGCCAGGTAGTACGCGGTGTCGCGCACCGTGCGCGTGACCACCCCCTGCGTGACGAGATTGATCGGGAGGCGATCGAGCTCGGGGACGTCGATGAGCCGACCGCGCGACGGCTTGAGGCCGACGAGGCCACACGCGGCGGCCGGGATGCGGATGGAGCCACCGCCGTCATTGGCGTGGGCGATGGGCACTACGCCGGCGGCGACCAGAGCGGCAGATCCGCCGCTCGATCCGCCGACCGAGCGCGAGGTGTCCCAGGGGTTGCGGGTGGCCCCGAACCGGGAGGACTCCGTGCTGGCGGTGAGCCCGAACTCCGGAAGCGTCGTCTTGGCGACGGGCTCGAAGCCCAGGGCGAGGTACTGCGCGACCCACGGGCTGGTCGCCTTCGCGGGGGTGTCCGATGGCGCCCACGAGCCATGCAACGTCGGATAGCCGGCCAGGTCCTCGTTGTCCTTGAGCGCGGAGGGTATGCCCGCGAAGGGGCCCGTGACGGCCGGAGCGACATCAAGGTCGCGGACGACCGCGTTGAGCTGGTCATTCACGGACGCCAGGCGAGCCCTCGCGGCATCGCGCAGCTCACGCGCGGAGACCTTGCGTCGCCGCAGGCGATGCTGCAGCTCCATCACATCGTCCGTGCCGAGGGCATCGTCGCGAGTGGAGTCGACCGTGGCCATCAGGCGACTGTAGTCGCGCTCCACGCCCACCCCTCTCCTGGAGCGCTTCCCACCGCCCCGCGAAGCTCCTATCGTGGCCACATGCATTCACGCAGAGGGGCCACGCGTATCGGGATCTTGGCGACGACACTGAGCCTGACCTTGGGCCTGACCTTGGGCCTCGCAGCCTGCACGGGCAGCACCGAGGCGACCCCCTCGAGCACCGTCGAGATGCCGACCGCTTCCTACAGCCCGCCTCCCGACGCCCAGGTGACGCCCCCGCAGCTCATCGCGCTGGCCAACGTCCAGCCCAACGATGGCATCCAGCCGGTCATCGACTTCATCGAGAGCGCCCGGAAGTCCGTGGACATCTCGATCTACCGAATCGACAGCGACTTCACGCCCCTCATCGACGCGCTCCAGCGCACCGTCGCTCGCGGAGTACCGGTCCGGATCTCCATCTCGCGTCAGCTCGTCGGCCAACCCAATCCTCCGCAGGGCAACTCACAGCAGATCGTCGTCCAGCAGCAGCTCCAGGCCAAGGGCATCCAGGTCGAGCTCAGCCGCCCTGAGTTTCACTACGGGCACGAGAAGTCGATCATCGTCG
>JAPOKX010000109.1 GCA_029977425.1 Actinomycetota bacterium
GCGCAAGCAGGGCCCCGGCGCGGTCGTCGCCGCCGACATCGCACCGCCGGCCGGCGTCGAGGTCCACAATCCGGACCTCCACATCGCCACGCTCAACGACAAGGGCAAGCTCGAGATGGAGCTCGTCGTCGAGCGCGGTCGCGGCTACGTCTCGGCCACGCTCAACAAGCAGCCGGGCCAGGAGATCGGCCGCATCCCGGTCGACTCGATCTACTCGCCCGTCCTCAAGGTGACCTACAAGGTCGAGGCCACTCGCGTCGAGCAGCGCACCGACTTCGACAAGCTCGTCCTCGATGTCGAGACCAAGCCCTCCATGCTTCCCCGCGATGCGGTTGCCTCTGCGGGCAAGACCCTGGTGGAGCTCTTCGGCCTCGCCCGCGAGCTCAATGTCGACGCCGAGGGCATCGACATCGGCCCGTCGCCCGCGGATGCCTTCGTCGCCGAGCAGCTCTCGACTCCGATCGAGCAGCTCGACCTCACGGTCCGCTCCTACAACTGCCTGAAGCGCGAGGGCATCCACACCGTCGGCGAGCTCATCGGCCGCAGTGAGGCCGACCTCCTCGACATCCGCAACTTCGGCGCCAAGTCGATCGACGAGGTCAAGGTCAAGCTCGTCACCCTCGGCCTCGCACTCAAGGACAGCCCGCCTGGATTCGACCCCGGGGCAGCCGTCTACTTCAGCGATGAGGATGACGACGACGACCTCGGCTACGTCGAGGACGAGCAGCTCTAACCGATCAGCCACCCGCGACAAGGAGTAATGACATGCCTACCCCAACCAAGGGTCCCCGCCTGGGTGGCGGACCGGCGCATGAGCGCCTCATGATGGCCAACCTGGCCACGGCCCTCTTCGAGCACGGCCGCATCACCACCACCGAGGCGAAGGCCAAGCGCCTGCGTCCGCTGGCCGAGCGGCTCATCACGTTCGCCAAGCGCGGCGACCTCGCGGCGCGCCGTCGGGTGCTCACCGTCGTGCGCGACAAGGACGTGGTGCACGTGCTCTTCACCGAGATCGGGCCGCGCTACCAGACGCGCCAGGGTGGCTACACCCGCATCGTGAAGGTGGGTCCGCGCAAGGGCGACAACGCCCCCATGGCGATCATCGAGCTGGTCGAGCCCCTCGCGGAGCAGGTTGTCGCCGAGGCCACGGGCGCGACGAAGCGCGCAGCCAAGGAGAAGGCAGCCGCCAAGCCAGCCGCCGCGGCCGCCGCGGCTCCGGCAGCCGATGAGGTCGAGGTAGTCGCCGAGGCCGCGGAGAGTGCTCCCGACGAGACCGTCGAGGCCGTCGCGGTCGAGGCCGACGAGGCTCCGGCAGCCGAGGCAGCGGGCGACGAGGCTCCGGCTGACGAGGCAGCGACCGACGAGGCTCCGGCTGAGGACGACAAGGCCTGACGACAGGCGTGATCGAGAGTCACGTGCTCTCGACAGGAAGCGGAGACTTCGCCAGGTGCGGACGTCTCCGCTTCCTTCATGTAGGACCGCTTTTCACGTAGCCGGCTTTCCCTAGGCAATTCGGTTTCCATAGGAGGGGTGATGACTCGGCTTCGGCTGGACCTCGCCTACGACGGGACTGACTTCTCCGGCTGGGCGCGGCAGCCAGGACTCCGCACGGTCCAGGGCGTCGTGGAGGACGCCTTGGCGCGCGCGCTCCGGCTCACGGAGGCTCCGCAGGTGACCTGCGCGGGCCGCACGGACGCGGGCGTGCACGCACGCGGCCAGGTGGCTCACGTCGATGTCGATGCGGTCGATGTCGATGGGCACGAGGACGTCGTCGAGCTGACGGCCCTGGCCCGCAGCATGCGCGGCCTGCTGCCCGAGGACGTGGCGCTCCGACGCATCGACGTGGCGCCCGAGGGCTTCGATGCGCGCTTTTCGGCCCTCCCCCGCCGCTATCGCTATCTCGTCTGCGACGACTCCCGGGCATGGGACCCCCTGCGTCGCCGTGAGGTGCTGCTCCACCCTCGGGCACTCGATCTGGACGCCATGAACACTGCCGCGCGTCCCCTGCTGGGGGAGCACGACTTCGCTGCCGTATGCCGACCCCGCGAGGGCGGCACGACGATCCGGACTCTGCTGACGCTCGAGTGGGCGCGCGGCGAGAGCGGCTTTGCGGAGATGCACGTGAGTGCGGACGCCTTCTGCCACTCCATGGTGCGGGCCCTCGTGGGGCTCCTCCTGCCCGTCGGCGAGGGGCGCAGGCCACAGGAATGGCCGGCGGAGGTGGTCGCTCGGGGCGTCAGGGACTCGAGCGTTCAGGTGATGCCCGCCCACGGGTTGGTGCTCGAGGAAGTGCGCTACCCCGAGGACGAGGGCCTGGCCGCGCGCCAGGTCGTCACCCGATCCCTCCGCGGGAGTTGATGGGCCATGGGCCACATCGACGTGCAGCACGTCACCTACTCGCTGCCCGACGGGCGAGTCCTGCTCGATGACGTGAGCTTCCGCATCGGCGAGGGCGTCAAGGCCGCGCTGGTCGGCGCCAATGGAGCCGGCAAGACGACGCTCATGCGCCTCATCGCGGGCGACATCGACCCGGAGTCCGGCAGCGTCGTCACGACAGGTGGCATGGGCGTCATGCGCCAGTTCATCGGCCAGGGGCGCGACGGCACGGTGCGCGATCTCCTTCTCTCCGTGTCTCCTCCTGCCCTGCGCCTCGCTGCGGCAGAGGTCGATGCCTGCGAAGAGCTCCTCATGTCCGTGGAGGACTCAGACACGCAGATGCGTTACGCGCAAGCCCTCGCTGACTTCGCCGACGCCGGTGGCTACGACGCTGAGGTCGCGTGGGACGTCTGCTGCACCGCAGCGCTCGGGGCGTCGTACGACGAAGTGAAGTGGCGCCGTGTCGACACCCTCTCGGGCGGAGAGCAGAAGCGGCTCGTCCTCGAGGCCCTGCTGCGCGGGCCCGATGAGGTGCTCCTGCTCGACGAGCCGGACAACTACCTCGACGTGCCCGGCAAGACCTGGCTCGAGGAGCGCATCGCGACGAGTCCCAAGACCATCCTGCTCATCAGCCATGATCGGGAGCTGCTGCGCGCCTGCGCGACGACCATCGTCACCGTGGAGCTCGGGGCGGCGGGCAACACCGTCTGGGTCCACGGCGGGGGCTTCGCCACCTATACGGAGGCGCGGGACGACCGCATGAGCCGGCTCGAGGAACTGCGACGTCGCTGGGACGAGCAGCACCAGAAGCTCAAGGACCTCGTGCAGATGCTCAAGACGAAGGCGGCCTACAACGACGGCCTCGCCTCGAGATACCAGGCGGCCCAGACGCGGTTGCGGATGTTCGAGGAGGCCGGCCCGCCGCAAGCTGTGCCCGTGCGCCAGCGCATGCGCATGCGATTGGAGGGCGGTCGCACGGCCAAGCGTGCGATCGTCTGCGAGCAACTGGAGCTCACCGGCCTCACGCAGCCCTTCGACCTCGAAGTGTGGTTCGGAGAGCGCGTCGGGGTCCTGGGCCGCAATGGTGCAGGCAAGTCGCACCTGCTGCGATTGCTCGCCGCGGGCGGCAGCGATCCCGACGTCGAGCATCGCCCCGTCTCCGACGTACCCATTCCGCCTGTGCGGCACGCCGGGGTCGCGCGACTCGGCTCGCGCGTGCGCCCCGGTTGGTTCGCGCAGACGCATGTGCGTCCGGACCTCGAGGAAAGGACTCTCCTGGAGATCCTCCATCGTGGCGACGGGCATCGCGACGGGATGGGGCGCGAGCAGGCGGCGCGCGCTCTCGACCGCTACGGCCTCGCCGCCGCGGGGGAGCAGCGGTTCGCCTCCCTGTCCGGCGGCCAGCAGGCCCGCTTCCAGATCCTCCTGCTCGAGCTCTCCGGCGCCACCCTGCTGCTCCTGGACGAGCCCACGGACAACCTGGACCTGGAGAGCGCCGAGGCCCTGGAGAGCGCCCTGGATGCCTTCGCGGGCACGGTGCTCGCGGTCACGCACGATCGGTGGTTCGCCCGCGGCCTCGATCGCTTCATCGTCGTGGGGGGAGACGGGGTGGTGCGGGAGTCGTCGGACCCGATCTGGGACTCCTAGGCCTCGTCAGGACCCGTTTTGACCCCTTCATGGCTGCCCGGGTAGCCTTGGCGGTCGTTGTGCCCGCCCCCGGGCCCAACCGGGGCGCCTCACGGCACCCCCCTGAGTGAGCGAAGGTCCACGTGCGTACGTACACCCCCAAGCCGGGCGAGGTCACCCGCGAGTGGCTCGTCATCGATGCCACCGACGTCGTGCTCGGCCGCCTGGCCAGCCAGGCCGCGACCCTGCTGCGGGGCAAGCACAAGCCCGTCTTCGCCCCCCATGTCGACACCGGCGACTTCGTCATCATCATCAATGCCGACAAGGTCGCCCTCACCGGCAGCAAGCTCGAGCAGAAGCGCGACTACCGTCACTCGGGCTACCCGGGCGGCCTGTCGGCGAAGACCTACTCCGAGCTCATGGTGGACAACCCCCGCCGCGCCATCGAGAAGGCGATCAAGGGGATGCTCCCGCACAACAAGCTCGGTCGGCAGCAGTTGAGCAAGCTCAAGGTGTACGCCGGGCCCGATCATCCGCACGCCGCACAGAAGCCCACCCCGTACACCATCACGCAGGTCGCGCAGTAGCGATCACCGCGCAGTCTGCGAAAGGAAGAGAAGTGACCGTTTCCGAAACCGAGATCCTCGAAGAGGAGATCCCCTCGGAGTACACCACCGAGACGCCGTCGGCTGCCCCTGCGGCCGCTGACCGGCCCGTGGTCACCGCCCCCGGCGGTGCGACCGGCCGTCGCAAGGAGGCCATCGCCCGCGTGCGCCTGGTCCCCGGCACCGGTCGCTGGAGCATCAACGGTCGCGATCTCGAGACCTACTTCCCCAATCGCGTGCACCAGCAGATCGTCAACGAGCCCTTCGTGACTCTCGGTCAGGAGGGCCGCT
>JAPOKX010000010.1 GCA_029977425.1 Actinomycetota bacterium
ACTGATCCAGCGGAGCAAGCTCCGCTTTCACCGTTCGACTTGCATGTGTTAAGCACGCCGCCAGCGTTCGTCCTGAGCCAGGATCAAACTCTCCGTTAAGGAATGTTGATTGCGCCGAAGCGCTATCACCCAAACGTGAGTGATCATGGCGGACAGAGCTGAATGCTTCTGTCAACCAAAGGAACCGTCACGAGTCGTCGAAGACGCCCCGTGAACGGGGTTATTTGGCATCGATATGTGGCACGCTGTTGAGTTCTCAAGGAGCGGTCGCGCTCCGGATGGGCTTGCCGTGCAGGCCTTCCCCGGGGCGACTCGCAACGTTACCCGCGCGGCAGCAATCCGGTCAAATCCGCCCGAAGGCGTACCCGACCGAATCGAGTCGACGTGGGAGTCGTTGCGCCTCGTAGGACCGGCCTGATCGTCACCCAGTGGGCTTCCGACGTCCGGGGCTTCCGTGCGAGGAAGTACGACTATACGCACTTCGGGCGGGGAGGTCAAATCCAGAACAGCCGTTCGAGCGTGATCTGGGTCACCCCTCGACGATGGCTCCGGCGAGGGTGCGCCGCCCCCGTCGCAGCACGAGGAAGCGACCGTGGAGCAGGTCGCTCGCGGGCACGCGGAGTGCTTCGTCCTCGACTCTCACATTGTTCACATAGGCCCCACCCTCACCAATGGTTCTGCGAGCCTGGCCCCTGCTGGGCGACAGCCCGGAGCGCACGAGCAGGTCCACGATGTCGGGCAACTCCCCTGCGGTGATCTCCTCGCGGGGGATGACCGCATGGGGCACCTCGCGCAGAGCCGCATCGAGGACCTCGGCCGGCACGGCCGCCAGGTCACCTTGACCGAAGAGGGCCTGGGCAGCGGCCTCCACCGCCTCGGTGGCCGATGCCCCGTGGACGAGCGTGGTGAGCTCCTGGGCCAGGGCCCGCTGGGCTGCCCTGCGGGCCGGCTCGGCCCGGGTGGCCTCCTCGAGGGCTTCGATCTCCTCGTGACTGCGCATGGAGTAGAAGCGCAGGTACGTGGACACGTCGCGGTCATCGGCATTGAGCCAGAACTGGAAAAACGCGTACGGGCTCGTCATCGACGGGCTGAGCCACACGGTGCCCGATTCGGTCTTGCCGAACTTCGTGCCGTCGGCCTTCGTCACGAGCGGAGTGGTGAGCGCGTGGACGTGAGCGGCTTCCACGCGCCGGATGAGGTCCACGCCAGCCGTGATGTTGCCCCATTGATCGGAGCCGCCCATCTGCAGTCGGCATCCGTGACGGCGATAGAGCTCGAGGTAGTCGTTGGACTGGAGGAGCTGATAGCTGAACTCGGTGAACGAGATCCCATCGCCCGCCAGTCGCGCGGCCACGGCTTCGCGATCCAGCATGCGATTGACGCTGAAGTGCTTGCCGATATCGCGCAGGAACGCGATGACGTCAATGTCGCGCGTCCAGTCGAAGTTGTTGACCAGCTGCGCCGCAGCGGGGCCATCGAAGTCGAAGAATCGAGAGAGCTCCGACCGCAGACGGGCCACCCACTCCTCCACCACATCGGCGGCGTTGAGCGTGCGCTCCCCCGTCATCTTCGGGTCCCCGATGAGCCCCGTGGCGCCACCCACGAGGGCCAGCGGGCGATGCCCATGCGCCTGGAAGCGACGCATCGTCTGGATCTGGAGGAGATTGCCCAGGTGCAGGCTCGGGGCGGTCGGATCGAACCCGATGTAGTAGACCAGGGAGCCCGCGTCCAGATCGCTGCTCAGGGACTCGAGGTCCGTGCTCTGCGCGATGAGGCCACGCCACTGCAGGTCATCAATGAGGGCGTTCACGAAGACGCATCCTCTCGCATGGCACGAACCCCGGGTCCGGGTGGGCTAAGGACATGCTGGGCTAAGGACATGCTGGGCTAAGGACATGAGGTGGCGGTGAACACCGCGCCTTCGAGCAGGCTGTCCTGCGGCCACGTCAGGCTCGCGTCGGTGAGGCTGAGGCGCGTGCCATCGGCGTACACGAAGGCATCGGGCTCCAGTCGGCCCGCCGTCGTCTCGGGGGTGAACTCCTCCACGCCGTCGAGGTAGGAGTAGACCGTGACCTGGCCGCCCTGGGCATCATTGGAACTCGGCGCAGCCTCGACTTTGATGACGGCACGCGAGGAGCCCTCCACGAGTTCGTAGCAGCGGACCGCGGGCGGGGCGGAGTCGGAGGCCGCCGGCGTCGACGCACCACCACCGCCGCCGCAGGCAGCGAGGGCCACGGCAACTGAACCCAAGAGAGCAGCGAGCTTCGTCATGGAGCCTTCCTTCGCATCCGTGGCGTGGCAGCACGATACGGGCTCACGGTCGGATCATCTGCTGCGAATCGCCAGGGAGTGTCCGCGCCGGGGCCGCTCACCCCCGTGCGCGGCCCTACGACATGTGCCTGCCAGGGCTGTCTCGCCACCTCGAGGCGCACGGGCGATGCGGGGTCGAGCAGGTCAACGCCGTCGGCTGCACCGGTGAGCCCGAGGGCGATGCTCAGTCGCGCGGGGCCGCGAGCGAGGTCTCGCGCATGCTTGGCGGAGGCGCGACGCTCGAGGGCGAGCTCGTGCCCTTCAACGATGCGCCCGGCACGGAGCAACACCGCGGACGCCTTGCCTGCGGGGCCGGCGACGACGTTGGCGCACCAGTGCATGCCGTAGGTGAAGTAGACGTACAGCAGGCCGGGCTCGCCGAACATCGTGCGGTTGCGCGCGGTCATCCCGCGGAACGCATGCGATCCCGGGTCCTCCCCCACGTCTGCGTAGGCCTCCACCTCGGTGAGCTCCACAGTGACGCGTCCCTCCGGGCTCTCCGACACCAGTCGTGAGCCGAGGAGACGGGGAGCGACGACCGTGGGGTGGGCTGAGAGCAGCCGCCTACCGCGCACCATGGCCCCAGTGTGCTGCTTGAACGGCAGGCCAGTGGTCATCGGGCAAGCGGTGATCGGGCAAGTGGTGATCGGGAGGAGGCCACCCGCCCACGTCCGCTCCCCCCGGCGCGTCGGGGGCGGGTGGCCACGAGCTCACCCTTGCGTGGGGGTCTGACAGCGAGAGGCGCGAGACCGTCGGGCGATGAGACAGCCCACCAGAATGCCGACCACGACCCCCATGACGTTGGCCACGAGATCCTGGGGCTGGAAGGAGCGTTCGCTCACCACGCCCTGAAGGACCTCCAGGGCGCTCGCGTAGGCCGTGAGTCCCAGCCCCGTCAGCACGGCACGGGGCCGGCCTTGCGCGAGGGTCGCGCACAGGGCGAGGGCGGCGTACCCGGCGAAATGCAGGAGCAGTGCACGGACTTCGCCCAGGTCCGCCACCTCGATGCCGGGGGTGCCACGGGGCGGAAGCAGCGCAGCGACGGCGGCGAGGAAGGCGAGGACGATCGCGGCCCAGGCCCATCCGCGCCGGCCAGCCCCCGTGGCCAAGGACTACTCGCCCCGCGCCCAGGCAGCGTCGTCGTTGACGAGCGCACGGGCCGCGGCCAGCTGCTCGCGCACCCGCACGGGCGCGGTGCCACCGAACGACGCCCTCGAGGAGACCGAGCCCTCGAGTGAGAGCACGTCGCGTACGCGCGGAGTGAGGTGCGCGGACAGCGACGCGAGCGTGTCGTCGTCCAGGTCCCACAGCTCGACACCGCGCTCCTCCGCGGTGCGCACGCAGGCGCCGGCAATCTCGTGTGCGTCCCGGAAGGGCACTCCCTGGCGGACGAGCCACTCGGCGATGTCGGTGGCGAGGGCGTATCCCTGGGGAGCCGAGAGGGAGATGCGCACGGAGTCGAAGCGCAGGGTGGCGATCATCCCGGTGACCGCGGGGAGCACCAGGAGGAGCTGGTCGACGGCGTCGAAGACCGGCTCCTTGTCCTCCTGGAGGTCGCGGTTGTAGGCAAAGGGCATTCCCTTGAGCGTCGCGAGGAGGCCAGCGAGATTCCCGATGAGGCGCCCCGACTTGCCGCGGATGAGCTCCGCGACATCCGGGTTCTTCTTCTGGGGCATGATCGACGAGCCCGTCGACCAGGCGTCGTCCAACGTCGCCCAGGCGAACTCCCGCGACGTCCAGAGCACGACTTCCTCGCCGATGCGCGACAGGTGCACGCCGATCATCGCCGCGGCGAAGAGGAACTCCGCGACCCAATCCCGGTCACTCACCGCATCGATGGAGTTGGCCAGGGCCCCCCTGAACCCGAGCTCCCGTGCCACGGCCTCGGGATCGAGCCCGAGGGACGACCCGGCGAGTGCCCCGGCCCCGAGCGGCGAGAGCGCCGCTCGCACGTCCCAGTCGCGCAGGCGATCGACGTCGCGGGCCAGGGCGTGGACGTGCTTGGCGAGCTCATGACCCAGCGACACCGGCTGGGCATGCTGGAGATGCGTGAAGCCAGGAGCGATGGTGTCGACGTGTTGCTCGGCCTGGAGGAGCAGCGCCTCCTGCAGGTCGATGAGCGCATCCGCGATCGACCGCGCCTGGTCTCTCAGGTAGAGGCGGAAGTCGGTGGCCACCTGGTCGTTGCGGCTGCGCCCCGCGCGCAGCTTGCCTCCGAGGGGCCCCAGTCGCTCGAGGAGCCCGCGCTCGATGGCGGTGTGCACGTCCTCGTCGTCCACGGTCGGCAGGAAGGCCCCGGATGCGACGTCGATGGCAAGTGCGTCGAGCGCGTCGATGACGCGGGACAGCTCCTCGGCATCGAGCAGGCCCGCGCGATGGAGCACTCGCGCATGCGCGGCGGTCTGGCGGATGTCGTACGGCGCCAGTCGCCAGTCGAAGTGCACGGATGCGCTCAGCGCCGCCATCGCCTCGGCGGGGCCCTTGGCGAAACGGCCGCCCCACAGGCGCGTGGGCTCGGAGCCGGTGGGCTCGCTCATCTCTTCCCTCCTGAAGTCGTGCGCCCGGAGGACGGCGGGCTGGCTGCTCGTCCTTCGGCCATCGCCAAGATCGCCTCGGCCACCTCGGCGCCCGCATCCACGCCGCGCGTCACGATGAGGACGGTGTCATCCCCCGCCACCGTCCCGAGGATCGACCCCCAGTGCGCTCCGTCGAAGGCCGAGGCGAGGTACTGAGCACCGCCCGGAGGAGTGCGCACGACCACGATGTTGAGCGAATGATCGATCGAGACGGCGAGTTCGTGGAGTGCCCGCGCGAGACGCGATGTCTCGACGGCTGCCTCGGGCCGGCTGGGAGGCCGCTCGGACGTCACCGCGTAGGCACTGCGGCCGTCGCTCGCGGGCACCTTGACCGCGCCGAGCTCCACGAGATCGCGCGACAGGGTTGCCTGGGTCACCGAGAACCCCTCGTCAGCCAGGACCGACCGCAGTTCCTCCTGGGAGTGGATGCTGCGCGTGCCGAGCACCTCGACGATGCGGGTCCTCCTCGCGGCCTGGGTGCGCGGGCTGCTCACGTCAGCACTCCAGTGGCGAGAGGCCAGCGCTCCGCGACGAGCGCGAGATCGTCATCGTCCAGCACGAGAGGAGGAGCCAGGCGGATGACGTCCGGGGCGACCGCGTTGACGAGGAGTCCGTGGTCGCGCGCCGACGCCTCGAGATCCGCGGCACGAGGCGCACTCAGCACAGCACCCAGCAGGAGTCCGCGACCGCGCACATGGGACACGTGCTCCGACTGCATCACGATCTCGGTCAGTCGCACGCCGGCTGCGCCCGCCCGCTGGAGGAGCCCGTCGCGCTCGATCACGTCGAGGACGGCCAGTGCGGCAGCGCAGCTCACGGGATTCCCGCCGAACGTGGAACCGTGGCTGCCAGGGCCGAGCAGTCCCGCGGCAGGGCCGAAGGCGATGCAGGCGCCGATCGGCAGTCCCCCGCCCAGTCCCTTGGCGAGCGTCACCACGTCGGGAGCCACTCCCTCGCTCTGATGGGCGAACCACGAACCCGTGCGACCGATGCCGGTCTGCACCTCGTCGAGCACGAGCAGCGCGCCGTGCGCATCGCAGGCCTCGCGAGCCGCGGTGAGGTAGCCCGCCGGTGCGGGAATCACGCCGCCCTCGCCCTGGATCGGCTCGAGGAACACCGCGGCGGTGTCACCATCGATGGCTGCACGCAGGGCGTCGATGTCGCCGAAGGGGACCGTCGTCACCTCGCCAGGAAGCGGCCGGAAGGGATCCTGCTTGGCCGGCTGTGCGGTGAGCGCAAGGGCGCCCATGGTGCGGCCGTGGAAGGAGTTCTGGGCGGCAACGATTTTGGTGCGTCCGGTGAGCCGGGTGATTTTGAAGGCGGCCTCGTTGGCCTCGGCGCCGGAGTTGCAGAAGAACACGCGTCCCCCGCGCTCCCCCGACGGATCGAGCAGGCTGACGAGTCGCTCGGCGAGCGCGATGGCCGGCAGCGTCATGGCGAGGTTGCTCGTGTGGCCGATCGTGGATGCCTGCGCCGTGATGGCAGCCACGACATCAGGATGCGCATGACCGAGCGCGTTGACGGCGATGCCGGCGAGCAGGTCGACGTACTCCCTGTCCTCGACGTCCCAGACGCGCGCCCCACGACCGCGCACGAGGGCGATCGGTGGTGTGCCGTAGTTGTCCATGAGCGCTCCGCGCCAGCGCTCCTGGGCACTCGCCGTGGTGAGACCGTCCGGGGCGGCCACCGTCGTCGTGGGCGTGGTCATGCGGGCTCCCCGTCGGGCAGCACCATCGTCCCGACGCCGGTGTCGGTGAAGACCTCCACGAGCAGGCCGTGCGGGACGCGGCCGTCGATGACGTGCGCCCGGGGCACCCCGCCCTCGACGGCGCGCAGGCAGGCTTCCATCTTGGGCACCATGCCGGCCTCGAGCGCGGGGAGCAGGTCGCGGAGCGCGCCTGCGCGCATCTCGGCGATGACCTCGGTGCTCGCGGGCCAGTCGGCGTAGAGCCCCGGGACATCGGTGAGCACGACGAGCTTCTCGGCACCGAGCGCCACGGCCAGCGCGGCAGCCGCAGTGTCGGCGTTGACGTTGTGCGCGGTCCCGGCGGCATCGGGTGCCACCGTGGAGACCACGGGGATGCGTCCGTCGTCTAGTAGCGCGGTGACGAACTCCGGTCGCACCTCGACGACATCTCCCACGAGGCCGAGGTCCACCTCGACTCCGTCGACCACGGTGCCACGCCGCTCGGCGGTGAACAGGTGCGCATCCTCGCCGGACAAGCCGACGGCAAAGGGGCCATGCGCATTGATGAGCGTGACAATCTCCCGCTGCACCTGGCCCGTGAGGACCATCCGGACGACATCCATGGCCTCCGGCGTGGTCACGCGCAGGCCGCCACGGAATTCACTGGCGATGCCGACGCGATCGAGCATCGCGGAGATCTGCGGTCCGCCCCCATGGACGACGACGGGGCGCAGGCCCGCGAGACGCAGGAAGACGATGTCCTCGGCGAAGGCCCGCTTGAGTGCGTCGTCCGTCATGGCGTTGCCGCCGTACTTGACCACCACGGTGGCTCCGCGGAAGCGCTCGAGCCACGGCAGCGCCTCGGCGAGGACGGAGGCCTTGTCCTGCGCGCTCATGTGGAGTACGCCGAGTTCTCGTGGACGTAGTCGGCCGTGAGGTCGTTGGTCCAGACGGTCGCCCCCGCGTCTCCCGCAGCGAGGTCGATGGCGATGCGCACGGTGCGTCCCGACATGTCCACGAGGTCGCGGGGATCCCCCGCCGCCCCGCCGCGGCACACCCACACGTCGTTGATGGCCACGTCGACCTCGTCCGATGAGAAGGCAGCCGACGTGGTGCCGATGGCGGAGAGCACACGGCCCCAATTGGGATCCTCGCCGTGGATGGCGCACTTGAGGAGATTGCTCCGCGCGACGGCCCGTGCGACGTCCACTGCCTCATCCTCGGTGCGCGCTCGAGACACCGTGATGGCGATGTCCTTGCTGGCCCCCTCGGCATCGCCGATCAACTGAAGGGCCAGCTCGGCGCAGGCAGCGGTGATGGCTTCCGCGAGGTCTTCGGGCGCGGGCTGGACCATGGCCGCGCCGCTCGCCATGGCGATGACGGTGTCATTGGTGGACATGCACCCGTCGGAGTCGATGCGATCGAAGGTGACACGGGTGGCTGCGGCCAGCGCCTGTGCGAGCGTGTCCGGGTGCGCCACGGCATCGGTCGTGATGACGACGAGCATGGTGGCCAGGCCCGGGGCGAGCATTCCCGCGCCCTTGGCCATGCCTCCCACGGTGAAGCCATCGGCCCGCACAGTGGCCACCTTGGGCACCGTGTCGGTCGTCATGATGGAGATGGCCGCGTCCATGCCGCCCTCCGCACTCAGCGCCGCGACTGCCGCGTCGACGCCGGGCAGAAGGAGGTCCATGGGCAGGCGCTCGCCGATGAGCCCCGTCGAGCAGACGCCGACTTCTCCTGCGCCGGTCGCCTCACCCGCAGCACTCAACACCTCGGCCACGTGCTCCGCCGTGCGATGAGTGTCAGCGAATCCCTCGGGACCGGTGCAGGCGTTGGCACCGCCGGAGTTGAGCACGACGGCGTGCAACTCGCCGTCGGCGACCGCCTGGCGCGTCCACAGCACCGGAGCTGCCGGGAACCGATTCGACGTGAAGACCGCAGCGGCTGACTGGAGGGGCCCGTCGTTGACGACGAGGGCCAGATCGGGACGCCCGCTTGCCTTGAGCCCCGCGGTAACTCCGGAGGCGCGGAACCCCTTGGGCGCGGTCACGGTCACGGTGCCACTCCTGCATCGGTGAGGCCGGCATCCTCGTCGAGGCCCAGCATGAGGTTGGCGTTCTGGAGGGCCTGGCCCGCCGCCCCCTTGATGAGGTTGTCGAGCGCTGCCACCACCACGGCGCGGCCCACACGGGCGTCGGCAGCCGCTTGCAGATGCACGGCGTTGCCGCCGAGAGTCGACGACGTCTGCGGCCACTGGCCGGCGGCGAGCAGGTGCACGAAGCGCTCCCCGGCGTACGCCGCGTGCAGGCACTCCCGCAGGTCGTCGGTCGTCACCCCGTCGGCCAGCCGGGCCGTCGTCGTGGCGAGGATCCCGCGCGGCATGGGCGCGAGGAGCGGGGTGAAGGACACCCACACCGAAGCACCGCAGGCACGGCCGAGCGCCTGCTCCATCTCCGGCGTGTGCTGATGCACTCCCCCGACCTTGTAAGGGGACATGGACCCCATGACCTGCGATGCGAGCAGCGTCTCCGAAGGGGACCGCCCGGCACCCGATGTGCCCGATGCGGCCACCACGCTGACGACCGTGTCAATGAGGCCCTCGGCAAGGAGCGGCGCCAGCGCAAGGGACACCGCTGTGGGATAGCAGCCAGGGTTCGCGACCCGCGTCGCCTCGGCCACCTGCGCGCGCACCCCGGGCAGCTCCGGCATGCCATAGACCCAGTGGCCGGCGTAGGAGTCGTTGTAGAACGCCTTCCAGGCGGACTCGTCCTCGAGCCGGAAGTCGGCGCCGAGGTCCACGATGCGCTGGTCGGCCGGCAGTGCGCGCGCGAGACCGGCCGACTCACCGTGCGGCAGTGCCAAGAAGACGACGTCGGCGTCGCGCAGGGCGTCAGGATCCGCCGCCACGAGGGGGCGGTCGGCCAGCGCGGGGAGCTGGGGATGCACCTCGCCGAGGCGGCGTCCCGCCTTGGAGCCCGCGGCCACGGCCCCCACCTCGAAGTCGGGGTGCCCGAGGAGCAGCCTGAGGAGCTCTCCCCCGGCATAGCCGGAGGCACCGGCGACCGAGGCTGTCAGGGGCATGGGGGAAAGTATACGCATACACGCATAGAATCTCAGCCCCCGCGCAGGACCGCCCCATGCCGGCGAGCTGCCTCAGCCACGCCGCCCTCGCGCGCCGCCGCGATCTCCTCGGCCGACAGGGTGCGATCACTCGCGCGGAACCTCAGGGCGAAGGCCAGGGACCGATGACCCTCGGGCACCTGCGGGCCGGCGTACACGTCGAAGAGGCGGACGTCCTCGCAGAGCTCCCCCGCGCCGGCGCGCACGGCTTCGGCGACGTCAGCCGCCGGCACCGTGTCAGCGACGACGAGCGCGATGTCCTCCTTGGCCACGGGCTGCGTCCGGACATCAGGCGCGGGAGCCACGTCGTGCGCCGCCGCCATCAGCGCGTCGAGGTCGAGCTCGAGGGCACAGGCGCGGAGAGGCAGGGAGTAGGCCGCGATGACGCGCGGGTGAAGCTCGCCGGCGAAGCCGATGACGCGGTCACCGGTGACGAGGGCTGCCGTGCGTCCCGGATGGAAGGGGCCGTCCGTTGCCGCGCGCACCACCAGGTCGACGCCGAGCAGGCTCGCCACTCCCGATGCGATGTCGATGGCGTCCGCCCACGTCGCCTCGCGTCCGGCACCCCACCATCCGCGGGGTTCGCGCGCACCCACGAGCACGACGGCGAGATGGTGCGGCTGCGCGGGGAGCAGCGCCTCGATGGCGGCGAGCTCGGGGGCCGACGGGCGCCCCTCGACGCCTGGTCGCGGAGGATCGGAGACTCCGCCGGCATCCTGCCCGTCATCGAGCAGGAAGACGCGGCCGATCTCGCCCAGGGCGACGTCCTCCATGCCTCGGGACACATTGCGCCGTGCCGCCGCCAGGAGTCCGGGAAGCAGTGACGTGCGCAGGAGTGGCTGCTCCTCGGAGAGAGGGTTGGCCAGTCGCGGCGCTCGACGTCGGGCATCATCCGAGGGCAGGAGCAGGGCATCCAGATCGTCCTCGCCCATGAAGGGATAGGTCAGCACGTCGACGACTCCAGCCGCGGCGAGTGCAAGGCCGGCTCGACGACGCAGGCGCTGCTCGCGCGTGAGGCCGTAGCCCGCCGGGGCCTGCGGCAGTCGAGCGGGGATGCGGTCGTAGCCCACGAGCCGCACCACCTCCTCGACCAGGTCGGCCGGGTCTGTGAGATCGGGGCGCCACGGCGGAGGGGTGACCTCGAGCCGCGCCTCCCCCGAGACATCGCATCCCACCTGCTCGAGGTGTCCCACCGTCACGGTGCGATCGATCGGCATGCCCGCTGTCCGCTCGGGCAGATCGGCGTCCATCGCGATGACCGTCGGGGAGTAGGGCGCCTCCCATGCGGTCATGCCCGCGTAAGTGCCGCCACCGTGCTCGAGGAGAAGCTGCGCCGCGCGCGCCGAGGCGTAGGGAGCCAGGACGCGGTCGACTCCGCGCTCGAAGCGCCGCGAGGCCTCGGAGGACAGCCGATGACGCCGGGCCGTGCGCGCCACCGGCTCGGGCACGAATCGGGCGGCCTCCAGGACGAGATCGGTCGAGTCGTCATCGATCTCGGTGTGGAGCCCGCCCATGGTGCCCGCAAGGCCGATCACGCCCGAGTCGTCGCGAATGACGACGTCGTCCGCATCGAGTACGCGTACGACGTGGTCAAGCGTCTCCAGCGAGGGTGCGGGCTCACCGGCGCGCCCGGCGCGCACGGGGCCGCGCAGCTTGGCGCCATCGAAGGCGTGCAGGGGCTGTCCGAGTTCGAGCATGACGTAGTTGGTGACGTCGACGGCGAGCGAAACGGGGCGCATGCCGCATGCCACGAGCCTGCGGCTCATCCATGCGGGAGTCGGCGCCTTGGGGTCGAAGCCGATGATGCGCCTGAGGGTGAAGAGCTCGCACATCCCCGGGTCGTCGACGCCGCACGGCCAGGGCGCGACATCGACCGCCGGCGCAGGCAGGTCGGCCAGCCGCTGACCGGGGTCGTCGAAGGGCAGCCCGAAGGCCGTGGCCACCTCGCGAGCGATACCCCTCACGGAAAGCGCGTAGCCACGGTCGGGGGTGACCGCGATGTCGAGGATCTCCTCGCCGAGGCCGAGCATGGCTCCGGCGTCGTCGCCCACGCTGCCCGATCCGAGCACCATGATGCCGTCGTGGTCCTCGCCAAGCCCGAGCTCGCGCTGCGAGCAGATCATGCCGTCGGACACGTGGCCGTAGGTCTCGCGCGCGGTGATGCGGAAGTCGCCGGGGAGGACCGCTCCGGGAAGCGCCACGACCACGTGGTCGCCCACCGCGAAGTTGCGTGCACCGCACACGATGCCGCGCACGCCACCGTGCTGCGCACCTACGTCGACCTGGCACCAGCGGATCGGCTTCTTGAACTCGGTGAGCTCCTCGATGGCCTCGACCCTGCCGACGACGAGGGGACCGGACACATCGCCGCCCGACGTCTCGACGGACTCGACCTCGAGTCCCGCCGCGATCAGTCGCTCGGCAACAGCACGCCCGTCTGCCTCGGCGGGCAGGTCGACCATCTCGCGCAGCCACTCCATGGGTACGCGCATCAGACCTCCACTCCGAAGGCCCTGCTGAACCGAGCGTCTCCCTCGACCATGTCGCGCATGTCGGTGACACCGTGCCGGAACATGAGCGTTCGCTCGACTCCCATTCCGAAGGCGAAGCCCGAGTAGCGGTCGGTGTCGATGCCTGCCGCGCGCAGCACGCGCGGGTTGACCATGCCGCAGCCACCCCATTCGATCCAGCCCTCGCTCGAGCAGGTGCGGCAGGGCGCCTCAGGGTTGCCCACGGAAGCCCCACGGCACACGAAGCACTCGAGATCGAGCTCGGCGCTGGGCTCGGTGAAGGGGAAGTAGGACGGCCTGAGGCGGATCCGCACGCCTTCGCCGAACATCGAAGCCGCAAGGTGCTCGAGGGTGCCCTTGAGATGCGCCATGGTGATGCCCTCATCGACGGCGAGGCCCTCGATCTGGTGGAAGACAGGCGTGTGCGTGGCGTCAAGCTCATCGGTGCGGAAGACCCGCCCGGGCGCGACGACGTAGATGGGCAGCTCGCGCTCGAGCATCGCCCGGAGCTGAATGGGAGACGTCTGGGTCCGCAGGACCACGCCACTGCGGTCGCTGCCCACGAAGAACGTGTCCTGCATCGTCCTCGCCGGATGGTCGGGTGGCACGTTGAGGGCATCGAAGTTGAACCACTCGGCTTCGGCCTCGGGGCCTTCTGCCACCTCGTAGCCCATCGCGATGAAGACCTCGGCCATGCGCTCCATCAACGTGGTGAGCGGATGTCGAGCCCCATGCACGGCGCGGCCGGTGGGCAGCGTGACATCGACCGATTCCTCGACCAGGACGCGCGCGTCGCGCTCGGCCTCCAACTCGACCAGTCGCGACTCGAGGGCCTCGCGGACGGCGTGGCGGGCACTTCCCACGCGCTTGCCTGCCTCGGCCTTCGCGGCGGGAGGGAGGGCGCCGATCTCCCGATTCGCGAGCGAGAGGGGCGATCGATCCCCCGCATGAGCCAGGCGCACAGCCTTGAGCGAGTCGAGGTCGGCGGCGCCCTGGATCGCGGTCAGGGCAGCCGCGACCATCGCGTCGATGGCTTCGGGCTCGAGCGTGGAGACAGCGACCGGGTCGTAGGGGTTGTTCGGAGCCGACATCTAGTCGCCCACGATGCGGCGTACGAGGGCCTCGACGTTGTCGTCGACCGGGAGAGTCCCGTCAAGGTGCACCTCGGGATGCTCCGGCGGCTCGTACTCCTGCCCGATGCCCGTCATGTTCGGAAGGGTGCCCGACTGAGCCTTGGCGTAGAGGCCCTTCGGGTCGCGCGTCGCGCACATCTCCACGGGCGTGTCGACGAACACCTCGATGAAGTCCCCCTCGTCGAAGATCTCCCGGGCGGCACGGCGGTCCGCGCGGAACGGCGAGATGAGGGCAACGATCACGACGAGTCCCGCCTCGAGCATGAGCTTGGCGGCCTCGGCGACGCGACGGACGTTCTCCGCGCGGTCCTCCGGGGTGAACCCAAGGTCCTTGTTGATGCCCGTGCGGACGTTGTCGCCGTCGAGCACGAAGGTGTGCATGCCCAGCGCGTAGAGACGGCGCTCGAGCGCGTCGGCGACTGTGGACTTGCCGGATCCGGACAGGCCTGTCAGCCAGATCACTCGCGGCGTCTGGTGCTTGAGGCGAGCGCGCGCTTCGCGGTCGACCTCGTAGGAGTGAGGGACGACGTTGAGCGACCGACGCAGAGCGTGCGTCACCATGCCGGCCGCGACGGTGTCAGCCGTCACGCGATCGATGAGGAGGAAGCCACCCGTGTCACGGCACTGGGCGTAGGTGTCCATGGGGATGGGGGTATCCGTGGCGATCTCGACGCGCCCGATGTCGTTCATGTCCAGCACGCGGGCTGCGAGCTTCTGCCCCGAGACGACATCGAGCCGGTGACGGACCACCGTGACCGTCGCCGGAACCACACGCGGACCCACGGCGAGCAGGTAGGACCGGCCATGCATGAGGGACTCCTCCCCCACCCACACCACGTCGGCCGAGAATCGGTCGGCGGGCTGAGGCCACGCCGTGTCGCCCGATTCCGTGGTGCCGTCTGCAGCGAGCAGGTCGCCGCGGGTCACATCGACCTCGCGATCGAGTGTCACCGTGACGGCATCCCCCGAGCGGGCCTCCGCCATGTCACCGTGAAATCCGACGATCCTGTCGATGACAGCCGCCTGACCCGAATCGGCCACGACGACCTTGTCGCCGGGACGCACGATGCCGGCGGCCAGGGTCCCGGCGTAGCCGCGGAAGTTGCCCTCGGCGCGCACGATGAACTGCACAGGGAGTCGGAACGGAGCCGCGTGCTCGGCAGCGGGAGGGGTCCACTCCTGCAGCGCCTGGAGCAGCGACGGCCCATGCCACCACGACATGTGCGTGGTCCGCGACGTGACGTTGTCACCGGCGACAGCGCTGACGGGAATCGTCATGACCTCGTCGATCCCGAGGCGTGCCGCGGCGGCCTTGACGTGCCCGGAGATCTCCTCGAAGGTCGCATGCTCGTAGCCGACGAGGTCCATCTTGTTGATCGCGATGACAATGCTCTTCACGCCCATAAGCGCACACACCGTGAGGTGCCGGAAGGTCTGCGGGCGCACTCCGCGTGCGGCGTCAACCAGGAGGACGGCGACGTCGGCGTTGGAGGCCGCCACGGCCATGTTGCGCGTGTACTGCTCGTGACCCGGGGCATCGGCGATGATCACGCGGCGGCCGCTGGGGAGGTACATGTGGCGGTAGGCGACGTCGATGGTGATGCCCTGCTCACGCTCGGCCTCGAGCCCGTCGGTGAGGAGGGAGAAGTCGACCTCTCCCACGGGGATCGTCGAACCGCCGCGGCGGGTCTGCCGCGCGTACTCGAGCTGGTCCTCCGGGATGGATCCGGTTTCGGCGAGAAGGCGGCCGATCAAGGTGGACTTGCCGTCATCGACGGAGCCGCAGGTGACCAGTCGGACCACGGGAGTGATGTCGATCCCCGCCGAGCGTTCAAGGAGCGCGGTCATCAGAAGTAGCCCTCCGCCTTCTTGGCCTCCATGGAGCCGCTGCCCTCGCCGTCGATGAGCCGGCCCGCGCGCTCGGAGACGTTGCTCTCGAGCATCTCCGCGATCAGGGTGTCGAGATCGGCCGCCGTGGACTCCACTGCTCCCGAGAGCGGGTAGCAGCCCAGGGTGCGGAACCGGACGCTGCGCATCTCGGGCTCCTCGCCCTCGCGGAGCGGGAAGCGCTCGTCGTCGACCATGATCCAGGTGCCCTCGCGCTCGACGACGGGGCGGGGACGCGCGTAGTAGAGATCGGGGATCGGGATGTTCTCGCGCCGGATGTAGCGCCAGATGTCGAATTCCGTCCAGTTGCTGATGGGGAATGCGCGCATGGTCTGGCCCTCGGCCAGCATCGTGTTGGCCGTGCGCCAGAACTCCGGACGCTGCTTGCGCGGATCCCAGCGGTGCCCCGGCTCGCGCAGGGAGAAGATGCGCTCCTTGGCGCGCGACTTCTCCTCATCGCGGCGCGCACCCCCGATGGCGCAGTCTGCCTGGAGCTCGTCGAGCCCCTCACGCAGCGCGACGGTCTTCATGATGCGGGTGTACTCGTGAGTGCCGTGGGTGAAGGGCGTCACGCCCTGGGCGACTGCCTCGAGGTTGGTCTGCACCTTGAGGTCGAGTTGAAGCTCCTCGCGCATGCGCTCGCGGAACTCGATCATCTCCCGGAACTTCCAGGTCGTGTCGATGTGCATGACCTTGAAGGGAATGGGGGCCGGTGCGAAGGCCTTCTGGGCCAGGCGCAGCAGCACCGAGGAGTCCTTGCCGATCGAGTAGAGGAGGACCGGGCGCCTGAAGGCACCGGCTACCTCGCGGTAGACGTGGATGGCCTCGGCCTCGAGGGCATCCAACACGTCATCGTCGGACACCGTCGCGGGGGCAGCGGACGTCACGATCACCTTCCCGGGTCACCCGCGAACCCGCGGGTCGTTGTTTCCTCCACGCTACCCGCGGAGGGCGAGCACGGCGAAATCGCCTCAGGCCTCACTCATCACGTCGACCATGGCGCCCGAAGCGGCCTCCTTCTCGGCCCGGCGGCGCGCCACGGACTCCTGGGCAGCCGTGATCACGGCGGGGTCGAGGGGGGCGTTGTCCACGCGGGAGCGCGGGTTGCGGGCCCGGATGTACTCGCCGAGCTCGGGCCCGGACTCCCACGAGGTGATGAGGCAGTAGCGCGGCTCGTCGCCGGTGTGCCACACGGCGTGCCACAGGCGCTGCGTGTCGATGATCACCTGGGCCCCCGCCGGAAGGGGGATCCGCGTCTCGGTGGACGGATCGTCCTTGTCCTCGCGCAGGATCATGTAGGAATCGGGATTGTCGGTGAGATTGAAGAAGCCGCGGACGATCCATCCGGTGCCCTCAGGATTGAGCCGGTTGTTGTCGTCCTGATGGAGGTTCCAGATGCAGTCGGCGTACTCATTCGGCTTCAACTCGATCACTCGGCACCGGCCGATGTTGGCACCCGGCTCCTCGGCGCGCGCCTTCAGGCGCGGAGCGCGCGCGATGTTGGCATCCACCCACACGCCGTCCTTGTCGGTCTTGGGCGGATTGTGGTGCCAGAAGCCATTGCACTCCAGGTCGCCATAGGCCGACGCCAGCGGCGCGAAGCGCGTGTCCCCCGAGGACTTCCAGTCGACGAACTCGATGTCGAGCCACTCCTGGGGATCCTGGGACTGGTCGTAGGAGTCCAGGACGACGTAGCCGGTCTCCTCCAGCTCAGGCAGCTTGACGTAGCTCATGGGGCACCTCTCCACGCGATTCCGGTCCGGACGGACTCGGCCCGGGTGACCCCGGTCCGGAGCCTCCTCATTCTCCCCCAGGGCGAGCGGGATCGCGCTCAGGGCACGCGGATGTCACGTGCGTCACTCCCCCCGCGAAGGAGGGACCTGCCCGGAATCAGGCCTCGGACATCACCGTTGTCGGGTCGTATCCGTAGCGGGCCGTGCGGGCGTCGCGCCGGGCCTGCGCCTGCGCCTCCTGCTCGGCCGCAAAGGCGGGATCGAGTTCAGGGACATCCACGTCATCGGTCGGGTCATTCGCGAAGATCCACTTCTCGAGTTCCGGTCCCGACTCGTAGGACGTGATGAGGCAATACCGCGGCTCGTCGCCGGTGTGCCACACCGAGTGCCACATCCGCTCCGAGTCGACGATGATGCGCGCACCGGCCGGGAGCGCGACGCGCGTCTCCGTCGAGGGATCCTTCACGTCCTCGCGCAGCACCATGTAGGACTCGCCGTCATCCGTGAGGTTGCGGAAGGACCTCACGACCCACCCTCCCTCGTCATTGAGGCGGTTGTTGTCGTCGAGGTGGCTGTTGTAGAGCGCATCGGCGTAGGAGTTGGGCTGGAGTTCGATGATGCGCACGCGTCCGACGTTGGCGCCGGGCTCCTTCGCAGCGGCGGCGATCGTCGGTGCGGCATCGACCTGCGAGTCGATCCAGATGCCGTCCTTGTCGGGCTTGGGCGGATCGAAGTGCCAGAACGCGTTGCATTCGATGTCGCCGTAGGCGGAAGCCAACGGCGCGAAGCGCGTGTCGCCCGAGGACTTCCAGTCGACGTACTCGAGGCTCCTCCACTCATCGGGCTCGATCACGACGTTGTCGCGTGAGAGCACCACGAAGCCCCTCTCCTCGAGAATGGGCATCCGATAGTGGGACATACGGCGATGGGACATGGGTCTCCTCTCGTCACGCGACACCTCCAGTGTCGTGTCCGAGTGGTCCCGGCCTAGGCGTCGAAACGGCCCGAGTCCGAGGGACCTTGGTCCCTCACCGAAGCGCGAGCGCGCTCCGTGGCGTAGAGGCAGATGGCGGCAGCCGCCGCCAGGTTGAGGCTCTCCGCATGGCCGGTCATGGGGATGCGCACGACGCCGGCGGCATCCGCCTGCCATGCGGAATCGACCCCATGGGCCTCGCTGCCGAAGACCCACGCCGCGGGAGAGCGCAGCAGGTCCTGGCGATCGTCGAGCGCGTCGCGGGCGTGCGCGTCTGCCAGGACGATCCCGATGCCGGCGGCCCGGCACGCGGCGATGACCTCATCAGGCTCCGCGCCGGTGGCGATGGGCAGGTGGAAGATCGAGCCGGCCGTGGAGCGGACGCACTTGCCATTGTGCGGATCGACGGAACCGGCCGTGAGGACGACTCCCCCGGCCCCCATGGCATCGGCCGACCGAATGATCGTCCCGGCATTGCCGGGATCGGCGACCCGGTCGAGCACCACGAGCAGCGGGACGCCGCCACCGGCCCGCGTTGCCGTCCCGAGGACGTCGGGCAGGGCGCGGACGATGAGGGGGCACACGGCGAGGAGTCCCTGCGGCTGCCGCGTCTCCGCCATGGCGGCGAGCACATCGTCGGCGGCTGTGACGACGCGAGCCCCCTGCTCGCGAGCCGCGACGACGATGTCGCCGTGGCGGCTGAGCGCAGCCTCCGTGACGAAGAGCTCCTGAATGCCTGAGCCCAGGGCCTCGCGCACCGCCTGCGGCCCTTCCACGACGAAGGCACCGCGCTCGGCGCGGTGCCTTCGGTCGTGCAGATGCCTGATCTCGGTGACGCGCGCGGAGCGCGTCGAGGTCAGCTCAGGCGGCATTGCGGCTCGGAGAAGCTGACGCGATCACGCAGCGGAGGCGGGCAGCGATGCCCGGGCGAGCTCCACGAGCGCGTCGAACGCCTGGGGATCGCTCACGGCGATCTCCGCGAGCATGCGCCTGTCGACCTGCACATCCGCGGCCTTGAGGCCCTGGATGAAGCGGTTGTAGGTCATGCCGCGCGAGCGGACAGCGGCGTTGATGCGCTGGATCCACAGGCGACGGAAGTCGCCCTTGCGGTCCTTGCGGTCGTTGTAGGCGTAGACGAGCGAGTGAGTGACCTGCTCCTTCGCCTTCCGGTAGAGCCGGGAGCGCTGGCCGCGGTAACCGCTCGCCTGCTCCAGGACCTCACGGCGCTTCTTGTGAGCGTTGACTGCTCTCTTCACGCGTGCCATGTCGGATCTCCTTCGAGGGTGTGCGGGTCACTTGGCCAGAAGGCGCTTGACCTTCTTGACGTCGGCGGGCTTGACGGTCTCGTCGGCCATGAGGCGACGGGTGCGACGGCTGGACTTGCCCTCCATGAGGTGGCGGCGATTGGCCTGCTCGTGCGTGATCTTGCCCGAGCCGGTCACCTTGAATCGCTTCTTGGCACCGCTGTGGGTCTTCTGCTTGGGCATTGCTGTCCTCTCGGTAGGGGCTCCCGCCGGCGGCGGGTCGTGCTCAGGCTTCGGCGACGACGATCTCAGGATCGGCGGACCTCATCTTGGTCGCCTTGGTGCGATGCGGCGCGAGCACCATGATCATGTTGCGACCGTCCTGCTTGGGGGCGGCCTCGACGAATCCGAGATCCTGCACATCCTCCGCGAGTTTCGCCAGCAGCCTGAGCCCGAGTTCGGGACGGGACTGCTCGCGACCGCGGAACATGATCGTGATCTTCACCTTGTCCCCCGCCTTGAGGAACCGCACGACGTGACCCTTCTTGGTGTCGTAGTCGTGCTGGTCGATCTTGGGGCGGAGCTTCATCTCCTTGATGACGGTGTGCGCCTGGTTCTTGCGCGCCTCGCGCATCTTGACTGCGGCTTCGTACTTGAACTTGCCGTAGTCCATGAGCTTGCACACGGGCGGCTTTGCCATGGGCGCGACCTCGACGAGATCGAGATCGGACTCCTGGGCAAGGCGGAGGGCATCCTCGATGCGGACGATGCCGACCTGCTCACCCTGGGGACCGACGAGTCGCACCTCAGGGACGCGGATCCGGTCGTTGATCCGGGGCTCGACGCTGATGGCGCCTCCTCGACGTCACTCGCCGATGACCGTCATCGGCGTTGCTCTCGAGGATTGCCCTCGACGCGAGGGCTCGGCACGACAGGGCCCACAGCAGGGCCATCGTGACCTGACACCCGGGGGCGGCAGGTGGGAACCGAGTTCCGCTTCGCGGGCTGCGCGGGGCAGCCGAACGCGGCCAAGGCTACCAGCCCGACGGAGGCGCTCCTCCCGCAGACCCAGTCGAGCAGACCCAGTCGACGGGGGCGGCCCCGCCGGGCCGCCGGGCCGGGCCGGCCCCCTGGCAGGCTGGCCTGGTGACCGACACCCACGATGAGTCCCATGGGGGCACCCCCGCCGCCGCCCGCGATCTGGCCGAGGTCCCTGCCGTCGAGGTGGTCTCGACCCTCGCCGTGCACCTCATGACCGCCGCGGCCATCCGCTGCGGACTCGGAGAGGGTCCGCACGCCGAGGAGGAGGTCGATCTTGCCGAGGCTCGCATCCTCATCACTGCCCTGGCCGGCTTGGTCACCGCCGCCGCCCCCGACCTCGGCTCGCAGCATGCCGCGCCCCTTCGCGATGGCCTGGCCGCGCTGCAGCGCGCCTTCCGCGAGGCGTCACCCCTCCCGGACCCGCCGGGCGAGGGTCCTGGGGAACGACTCACTCTCCGAGGGTGATCACGCGCCCGGCCTCGCGCTACCCCGCCTCCAGACTCCACTAGCGCATCCTTAACCGCGTGTGGGGAGGGTCCGAACGCGGTTAAGGATGCGCTAGTGAAAGCGGTGGGAGATCCGCGCGGCGCGCGGTGGGAGACCCGCGCGGCGGCAGTCGCTGAGAGATCCGCGGCGGCTCAGGTCTCGGGCGTGATCCCCTTGGCTAGCTCGCGCAGGAGCTCCCCGTCGATGGCGAAGCGCACCGGGCCGGCCAGATCGACGAGCACGCCGTCGGCACCCTCGTCGAGTGCCGCTGCCGCGACCTGGTGCGAGGTCACCGGCACCGGGCGAGCAGCGGGGTCCCAGCGTGCGAGCGACTCGACCCCCGTGAAGGCCAGGAGGCCGCGCCTTCCATCGGGCTGGACCAGGCTCACGCTGGCCATGTGGCTGGACTTGTCGGCCCCCGTCTCGGCATCCGCTTCGTCCAGCACGGCGACGATGGGCACCAGCAGCCGCACGCCCGAGCGCAGGAGAGCTTCCACGTGAGCCGCGTCGGCATACGCCGCCTCCCACCGAGGATCGGCCCGACCGTCGTCTCCTGCGAACGCTGCCGGTGTCTCGATGCTGCGGCCGAGACCCTCTACGCCGCGCGGCGCCGGCCCTGTCCCCGGCGACTCGCTCACAGGCGACTCGCTCACAGGCGGCTGGCGTGGATCGCCGTGACGAGAATGCCTCTCGCCCCGAGGTCGTACAGCTCGTCCATGACCTGGTGCACCTCGCGGCGCGGGACCATCGCCCGCACGGCGACCCAAGCCGGGTCATGCAACGACGAGATAGTGGGCGACTCGAAGCCGGGCGTGATGGCGCACGCGGCGTCGACCTGGGCCGCGCGGATGTCGTAGTCGACCAGCACGTAGGAGCGCGCCACCATGACGCCGTGCAGTCGGCGCACGAACGTGTCGACGGCGGGGTCGTCAGGTGCCCCGCGGCGACGCACGACGAGCGCCTCGCTCACGAGGATCGGATCACCGAGGATCTCCAGGCCCGCCTGGCGCAGGGTGGTGCCCGTGGCGACGACGTCCGCGACGGCATCCGCGACGCCGAGTCGGACGGCGTTCTCCACCGCACCATCGAGGCGCACGATGCGCGCATCGATGCCGGCCTCGGCCAGGTAGGCCGCGAGGACGCCCGGGTAGGACGTGGCGATACGACGCCCAGCGAGGTCCTCGACGCGGGAGGCGACGCCCGCCGGGGCCGCGAGCCGGAAGGTGGAGCCGCCGAATCCGAGAGTCGTCAGCTCCTCGGCATCGGCTCCTGAGTCGAGGAGCATGTCGCGTCCGGTGATGCCGACATCGAGGGTGCCCTCCCCGACGTAGACGGCGATGTCCTTCGGGCGCAGGAAGAAGAACTCCACGTCGTTGTCGGGGTCTTGCACGACCAGCTCGCGCGCGGCGGACGAATGGAGGTAGCCGGCCTCGCGCAGCATCTCGCGGGCGGGATCGGAGAGCTGCCCCTTATTGGGCAGTGCGACGCGCAGCACGTCAGAGCCGCTCGTAGACGTCGCTCAGCGAGACGCCGGAGGCGATCATGAGGACCTGGGCGTGGTAGAGCAGTTGCGCGATCTCCTCGGCGGTGCGCTCGCGACCCTCGTGCTCGGCCGCCATCCACACCTCGGCTGCCTCCTCGACGACCTTCTTCCCGATGGCATGCACGCCCTCGTCGAGCAACCGACGGGTATTGCCGCCGCCGTCCGTGAAGGCCGCCTTCTCCTGAAGCTCGGCGTACAGCTCGTCGAAGGTCTTCATGCGTCCCAGCCTAGGGCGTGCGCACGCGACGCAGGAGCAACGCTGTGGCGATAGCCGCTTCGGCTGCCTCGCGGCCCTTGTCCTCGCGTGAGCCCGCGAGCCCAGCCCGGTCGAGTGCCTGGGCCTCGTCATCGCACGTGAGGAGGCCGAATCCCACGGGGACTCCCGTGTCGAGCGCCACGCGGGCGAGCCCCGAGGTGGCGGCATCGCAGACGTACTCGAAGTGGGGGGTGCCCCCTCGGATGACGACTCCGAGCGCGACGATCGCCTCGACTCCTGCCCGCGCCCTCGCCGCGGCCACGACAGGCAACTCGAAGGCACCGGGAACGCGGTGGAGGCGCCAGTCGCATCCGGCGTCGCGCACGACAGACTCGGCACCCGCGATCAGGCCGTTCATCACTTCGTCGTGCCAGGACGCGGCGATGATGTCGACACGCATGCCATCGGCGCCGTCCGTGCTCATCCTCGCTGCACCGCTGCCGCTCATGTCTCGCTCCTGTCGCCCTCGGCGTCCTGATAGTCGTGGCCCATCCGCGCAGCCTTCGTCGCGAGGTAACGGGCATTGTGCTCGTTCGGGGCCACGACCAGGGGGACGCGCTCGGCGATGGACAGGCCATACCCCTCGAGTCCCGCTCTCTTGGCCGGGTTGTTGCTGAGCAATCGCATGGAGCGGACCCCGAGATCGGTGAGGATCTGCGCGCCGATGCCGTAGTCGCGGGCGTCCGCGGGAAGGCCGAGGTCGAGGTTGGCGTCGACGGTGTCGCGGCCGGTGTCCTGGAGTTGGTAGGCCTGGAGCTTATGGAGCAGCCCGATGCCCCGACCCTCATGTCCGCGCAGGTAGAGCACCACTCCGCGCCCCTCGCCCGCCACGGCCGCCATCGCGGCCTGGAGCTGAGGACCGCAGTCGCAGCGCAGGGAGCCGAGGATGTCACCGGTGAGGCACTCGGAGTGCACCCGCACGAGCACCTGCTCGCCATCGCCGATGTCGCCGGCGACGAGCGCCACATGCTCGATTCCGTCGAGGCGATTGCGGTAGTCAATGGCCCGGAATGCGCCGAACTCAGTGGAGAGCACCGCTTCGGCTCCGCGCTCGACATGGCGCTCTCCGCGCCGCCGGTGGGCGATGAGGGCGCTGATCGCCACGCACTCCAGCTCATGAGCCAGGGCGAACTCCCGGGCCTGGTCGGGGGTGAGCATGTCCCCGGAGTCCGCGGCGAGTTCCACGCGCAAGGCGACCGGCTCCAGGCCCGCGAGCACCGCAAGGTCCACGGCGGCCTCAGGGCGGCCGGGGCGCCGCAGGACGCCGCCGGGCATCGCACGCACCGGCGCCACGTGGCCCGGGCGGAGGAGGTCGATCGGCCGGGTGGCGGGATCGGCCAGCATGCGCAGCGTCAGCGCCCTGTCCTCGGCGGTCACTCCCCCGCTGGCCGTGACGCGGGCATCGACGGTGACCGCTGCAGCCGATGGTCGACCGTCGGCGGCCAGGGCCATGGGCGGCAACTCGAGGCGGTCGAGGACTTCGCCGGCCGCGGCGGCCTGCTCGCAGCCCGCGCCGTGTCGGGACAGGAAGGCCACAGTCGCACTCTGGGCGCGAGCACCGGCGAGGACGAGGTCTCCGCCGCCAGGCTCGCCCGCCAACTCGTCGCCGTCGTCCACGATCACGACGACACGACCGGCGGCCAGCGCGGCCGCAGCGGCATCGGGGCTGCCGCAGGACTCAGTCATGACTGCCGCCGTGGCGCATGAGGCCCTCGACGTACTTCGCGATGACGTCGACCTCCAGGTTGACGACATGTCCCACTTCACGGTCGCCCAGCGTCGTGAGGGCCAGGGTCGTCGGGATCAGCGATACCTCGAACCAGGCGCCGCTGGGATCGACGGCCGAGACAGTCAGCGACACTCCATCGATCGCGATGGAGCCCTTGTCCACGATGTAGCGCGCGAGGGCCGACGGGGCCGCGAAGCGCAGCACGTCCCAGTGCTCGGAACTCGTCCGGGACAGGAGAGTGCCGGTGCCGTCGACGTGACCCTGCACGATGTGCCCGCCCAGGCGAGAGGTGGGCAGGACTGCCCGCTCGAGGTTGACCCGCGTGCCCGGTCCCGCGTCGCGCAGGGAACTGCGCACGAGGGTCTCACGCATGACATCGGCCGCGAATGTGTCGTGAGCCACCTCGGTGACCGTGAGGCACACGCCATTGACGGCGATGGAGTCTCCGAGCCGGGTGCCCTCGGTGACGACGGGCCCGCGCACGACGATGCGCAGGGCTTCGTCAGGCAGGTGGACCACCTCGGTGATCTCGCCCGCCTCCTCGACGATGCCGGTGAACACGGGACCTCCTCGTCAGATGCGCCCGCTGATCCTCGCATCCTCGCCCACCTGCTCGACGCGCACGTCCCTCAGGCGCACGCCCTCGCCCAGGGTCGTGACCCCCCAGTCCGCGACGGCGGTGCTGCCCGCGCCCAGAAGCACCGGCGCGACGTACCAGACCACCTCGTCGACCAGGCCCGCAGCGAGGAATGCGGCGCCGAGCCGAGGGCCGCCTTCGAGAAGGAGATGACGCACCTCGAGCTGGGCCAGCGTGGCGAGCACCTCCGCGGGGTCGCGAGTGCGCAGGTGAAGCGAGGGCGCGGCGGCATCGAGCACGCGGGCGCTCGCGGGGATGTCGCTCAGTCCTACGACGACCCGGAGCGGTTGATGGCCCGCCAGTGCGCCCTGCGCATCGCGCGCCGTGAGTTGCGGGTCGTCCGCCAGGGCCGTGCCCGTGCCGACGGCGATCGCATCGCAGCGACGGCGCCACAGGTGAACTTCGGCGCGCGCCGCCTCACCGGTGATCCAGCGACTGGTCCCGTCCGCGGCGGCCACGCGGCCATCGAGGGTCGCGGCGACCTTCCACGTCACGAAGGGTCGGCCGGTGGAGACCGCATGGGTCCACGCCTCGTTGATCGCCGCAGCCTGCTCCGCGAGCAGCCCGCCCTCCACGTCGACGCCGGCGGTTCGCAGTCGATCGGCGCCTCCGGCCGCGATCGCATGAGGATCGGCCTGGGCATAGACCACGCGCGCGACCCCCGCCGCGAGGAGAGCCTCGCTGCACGGGCCCGTGCGCCCGGTGTGGTTGCACGGCTCGAGCGTGACGATGGCGGTGGCGCCCCGCGCCGCGGCACCGGCTTGCGCGAGGGCATCGACCTCGGCATGGGCTGTGCCGGCACCGCGGTGGACTCCCTCGCCGACGGTGCGACCTTCCCCATCGACGATCACGCATCCCACTCGAGGGTTGGGGCCGTCGGGAATGTCGATCGAGCGAGCGAGCGCGATCGCGCGCAGCATGGCCTCGCGCTCGACGGCTTCGGCCACGACTACTCCCCCGAGGCGGCGGCGGCCATCTCGCGGAGCGTCCGCACCATGCGATCGGGATCGTCGGCGCCGAAGACAGCGGAGCCTGCGACGAAGACATCGGCTCCCGCTGCCGCGCAGCGGTCGATGGTGGCCTCGCTCACGCCGCCGTCCACCTGCACCCAGACGTCGCCTCCGTAGCGGCGGACCATCTCGCGCGCCTCGGCGATCTTGGGCAGGACCATGTCGAGGAAGGGCTGCCCGCCGAAGCCCGGCTCCACGGACATGATGAGCAGCATGTCGAGGTCGGGCAGGAGATCGGCGTACGGCGCGATCGGCGTCGCGGGGTTGACCGCAAGCCCCGCACGCGCCCCGAGGCCGCGCAACGTGCGGGCCAGACGGACGGGGGCATGCACTGCCTCGGCGTGGAAGGTCACGCTGCGCGCGCCCGCCTCGGCGTAGCCCGGCGCCCACCGGTCGGGGTCGGTGATCATGAGGTGGCAGTCGAGCGGGATGGACGTCGCGCCCAGGAGGCTCTCCACGACGGGAAGTCCCACCGTGAGGTTGGGGACGAAGTGGTTGTCCATGACATCGACGTGGATCCAGTCGGCGTCGGGAACGCGCGCGATCTCCTCGCCCAGGCGGGCGAAATCGGCCGAGAGGATGCTCGGGGAGATCTGAATGCCCACCTGCGCAGGGTAGCGAGTCCGCCGGTGACCGTGTGCCTGGGCGCGGCAGGCTAAGCCGCGAGAATGCCGGCGAACCCGAGGAAGGTCATGAACCCGCCGAAGGCCACAGACAGCAGGGCCACACGCAGCCCGCGCCTATAGACCACCTGGGCGACGGCCGCGCCGATCATGTAGAGGCCGAAGACCAGGAACGTCGCACCTTCCGCGACGATGCCCCACCCGAGAATGACGGCGAGGACGGCCACGAGTCCCCATGCCAGATTGGCCAGGCCAGTCTCGATCTGGAACGCGTTGGTGGTGCCGTAGTCCCACCCCATCCGAGCAGCGTCACTGCGGTGGAAGACCGCATGCCGGAAGAAGGACAGGATTCCTCCCGCACCCACCGTGAGCAGCGCCGCCCAGGTCAGTGACGGAGGGTCGAGGAAGACCGTGTACATGCCGATCGCTATACCCGGCGCGGCAACGGCGTACGTAGCAGCCATGAGCCAGGTCGAGATGCGCGGATCAGTCGCGCGGAGCGCCATGACGGCATGCTACCGACGGCGGAGCAGCGCCAGGAACATCCCGTCGGTGCCGTGCACGTGCGGCCACAGTCGCACGGTGGGGCCGGGACCGAGGTCGGGCACGCCCGGCAGGAACGGCCTCGCGTCGATGAGTGCGACATCGGATCGCTTGCGCAGCACGTCGTCCACGACCAGGTCCGTCTCCACCACGTGCGGCGAGCACGTGGAGTACGCAATGACTCCCCCCGGGCGTGCCGCGTCGATGGCCGCATCCAGCAGTCCGCGTTGCAGGGGACCGAGAGTGGCGAGGTCCTGTGGGGTACGCCGCCAGCGCGCCTCGGGGCGACGGCGCAGGGCACCGATGCCGGTGCAGGGCGCATCGAGGAGCACGCGGTCGGCGGTGCCGGGCGTGATCGCGTCTCGGCCGTCCGCGACGCGCACCTCCGCGGCATCGGGACCGAGTGCCTTGCGCACGAGCTCGGCCCGATGGGCGTGCGGCTCCACGCAGATGAGTCGGGCGCCGCGCTCGCGGGCGAAGCGGGCGAGCAGCGCGGCCTTGCCGCCAGGACCGGCGGCGAGGTCGACCCAGGTGGCATCCGGCCCGTCGACGGGGACATCGACCAGCGCGAGCGCGACAAGCTGACTTCCCTCGTCCTGCACCCCCGCGCGGCCGTCGCGGACGACCGACATCTCGTCGGGCCGGCCCTCGGCAAGGGTGGCCGCCAGCGGCGACCAGCGCCCCGGCTCGACTCCCGGCAGGGCGAGAAGCTCCTCGACCGGCATGCGCCGCGCCACGAGCGAAGGGCGAGCAGGAGTGTTGTCGGCATCGAGCAGCGCACGCAGGCCGTCCGGGTCCGGCGCCCCGCGATGGCGTGCGAGCGCCTCGCCCAGCGCCGTGACGATCCATCGCGGGTGCGAGGTCGCGATCGCGAGCGCATCGGGGCCGACGGCGACGCGCTCTCGCCACGCCTCGAGGTCGCCCCCGTCCACGACGCGCCGCAGCACCGCATTGGCCAAGCGGGCGGGTCCCTCGCCGACCACGTTGCGCGCGAGGTCCACCGTCTCCCCCACCGCGGCATGCGCGGGGATGCGCATGTTGACGATCTGATGGGTGCCAAGGCGGAGCACGTCGAGCAGTCGGCCGTCGAGTTCGCCGAGAGGCCGATCGACGCACTCCGCGAGGATCGCGTCATAGAGCCCCTGCCAGCGCAGGGTGCCATAGGCGAGCTCCGTCGCGAGTGCTGCGTCGCGCGTCGACAAGCCCGCCCGAGCCAGGATCTCGGGCATGGCGATGTTGGCGTAGGCGTCCTCGACGTG
>JAPOKX010000110.1 GCA_029977425.1 Actinomycetota bacterium
CGGGCAGCGACACACCTGCCTGGATGTGGATGTACGTCGTGACTGGCGCCGCGGTCCTCATCTTCGTCGTGCGCCGCGTGATGGTGCGCACTCCACAGGACCAGCTCGACGACCTGCGCGAGGAGCGCATGCCACGTGAGGAGGTGCTCGCATGAGCACGCTCGACCTTGACCTCACGACAGGTGCGGATCACCTGCTCGCGCAACCACTCGTCTACCCCGGCTCAGTGTGCGCCCTGCCGCTCCACGGCGATATCGAGAACCTCGCCACGCATCGCGCGCGGCGGGAGATGCCGGTACTCACCGGCAGCGCCTTCGCGGACGCCCTGTCCGGCAGCGAGCTCACCGGTCGCGGCGGCGCGCATGTGCCCGCGGCGTGGAAGCTGACGGCAGCGCGTGATGCCGGCCCCGGAGGCACCGTCGTCATCAATGGCGCGGAAGGAGAGCCCGGATCCGCCAAGGACATGGCGCTGCTGCAGACGCGTCCCCACCTCGTGCTCGAGGGCGCACTCGCCGTCGCGGACGCGATCCGCGCGCGCGAGGTCGTCATCTGGCTCCACGAGTCTGCGGGGGCGAGCCGCGCCTCCATGGCCGAGGCAGTGCGCGAGCGGCGCGATGAACTCAACGTGCGCGTGCGGATGCTGCTGGCCCCCGAGGGCTACGTCGGCGGCGAGGCCTCATCGGTCATCAGCGCCGTCCGCGGTGGCCCCGCGCTCCCGCAGTTCAGCCGCGATCGCGTGCGCCCCTGGGGCGAAGGGCCTGCCGTGCTCGTGCACAACGCCGAGACGCACGCGCGCCTGGGACTCCTTGCGCTGGGAGCCAACCCGGTCGCGACCTCGCTCGTCACCGTCGCCGAGTCGGCGGCACCGCTCGACTTCGTGCGCCGCACGGTCCTCGAGACCGATGCGACCATGACCTTCGCCGATGTGCTCGCCACGGCGGGCGCGCCCGAGCCGCGGGCAGTCCTGCTGGGCGGCATGGGCGGCACCTGGGTGCCGTGGACCCACCTTGGCGGCATGTCGGTCGATCCATGGGAGTTGCGCGCCGCCGGGCTGTCGTTGGGCGCGGGCATCGTGCACCTGCTCCCGAAGGGGCGCGACGGCCTGCAGGAGAGCGTGGCGATCCTCGACTGGCTCGCCGAGCAGTCGGCCCGCCAGTGCGGACCCTGCATCTTCGGCCTGCCGGCGCTGGCCGATGCGCTACGCCGCACCGCTCGCGGCCGCGATGGCGGCGAGGCACGACGCATCGGCGACCTCGTCTCCGGGCGTGGGGCCTGCCGTCATCCCGATGGTGCCGTGCGCATGGCCATGTCGGCACAGGAGGTCTTCGGCTCATGAGGCTCGCGATCAATCCAGCAGCCTGCGACGGGCTCGGCATGTGCGCCCACCAGGCGCCCGACGTGATCCAACTCGATCCCTGGGGCTACCCCCTCGTGTCCGGCGACGAACTCGAGGGCCCTGAGGCCGATCAGGCGTCCCGAGCGATTCGGGCGTGCCCGCGCAACGCCCTCTTCGTCGCGAAGTGATGGCGCCACGCGTCAGTCGTCGTCCTCGCCACCAGCGTCGTCGTCAGCGTGATCGTCGCTGGCATCATCATCGCGACTGTCGTCATCATCGCGACTGTCGTCGCTGGCGCTGTCGGATGGCGTGGGCGATGGCGTGGGCACGGGCCGGGAATCCTCCACGTCGACCACCGTGTGTGGCGCGGGTGGTGGCTCCGAGGCAGTCAGGGTCATGACGGCGGCTCCCACGGCGACGCCGAGGGCGAGGATTGTCGCGATGGTCGCGGCAACGAGCGAAGGCCTCACTCCCTCAGGGTAGGCAGGCGAGGACAGGTAACCCCGCCGACTAGGTGAAGTCCAGGTAAGGGCTGGCGCCGGGGACGTGATCAGTGGCCCGCGCCTGCGACCATGGGGTCACTATCGGGAAGGACTTCAGCGTGAAGGTGCTGGTCGTCGAGGACGATCCCGCTGTCGCCGAGCCCCTCGTCGAGGGCTTGAGGCGCCACGGGCTCGACGTCGATCACGTCGCCTACGCCGCGCAGGCAGTGACGGCGGCCCGTGAAGCCGACGTAGTGCTCCTTGATCTGGGCCTGCCAGACGATGACGGGCTCAATGTCCTGCGGTCCGTGCGTGCGACCTGTGAGGTGCCGATCATCATCGTGACGGCACGCGGCGACGAGACTGATCGCGTCGTCGGCCTCGAGCTCGGGGCCGACGACTATGTCGTCAAGCCCTTCTCCGTCCGTGAGCTCAGCGCGCGCATTCGCGCCGTGAGTCGCCGTCGTCGTGTCGAGGCGAGCCTGGACGCGGGACGCGTGCACATCGACAAGTCCAGGCGTCAGGCGGATTTCGATGGAGTGTCGCTCGACCTCACCGCCAAGGAGTTCGACCTGCTGGCGGTGCTCGCCGAGGAGCCGGGGCGCGTCGTACCTCGCCAGGAACTCCTCTCGCGCGTGTGGGATCCCGTCTGGCACGGCTCTGGCAAGACCCTCGATGTGCATGTCTCTTCGTTGCGGCGCAAGCTGCCTGACCCGGCGGCGATCGAGACGGTGCGCGGAGTCGGCTACCGGCTGGCTGATGAGGTTGGCTCAGGCCGGTGACGCGCCGACTCGTTCTGGCCATGACAGGACTGGTGGCCCTCGTCGCCCTGGGCCTTGCGGTGCCGATGGCGCTCATCGTGGACAACGATCAGCGCGCCGCCCTCGTGTCCGATCTCGAGGTGGAGGCCATGACCACGGCCTCGGTCCTGTCCTCCCAACCGGAGTCCGAGTGGCAGGCGACTGCCGAAGAGGTCGCGCAGCGTACGGGCGCGCGCGTGGTCGTCGTCGGCACGGACCTGCAGCTCATGGCCGACTCGGAACAGACGGCGCTGGACAGGTCCTTCGACCGACCGGAGATCACGGACGCGCTCGCCGGACAGCTCTCCTCCGACGTGAGGTATTCCGCGACCCTCGGAGTGGACCTTCGCTACGTCGCAGCACCCGTGGTCAAGGACGAACGCATCGTGGCGGCGAGCCGCCTGTCGCTACCGGAGTCTCAGGTGGACTCGGTGATCCAGCGCACGCGTTGGTCACTCGCAGCATTCGTCGCCGCCGTGGTCGTCGCGGCCGCCCTCATCGCCTGGATCATCGCCACGTCGATCGCGGGGCCGCTGCGGCGTGTCGCCGAGGTGGCCGAGGAGCTGCCGGAGGATCTCGAGGCGCGGGCCGATGAGGCGAAGGGTCCGCCCGAGGTGCGCGTGGTCGCGCGGACCCTCAATCGCACTGCCGAGCGCCTCGCACGGCTGCTGCGCCGCCAGCAGCAGGTGGCAGCAGACGCCTCCCACCACCTGCGCACCCCGCTCACCGGCGTGCGCCTGCGCCTGGAGGCGATCGAGGACACCTCGTCGGATGAGGTCATCCGACGCGATGCGGCGGCGGCGATCTCGGAGGTAGACCGGCTCAATCGCCGCATCGACCAGATCCTCGCGCTCGCTCGCAGCGACGCAGGGCAGGGCGCCGAGCCGGTGGACGCCGGGGCTGTCGCGGTCGACCGGGTCGCGCATGCCGAGGCGGCTGCGGCAGCGCGGGATATCACCCTCGGCATGTCAGTGGCTGACGACGGGGTCCTGGCCTTGGCACCGCGCGGAGCAGTGGACCGGGTCGTCGACGAGCTCGTCGGCAACGCCCTCGCCTACGCCCGGTCACGCGTCACGGTGGGAGTCGCGCGCGACGGCGACTTCGTGCGTATCGACGTCGAGGATGACGGACCGGGCATCCCGGAAGCGGAGCGCGCGCTCATCTTCGATCGCTTCACGCGCGGTGCCCGGGCGGTGCCCGGAGGCAGCGGGCTCGGACTTGCACTCGTGCGCGAGTCCGCCCTCGCTGCAGGCGGCGACGCCTGGATCGAATCAGGTGAGGACGGCGGCTTGCGTGTGTGCACCCGCTGGCCGGCGGTCACTCGCGATGCAGGCCGAGGTCCCACTCCCCGCTGAGACGCATGAGTGCGTGCGCTGCCTCGTTGAGCTTGTCGTCCCCTGCCTTGGCGACGGCGTATCCCAGGAGGAACGTCGTGATCGGCGCCGCGGGTCGATCGACCGCGTGGGCTGCATCGCGCGCGACGTCGAGGAGGAGCTGCGCGTCGACCTCGGGGATGTCCACGCCGAGGTCGGTGGCCAGGGCCTGTCGGGCGACAGCCGTCCACTGGCTGAGCGGGTCGTGAGTCATGCGCCCATCCTGCCGGTCGCGCGGTCGCCTCGTACAGCCCTACTTGACGCCGGCGTCAACTTGACGCTAGCGTCAAGTCCATGGCGCCCGTCCTGCGCTCCCGGCTCGATCCCGCCGTCACGGCGGCCAATCGCACGGCCATGCTCGAGGCCCTCGGCGAGATCGATGGCCTCCTGGCCAAGGTCGTCGCTGGGGGTGGCAGCAGCGATCCGGAGAAGAACGCCAAGACGGTGGCGCGCCACCGCGGGCGCGGCAAGCTCCTCCCGCGCGAGCGCATCAACCTGCTGCTCGATCGCGGCTCGCCCTTCCTCGAGCTGAGTCCGCTCGCCGGCTGGGGCACTGACGATCCACTCGGCGGAGGCGTCGTCACGGGCATCGGCCGCGTGCACGGCACGGAGTGCGTGGTGGTGGCCAACGACCCCACGGTGAAGGGCGGATCGCAGGGACCCACATCGGTTGCCAAGGGCCTGCGTGCGATGGAGATCGCGCGTGTCAATCGGCTGCCGCTGGTGAGCCTCACCGAGTCAGGAGGCGCGGACCTGCCCAAGCAGGCAGAGATCTTCGTGCCCGGCGGTGCGAGCTTCAAGAACCTCACGCAGCTGTCGGCCGCGGGAATCCCCACGGTCACGCTCGTCTTCGGCAGCAGCACCGCGGGCGGTGCCTACGTGCCGGGCATGAGC
>JAPOKX010000111.1 GCA_029977425.1 Actinomycetota bacterium
GGAGGCCCGAACGAGGACCGATCTCACGGGGACCGGTCTGATGAGGCCAGGTGCGCGGTCGCTCTGCGTCGGGGACTGGAGACCTCCGTTCCCGATGCCGTCCGCGCGGCCCTCGATGCGCTCGCGGCGCCCGCGACACTCGCGGTCGTCGAAGTGAGTGCCCCGGGTGAGCCGCTGGCTGCGGGTCGCGCGCTCGCCCACGCGTCTGCCCTCATCACGGAGGAGTGGCCCGACTGCGTGGTCGTGGGCTCCAGTGCCCACGGTGTCATCGGCGGCGATGAGAGGGGAGGCGGTGCGTCCGTCGAGATGCAGCCGGCCATCTCCGTGTGGCTGGCGCACCTGCCCGGATCGCGTCCGCGCGGCTTCCGTCTCGCCACTGTCCCCGCGCCGCACGGAGGCCTCGCACTTACCGGATTGCCCGAGCTCGACGACGACGATCGACTCGCCGTACTCCTCGCCGACCCCTGGACCCTTCCCGCTGACGAGGTCGTCGCGGCCTTCGCGCGCGTGGACGGGCCCCTGCCCGTCGTCGGCGGCCTCGTGTCGGGCGGCGCGCGTCGCGGGGACTCGCGCCTGCTGCTCGACGGCGCGGTCTTCGACAATGGGGGAGTCGGCGTGCTCCTCGACTCAGCCGCCCCCGTCCGCGTCGTGGTGAGCCAGGGCTGTCGGCCCATCGGGGATCCCATGACGGTGACGGCAGCGTCGGGCATGACGGTCGGCGAGCTCGCGGGGAGGCCCGCACTCGAGCGGCTACGCGATGTCGTGGCAGCGCTGGACGACGGCGATCAGGCCCTCGCGGTGCGCGGGCTGCATGTGGGAATCGCGCGCGATGACACGATCGATGGCACGCATGCCGCCGACTACGTCATCCGCGGCATTCTCGGCGTCGATGCCGAGACGGGTGCGGTGACGGTCGGCGACGACGTGCCCGTGGGCGCGGTCGTGAGACTTCATCTGCGCGACGCCGACTCCGCCGAGGCGGACCTGGTGTCGGTGGTGCGCCTCGCGCACGACTCGACCGATCCCGTCGGTGCGTATGTCTTCACGTGCAATGGCCGCGGCGGAGCGATGTTCACGACCTCGGATCACGACGGCGCGATCATCCGCGAGGGGCTAGGCACCCGAGCGGTCGGCGGATTCTTCGCGGCCGGGGAGATCGGTCCCGTGGGAGGAGCCAATCATCTGCACGGGTTCACCGCGGTCGTCCTCGTGGTGGACCGCACCGATGCCCATGCGCCTTCCCCTGAGATTCGCAGGCCCCTGGCGGCCGACGTGATCGTGGACGCGGACGCGCTGGACGCCGAGCTGCGCTCTCTCCTCGATCCTCCGTGAGCACGCTCCTGCCTGGGTGCGCCGCCGTCATCCAGTCGTCGTCATCCACAGGTCCCCGCGCGGCGTTGACGGAGAGCATGTGGCCGCGCATACGGTGGCCCCGTGACGCCACGTGACCAGCACCGCTCCGCCGTGTATGCCGCGGAGGAGCAGTGGGCACGCCAGCTCGCGCGCGGTGGCAGCGTGGACTTCTTCGGCTCGCCTCTGCACATCCCGCAGGAGCGTCGCTTCGCCGACATCGACTCCGTGAAGCGCTATGTCGATGCCGTGCTGGGCCTCATCGGCGTCATCACGCGTTGGCCCGGCCTGCCGCCCGTGCGCGTGCGCGAGCGTGCGGGCACGGGCAGGGCGCACTACTCCGACGGAGTCATCGCTCTGCCGCTCGCGGGTGCGGTGGGCGAGCGATGGGCGGCCCGCGAATCGGTCGTTCTGCACGAGGTCACGCATCATGTGGTCGCCCATGCCCATCCTGGCGCAGCTGCTCACGGCCCGGAGTTCTGCGGCGAGGAGGTGCTCCTCGCCGAGATCGTCCTCGGGCCGGAGGCCGCCCTGCTGCTGCGCGCGGCATTCGACGGCGCGGGCATCCCCGTGGCGGAGCGCACGCGATGAGTCACCTCGACCGCATCGCTGCCCTGCTCGCCAAGGCGGAGCGCAGCGACAACCCCCATGAGGCCGAGGCCTATCTCGCCAAGGCCCAGGCGCTCGCGACCCAGGCAAGCGTCGACCTCGCGGTCGCCCGCGCGCTCACTGCCCGACGCGAGGCGCGCGAGCAGCCTGTGAGCGTGACGATCACCATCGGCGAGCGTGGCAAGCGGGCCAACACCCATCTGGTGAGCCTCTTCGTCACCGTCGGCCAGTGCAACTCCCTCCAGGTCGATATCGCGCACAACTCGACCTACGTCATCGCCTACGGCATGCCGAGCGACATCGAGCTGGCGGAGGCACTCTTCGGATCGCTGGCTACCCAGATGACGTCGTCCGCGACCACCTGGCTGGCGATCGGGGAGTGGAAGGGCGACACCTATATCTCGCGTGATGGCTGGCGCAAGCCGCACACGGCGCAGACGGCACGAGCGGCGTTCTATCGCGCGTTCATCGACCGGATCGGCGATCGGCTTCAGGAAGCACGCGATGAGGTCCTCGCCGAGGCCGAGCGACAGCGCGTCGAGATCCCCGCGGAAGTCCCCGGGGGCACAGCAGTCGCCACCACCGGCGCGCTCGTCCTGCGCGGCAAGGAGACCGAGGTGCGGTCCTTCTATCGCCAGGCCTCCACGGCTCGGGGTCGCTGGAGCGGCTACTCCGGCGGCGTCACCCGGCGGGGCGGGAACGCGTCGCGGGCCGGCCGCGAGGCGGCCGACCGCGCGCGCACCACAAGCGCCAAGGGAATCGCGGCCAAGGGCCCCGGACTGTCCGCCTAGCGGCGGCGCAGGACCATCGGCATGCCGTTGCGCGTGCGCAGCGTCACGGCGGGCATCGGCGTGACGTCAGCGCCGGGCATGAGCTGCGGCGCCCAGCGCTGAGCCAGCGTCGCGAGCACCAAGGTGGCCTCGGTCCAGGCGAACTGCTCGCCGATGCAGCGACGGTTGCCCCAGCCGAAGGGGAACCACGCGCCCCGCGGCTGCCCGGGGGCATCCTCGCTGAAGGCACCATCGGCATCGATCCAGCGCTGGGGACGGAAGGCGAGAGAGGACTCCCACCAGCGGGGGCTGCGATGCAGTGCGAACTGGCTCGCGAAGGTGAGCGCTCCCGCGGGAATGGTCCAGCCGGCCACCTCGACATCGGCGAGGAGGCGCCTGCCCTGGATCCAGGCCGGCGGATAGAGCCTGATCGCCTCCGCGACGACCGCCCGGGTGCGCGGCAGCGACGCCATGTCCGCCATCGTCGGCGTGCGGCCGGCGAGCACCGCATCGAGCTCCTCGTGCAGCCACTCCGCGCGCTCGGGATGCTGAGACAGCAGCATCCATGTCCACGTGAGCGTCATGGCCGTGGTCTCGTGGCCGGCCATGACGAGAGTCATCGCCTCATCGCGCACCTGGGCGTCGTCGAGCCCGACGCCCTCCTCCTGCGCGGCGAGCAGCATGCTGAGCATGTCGCCGTTGTCGCCCATGGCGCGATGCTCGTCGATGATTCGCTGCACCATCGCGTCCATCCGCGCGGACGCCTCGAGTGCCCTTCGTCTTGCGGGAGTCGGGATGCGCAGGACCTGCGGCCCGAGCAACAGTCGTGTGCCCATACCGCTGAGAAGTGCCTCCAACGCATCACCCACCTCGCGGGCGTCGCCGCGCAGGTCGACGCCGAAGAGCGTGCGACCCACGATGGCGAGAGTGAGCGCCGCCATGTCGGCCTGCATGTCGAAGGTGCGCCCCTCCGACCAGGAGGCCTCGTGCGCCTCGGCGAGCGACACCATGTCCGCGGCGTACGCGGCGATCCGATCGCGGTGGAAAGCCGGCTGCACGAGGCGGCGGTTGCGCAGGTGGACCTCCCCCTCGCTCGTGAGCAGACCATTGCCGAGGACCGCCTTGGCTCCCTGGAGCCCACGTCCCTTCATCGTCTGGCGACCGTGGTCGATGAAGACCTCGACGATCGCCGCAGGATCGGTGAGGGCGTAGGCGTGTTCGCCCATGAGACGCATGTGTGCCATCACCGGGTAGGTGCGCTCGAGACCGATCATGAACCACGGTGCCGCACCCGGCGCGGCCATGCCGCGCAGTGCTCGAAGTGGGGACGGGCCCGGCGGGCGTGCGATGTCGCGGCGCCGATCATGCGGAATGGGCACGTCTGAGTGGGAGACACGCTCCTGGGCCAGTCGCGCAGCAGCCTTGATATCGGGTGTCGCGCTGTCCGGCTCGGCGATCGTCACACGTCCAGTCTCGCGGGGATCGGCCGTCCAGGCTCGCCGGGGGCGGATGTCTGCCAGGATTCCCCCGTGAGCGAGACGGTGACCCTGGCCGATATCGAGGCTGCCGCGGGGCGCCTCGACGGTGTCGTGCGCCGCCTGCCCGTGCACTCGGCTCGGTGGCTGTCCGATCGCGTCGGAGGCCCGGTATTCCTCGCCACGGAGAACCTCCAGCGCGCGGGGTCCTTCAAGATCCGGGGTGCCTACAACCGGCTGAGCCAGCTCAGCGCTGCCGAGCGCGCGGCGGGCGTCGTGGCCGCGTCGGCGGGCAACCACGCACAGGGCGTCGCGCTTGCGGCGTCCATGCTTGGGATCCGCTCCACGATCTTCATGCCGCGGTCGGCCAGCATGCCCAAGGTCACGGCGACGCGCGACTACGGCGCGGACGTCATCTTCCACGGAGCCACGCTCGACGAGGCCATCGTCGAGGCGCGTGCCTTCGCCGAGTCGACGGGCGCGATCTTCATCTCGCCCTTCGACCACGCCGACATCGTCGCGGGCCAGGGCACGC
>JAPOKX010000112.1 GCA_029977425.1 Actinomycetota bacterium
CGTACAGGCGCTGGAGCGCCATGGCGTCCTGGCTCAGGTCGATGCCCTGGCTCGCCTTGAACTCGGCGACCATCCAGTCGACCACGGCCTTGTCGAAGTTGTCGCCGCCCAGGTGGTTGTCGCCGTTGGTGGACTTCACCTGGAACACGCCGTCGCCGATCTCGAGGATCGACACGTCGAAGGTGCCGCCACCGAGGTCGAAGACCAGGATCGTCTGCTCGCTCTCCTTGTCGAGCCCGTAGGCCAGTGCGGCCGCGGTGGGCTCGTTGATGATGCGCTTCACCTCGAGGCCGGCGATCGTGCCGGCGTCCTTGGTGGCCTGGCGCTGGGCGTCGTTGAAGTAGGCGGGCACGGTGATCACCGCGCCGTCGACCTCCTCGCCCAGGAACGCCTCGGCGTCCTGCTTGATCTTCTGCAGGATCATCGCGCTGATCTCCTGCGGCGACCACTCCTTGTCGCCCGCCTTCACGCGCACGTCGCCGCTGGGCCCGGGGACGACCTCGTACGGGACGATGGTCTGCTCCTCCGACACCTCGTTGGTGTCGCGGCCCATGAAGCGCTTGACGCTGAACACGGTGTTCTGCGGGTTGGTCACCGCCTGGCGGCGCGCGACGGCGCCCACGAGGCGCTCGCCCTGCGGGGTGAACGCGACGACCGACGGGGTCGTGCGACCGCCCTCCGCGTTGGGGATGACCTCGGGCTCTCCGCCCGTGAGCACGGCCATTGCCGAGTTGGTGGTTCCGAGATCGATGCCGATCGTCTTGCCCATGAAAAGGATTGCCTCCTGATGCGTTACGTGGAAATGGCCCGGGTCGTCCCGGGCCGGTCTGGTTACGAGGGGTATCCAACAACATGAGTCACTTCATATCAAGTCATATGCGTTATGACTTAGTAAGGCATGCCAGCGCCCCACACCCCGGTGCCTGGCACCCTGTCCACAGGTGGCGCCCATGAAAAAAGGGCCCGCTCAGCGGGCCCTTTTGGTGCTGCATGTGCGCCCGTGGTGACGGGGCGTGACGTACTGGTTACAGAACGCCGGCAGGCGGGCCGTCCTGCTCGCGGTCGCGGCCGAAGCCCGTGCGCTGCAGGAGCGCCCATCCCGCTGGGAGGATGGCTGCCACGATCGCCAGCTTCAGGAGGTCACCGAAGACGAAGGGCTCGAGGCCGTAGGTCCACGCCTGGCTCCACCCGAAGGCCGCATCGGCGCCCGGAGGCGTCCACGAGGCGAGCCACGGGAGACCGATCGAGTAGATGATCACGTTCCCGAGGAGCAGCGCCATGATCATGGGGACGACCCGGCGATCGACGCCGCGCTCGCAGAGCCAGCCCACGACGCCCGCCGCCACGATGAAGCCGATGATGTAGCCGCCGGTGGCACCGGTGATGACGTCCCAGCCACCGGACTGCTCGGTGAAGATCGGTGCGCCAAGCGCGCCGATGGCGAAGTAGACCGCGAGTGACAGCGCGCCGCGGAGCGCACCCAGCATGCCGCCGACGAGCAGCACGGCAAGCGTCTGGCCGGTGAACGGCACCGGGTACCACGGGATCGATACCTGCGCGAGGAGCGACACCAGAGCGGTGCCCGCGAGGATGAGGAGGATGTCGCGGACCAGCGTGCTTGCCCGACTCTGGCCGCGGGGAACGACGCGATCGACGATCGCGCCGTAGCGAACTGCGTGCATTCGGCGGAACTCCTTCGGAAATACGACGTGTTGCGCTGATGTTACCTGTGGCGTGACAAGCAGGGACCGAGCCGTCCGTGGCATACACTCATTTCATGGCGACTGAGTCGGCAAGTGGCATCGGCGGTGGCATCGACCAGCTGCGCAATGGGCTGATCGAGGTGGCGAGCGTCATCGTGGGCCAGGTCGAGCGCGCCGTAGACGCCTGGGAGGCGCAGGACCACGCGGAGGCCACCGCCGTGATCGCCGGTGACGACGAGGTGGATGCCCGGTGCAAGGATCTCGAGCGCCTGGCGTTCGACCTCGTGCTCCTCCAGGCGCCGAAGGCACACGACCTGAGGCTGATCCACACCGGCCTCATCATCACCGTCGCCCTCGAGCGGGTGGGTGACCTCGCAGTGGCCATCGCGCATCGGGTCGAAGCCATGGAGCCATCGCGGCCGGTGCCCGAGGTCGACGCCCTCCTCAAGCGAATGGAGCCACGCGCGATCAGCGCGTTGTCGCAGGCCGTTCAGGCCTTCGCCCGCGAGGACACCGGCCTTGCCATCGTGGCCCGGTCAGATGCACGGAGCGTGCAGGACCTCCTCGAGGGAGTGATGCAGGCCGCCTCGAGCCACGCCGCCGATGAGGACAGCGCCCCCTGGCTTGCCGGTGCGGTGCTGCTCGCACGACATCTCGAGCGGGTGTCGAACAACGCCGCGGAGATCGCCGGCCGCGTGCGCTTCGTCGCCGAGGGCGGCGACCCGATCTAGCCGTCGTACGCCGCCGGACGGCCCGCGGGGTCCGGCATGGCGCCGAACCCCGCGATGGGGCCTCCTAGCAGTACGCGATGAGGTGGAACGCCTGATTGGTCGCCACGAAGGCACCTCCGTCACCCGGCTGGGTGTCGGTCGACACATCCACCTTCTGCGTCTGGCCGGCGGTGGGGATGGCCGCGATGGTCGTGGTTGCCGCCAGCGCCGTGGCCGAGAGCGTGCACTTGCTCACATCCGCCGGGAACGTGACCTGGTAGCGGCCCGCGCCGCTGGTGGTCACCGTCGTGCCGGTCGTGCCCCCCGCGACGACGGCCGCCGCCGATACCTGCGCGTAGTAGGTCGGGTGCGCGAGGTTGGTGTTGGTGACCGTGCCATCCGCGATCTTCGCGCCCGTCACGGCCTTGTCCGCGATCTGCGCGGTCGTCCAGCCCTTGCCGGCACCGGGGATCTTGCTGAGCCGCGTGACGCCCTGGCGACCCGTGTTCGCGGCATCGGTCGCGGTTGTGCGGACAGGTGCCAGGTAGTTCAGCGCCTGGTTCGACCTCAGCACGGCGGCCTGGGAGATGCGCTGGTTGATGATCAGCTGCGTCTTCGTCGAGTACGCGTTCCCGCTGGCAGCCGTGCCCGAACCGACAAGCACCGCGGCAGCACCGAGGATCGCGGCCGATGCAATGGCAAATGGGTACGTCTTCATGTGGAGAGACCTCCGTGGATCTGGAACGTGCGCGGACCACCGTAGGCCGGGGTCGCGCACTGGCGGCCACTCTTTACGCAATCCTTGCGATCACAGGACGAACGCAACTGCACGTGCAGGTGAACGGCCCATGCGGTGCTAGCGTGCCCGCCCTATGAGTGCACCGACCCGCCTTGAAAATGCCCTTGCAGAGGGACGTTTCGCCGTCACAAGCGAGATGGGACCGCCCAAGAGCGCAGATCCATCGGTCATCGCAGAGAAGGCCCGCCTGCTGGGCCCCGTGACCGATGCGGTGAACATCACGGACAATCAGACGGCCCAGTCGCGCATGTGCCCGCTCGCCTCGGGCCGCATCGCCCTCGACAATGGCGCCGAGCCCGTGATGCAGATGACCGTGCGTGACCGCAACCGCATGGCGCTCACCAGCGACATCCTGGGGGCGTCCGCGCTCGGCATACACAACACCCTGTGCATGAGCGGAGATCCGATCCACATCGGCAACCATCCGGACGCCACGGTCGTGAACGACATCGACACCATGGCGCTCCTTCGCCTCCAGGCATCGCTTCGCAACGGGCGATTCATGAATGAGGGCGAGGAGGAGCTGGTCGGCGAGGCACCCCATCTGGTGATCGGAGCCACCGCGCACCCCGCGGCGGACGACCCCGACGTCGAGATCTCCAAGATCCGCGCCAAGATGGAAGCGGGCGCCGATTTCTTCCAGACCCAGCTGGTCTACGAGCCCGAGAGGGTTGCCGCCTTCATGAGTCGCCTTGAGGCCGCGGATCTTCCGGCGATGCCCAAGCTCCTGATCGGCGTCGGCCCCTTCAAGCACCTGCGGATGGCCGAGCACATGCGCGACAAGGTCTGGGGCGTCACGGTCCCCGACTCCCTCATCGATCGCATGCAGCAGGCGGATGACGAAGGCGAGACCGGCATGAACATCTGCGTCGAGGTCATCCAGGCGCTTCGCGAGATCCCTGGCGTCGCGGGCGTGCACGTGATGGCCATCGCCTGGGAGTCGTCGGTGCCGGAAATACTCTCTCGCGCAGGGCTGGTGGCCGCCGCACGTTAGGGCTCGCCCCTAGCGCTCACCATCCCCGAGCAGGTCGTCGAGATCGGCGAGGCCCCCCTCGTCATCCGGCCGACCGGCACCGTGATCCACCTCGGTAGTGGCCATGTCGATGGCGTCCTCCGCCAGCACGACCACCGTGGCGATCCACAGCGCATCATCGGCAGGGTCCTCGGGAATCGGACCCTCGGCCATGCGGCGCACGGACGCCAGCGCCAACGGCGGCGCCGGCACCTCAAGAGAGCTCAGCGCTTCGCGGGCCCATTCCCGGATCTCTCGATCGCCCGTGGCGCGCGCGAGCCGCGGCGTGGCCTCCTCGGCAGACGTCTCCGCATCGGCATAGGCGCTGATCTCGGGGCCGAAGTCTTCCGGATCGAGGTCGAGGAGGTCCACCACCGTGCGCCCTGCCGTGGTGGCCAGCGCCACCAGCGCCTCGGGCCGCCCCGGATCGGTTCCCTGCGTTGCGGCCAGTG
>JAPOKX010000113.1 GCA_029977425.1 Actinomycetota bacterium
CCAGCTCCGGCTGCTCCCGCCCCGGCTGCTGCTCCCGCCCCGGCCGCTGCTCCACCCCCGCCGCCTCCGGCGCCCGCGGCACCCGCACCCGCACCCGCACCCCCTGCACCCGCCGCATCCGGCGGTGCCGCGACACCGGTGGTCATGCCCACGCTCGGGGAGTCGGTCACCGAGGGCACCGTCACCCGCTGGCTGAAGAAGGTCGGCGACACCGTCGCCGTCGACGAACCTCTGGTCGAGGTGTCCACCGACAAGGTCGACACCGAGATCCCCTCGCCCCCGCCGGCGGCATCGTGCTGGCGATCCGCGTCCCCGAGGACACCACTGTCGCTGTCGGCACCGAGCTCGCCGTGATCGGCGACGCCGGTGCCCTGCCCGCCGACACGGCTCCCGCGCCGGCCGCAGCCCCGACGCCTCCGCCGCCACCTGCTCCCCCCGCGGCACCGATTCCGGCACCGGCCGCCGCGCCGGCTCCGCCGCCCGCTCCCCCCGCGGCACCGGCTCCGGCCGCGACACCAGCGCCGGCAGCAAGCGATGACGAGGCGTACGTCACGCCGCTCGTGCGCAAGCTCGCCGCCGACAAGGGCGTCGACCTGGCCACCGTCGTCGGCACCGGCGTGGGCGGCCGCATCCGCAAGCAGGACGTGCTCGCCGCCGCCGAGCGCGCAGCCGCTCCCGCCACGACAACCTCGGCGCCCCCCGCAGCCGCTCCCACCGCGACGCCCGCGGCGACCGCGTCGACCGCGGGCATGCGCGGCACCACCCAGCCGCTGTCGCGCCTGCGTCGCGTCATCGCCGAGCGCATGGTGGAGTCGCTCCAGGTGTCGGCCCAGCTCACGACCGTCGTCGAGGTCGACGTCACCCGGATCGCCGCACTGCGCGCACGCGCGAAGAACGAGTTCGAGGCACGCGAAGGCGTCAAGCTCACCTTCCTGCCGTTCTTCGCCAAGGCCGCGATCGAGGCACTCGCGGCGTACCCCGCACTCAACGCCTCGATCGACATCGCCTCGGGGACCGTCACCTACCACGGAGAGGTCAACCTCGGCGTCGCCGTCGACACCGACCGCGGCCTGCTCGTGCCCGTCGTCCGCGACGCAGGCGATCTCAGCGTCGCCGGCCTCGCCCGCCGCATCACCGACCTGGCTGATCGCACGCGCACCAACAAGGTGTCGCCCGACGAGCTCTCCGGTGGCACCTTCACGCTCACCAACACCGGCAGCCGCGGGGCGCTCTTCGACACCCCGATCATCAACCAGCCGCAGGTCGCCATCCTGGGCACGGGAAGCGTCGTCAAGCGACCAATCGTCATCAGCGACGGCGGCAGCGACGTCATCGCCATCCGCTCGATGGTCTACCTGGCGCTCACCTACGACCACCGTCTCGTCGACGGTGCCGACGCTGCCCGCTTCCTCAGTGCGGTGCGCGCACGACTGGAAGAGGGCACCTTCGCGGATGTAGGCGCCTGATGCGCGTCGCCGTCACGGGTGCGAGCGGGCTCATCGGCTCCGCTCTCGTCCCGGCGCTGCGCGCACGCGGCCACGAGGTCGTCCGCCTGGTGCGGCGCCCCCCTTCGGCACCCGATGAGGTCCGCTGGGATCCGCGCACGGGTGATGTCGACCTCGCTGGCCTCGCCGGAGTCGACGGGATCATCCATCTCGCCGGAGCGGGAGTCGGCGACAAGCGCTGGAGCGACTCCTACAAGGCGGAGATCCTCGACTCGCGCGTGCAGGGCACGTCCACGATCGCGCGCGCGGCCGCGGCGCTCGACCCGAAGCCATCCGTGCTCGTGAGCGGCTCGGCCATCGGCTACTACGGCGACACCGGGGATCGCGCCGTGACCGAGGAATCTCCGCAGGGGGCAGGGTTCCTCGCCGACGTCGTCGCCCAATGGGAGGCCTCGGCGCAGCCCGCGATCGACGCCGGCATCCGCGTGCCCTTCGCGCGCACCGGCCTCGTCGTCAGCTCGAAGGGCGGCGCCTGGAAGCGGCTCATGCCGATCTTCAAGGCCGGACTGGGTGGCAAGATCGGCTCCGGATCGCAGTACTGGTCCTTCATCTCGATGCGCGACGAGGTCGCGGCGCTCATCGCACTGCTCGAGGACGACCGCTACCGCGGACCGGTCAATCTCACCGCGCCCACGCCGGTGACCAATGTCGAGGTCACGGCAGCCATGGGCCGTGTGCTCGGACGTCCGACCATCCTCCCCGTGCCCTCCTTCGCCTTGAAGGTGGCACTCGGGGAGTTCTCGCAGGACGTGCTCGGCAGCCAGCGCGTGCTGCCCAAGGTCCTGGAGCATGACGGCTTCGCCTGGAGCGATCCCACGATCGACTCGGCGATCCAGCAGGCCGTCGCCGGCAGCTAGCCGCCGATCGCCTGCTGCACGAGAGAGCTCCACGCGGCAGAACTCGGCCCGGCGGGGCAGATCTCCTGCGCGGAGCCGGCTGAGCCCAGCGCCGAGAAGCCGAGGAAAGCCGCGACCACTGCTCCCGCGGCAGCCACGCCCCACCTCCAGGGCACGCGCATGCTGCGCAGCGACGCGGATCGAGTCCCCGCCGGCGCCCGGCGCGCCGCATGCCGACCACGCCCGGGGGTGGGGCTGGTCCGGCGTGAAGGCACGGGGGCCGCGCCGTGCTCGGCGGGGCGCGGGGGTGGCGCCTCACCGACTCGCGCGCGGCGGTGCGCCGGCGGGGAGATGTGGGGCAGGCACGCATCAGCCGCCCGCGCGAGGACTGCGGCAATCCGCGCCATGGACGGACGGGCAGCCGGATCCGGATCCGAGCCTGCGATGAGGATCTGCGCGACATCGGCACCGACGGAGGCCGATGGGAGTTGGGCGTCGATGAGGGTGACGAGATCAGCGACATCGCCTTCCGGCGTGCCACCCGGGCGCCAGCCCGACAGCATCCCGCGCCCGAGATGGACGTGCACGGAACTCGCCGTGACGCCGCCGTGGGCAAGTCCGGCATCGTGCAGGAGCGCGAGGCCCGCGGCGATCGGGGCGAGCACCGCGAGCACTCCCTCACCGGCGCACAGGCCTTCGTCGTCCCGGGGGACCTCCCAGGTGAGCGCAAGGCCCTCCCCTGCGAAGGCTGCCTCCTTCAGCGGCGCAAGGCCCTCGTGGCGCACCGCGCCCACGCGCAGCGCCTGTCGGCGGACGCGATCGCGCTCCACGAGATCGGGCGCGATCGCGAGGAGGGTCGTGAGGGTCGTCGTGGCATCAGTCGGCATGCGGTCGTTCGTCATGCCCGCATGGTGCCCTCGCGAGGCAGTCGCATGCTTTCGGTTATCCACAGGCGACTAGCGTGAGCGCCATGTCGGTCATCGTCGTGGGCGCAGGTCTGAGCGGACTCGCCGCTGCACGACGCCTGCAGTCCTTCGGCATGCCCGTCACGGTGCTGGAGGCATCCGATGCGGTCGGCGGACGCATGCGCACGGACGTGGTCGACGGGTTCCGCCTCGATCGCGGCTTCCAGCTCTACAACCCGGCGTACCCGGAGGGCCAGCGCGTCCTCGATCACGATGCCCTCGACCTGCGCCCGTTCGTGGCAGGTGCCCGCGTCGTGCTGCGACCCAAGGGACACCGTCACGTCGCGCGCGTGGCCGATCCCCGGCGCGAGCCCACGTGGGCCGTGCCGAGCCTGTTCGCGCGCATCGGCTCGCCCGTGTCGACAGCACGCTTCGTGGGCTATGCGGCATCACGTGCCGTGCGCTCGCCAGCCCACCTGCGCTCCGAGCCCGACGTGACCGCCGAGGAGGCCCTGCGCAGGGCGGGGGCCGATCGCACGCTCATCGAGCGCCTGTTGCGGCCTTTCCTGGCGGGCGTCTTCCTCGAGTCCGAACTCACCACGTCGCGACGCTTCCTCGACCTGGTCCTGCGGTCCTTCGTCAAGGGCACGCCCGCCGTGCCCGCGCGCGGCATGCAGCGCATCCCCGAGCAACTCGCCACGGGGCTGGACGTCCGCCTGGAGACTCCCGTGGCATCGGTCTCCGCGCGCGGCGTGGTGCTCGACGACGGGACGTCGCTCGAAGCGGACGCGGTCATCGTCGCCGCGGATCCCACCGCCGCGCAGAGGCTGCTGCCGGGCATGCGCGTGCCCGCGCCGCGCTCGGTGACGACGTGGTACTACCGACCGGATGGCGATGCGTCACGGCTCGCCGAGGGCGAGGCGGTCCTCACGCTCGACGGCGCACGGCGCGGACCGGTTCGCGTCCGCGGCGACGCTGCTGCTCGCCGCGGGCGCGGTCACCGCGGGCGCGATCTACTTCGCCCCCGTCGCCCTCGGCGCTGCTCGTGCTCTACCTCGGCCTCGGCCTCGGAGCCGTCGGCGTCGCCGACGACTACCTCAAGATCTTCCGTCGCCGGGCCACCGGCCTGCGCGCGCGCACCAAGCTGATCGGGCAGGCCGTCGTCGCGCTCACCTTCGCGATCATGGCGTTGCAGTTCCCCAACGCCGTGGGGGAGACGCCGGCGACCACCGCGATTTCCTTCATCCGAGACACCCCGCTCGTGCTGCCTGCTGCGCTCTACGTCCTGTGGGTGTGGTTCCTCGTCACGGCGACGACGAACGGCGTCAACCTCACCGACGGGCTCGACGGCCTCGCTACCGGTGCGGCCACGATGACCTTCGCGGCCTATGTCCTCATCGG
>JAPOKX010000114.1 GCA_029977425.1 Actinomycetota bacterium
TGCAGCAGAACTCTCACGCAACCTCGTCGGAGGTCAACGCCATGCGAGGGCAGCGCGTGACATTGATGTGGAACACCGAGCACGAGATCCCCGTGGGGTCGTGACGGTGTTCACAGGACCACGCCGTCCGGCGCGGCCCACCGGAGAGAAGGAGGAGCAGGTGCACACAGCGCGTCTGCTGAAGATGCTGGCCGTCGGCGGTGCCGCGGCCCTGGTGCTGGCCGCCTGTGGCGGCGGCAGCGATAGCGGTTCGGGCGACTCGGGCGGCGTGCCCGACGTACCGACCTATGCGGGCCCCGTCGGTGACGGCGAGGGCGCACTCAACATCCTCGCGTGGCCCGGGTACGCCGAGAACGGCAGCACGGATCCGTCCGCCAACTGGGTGGGCCCCTTCGAGGAGGCCACGGGCTGCAAGGTCAACGTCAAGACCTTCGGCACGTCCGACGAGGCGGTCAAGCTCATGCAGGGCGGCGGCTGGGATGTCGTGTCGGCATCCGGCGACGCGTCGCTCCGCCTGATCTACGGCGGCAATGTCCAGCCGATCAACATGGACCTGGTGCCCAACTACGCCGACATCTTCCCGGACCTGAAGATGAAGTCGCACAACAGCGTCAACGGCGTCGCCTACGGCGTGCCGCACGGCCGCGGTGCGAACCTCCTCGTCTGGAACAAGGAGAAGGTCGGCGAGAACGTCGACTCCTGGTCCGTCATGTTCGAGCCGGACTCGCCCGCCGCGGGTGGCGTGGGCCCGTACGACTCGCCCATCTACATCGCTGACGCGGCCGTCTACCTCATGGCCACGCAGCCCGAGCTGGGCATCACGGATCCGTACGCGCTCGACCAGACCCAGTTCGACGCCGCGATCAACCTGCTCAAGCAGCAGAAGGGCCTCGTGAGCGAGTACTGGAACGACTACCTCAAGCAGATCGATGCCGTGAACGCCGGCACGATGACGGCCGCCACCTCGTGGCAGGTCATCGTCAATGGCTTCGACCCCGCCACCATCGGTGCGGTCAAGGCCAAGGAGGGCGCCACCGGCTGGTCCGACACGTGGATGGTCGCGAAGGACACGCCCAACCTCAACTGCGCCTACAAGTGGCTCGACTGGATCGCCTCGCCCGAGGTCAACCAGCAGGCCACCGCGTGGTTCGGCGAGGCTCCGAGCAACGTCAAGGCCTGCGATATCGATCCCGAGCAGTGCGCGACGTACCACGCGAACGAGCCCTCCTACTGGGAGAACGTCTACTACTGGAACACCCCGACCGAGGCCTGCCTCGACGGGCGCACGGACGTCAAGTGCGTGCCCTACTCGGAGTGGTCGAAGGCATGGTCGGAGCTCCGCTCCTAGTCGAGTGAGCTCTGCTCCTAACTGATTGACGGCGAGGGAACCCATGGCAACGACGACCGCGACTCCTCCGAAGGGAGGATTCGGCTATCGCCATCCGCGTGCGCGGCTGGCGGCGCTGCTTGCAGCGCCGATGGCGTGGCTGGTCGTCGTCTACCTGGGTTCCCTCGCCGCTCTCTTCCTCACGGCCTTCTGGACGGTCGACGGCTTCACCGGCGCGCTCGTGCGCACCTTCACCTTCGACAACTTCGTCGAGGTCTTCACGACACCGGCGTACCTCCAGACGATGCTGCGCACCCTCGGCATCGCCATCGGCGTGACGATCCTTTGCCTGCTCATCGGCGTGCCGGTCGCGTTCTTCATGGCGCGGATCGCGCGGGCGCGCTGGCAGCCGCTCCTCGTCGCACTGATCCTCACCCCGCTGTGGGCGAGCTACCTCGTCAAGGTCTACGCCTGGCGCGCGATGCTCAGCCCCGAGCAGGGCGTCGTCGCGTGGTTCCTCGCGCCCTTCGGCCTCGACAGCCCGGGCTTTGGCGAGCTGAGCATCATCATCACGCTCACCTACCTCTGGCTCCCCTACATGATCCTGCCGGTCTACGCCGGCTTCACGCGACTGCCCAACTCCATGCTCGATGCCTCTGCGGATCTGGGGGCCAAGGGCTGGCGCACCTTCCGCAGCGTGATCGTGCCGATCATCTTCCCGACGATGGTGGCGGGATCGATCTTCACCTTCTCGCTGAGCCTGGGCGACTACATCACCGCGCAGATCGTGGGCGGCAAGGTGATCATGCTCGGCAACGTCGTGCAGCAGAACTACGTGACCAATCTTCCCTTCGCGGCGGCCTTCGCCACGATTCCCGTCGTCATCGTGCTGCTCTACCTCGCTGCGGTCCGCCGCACCGGCGCCCTGGAGAACCTGTGACCACCGGGCGCGGGACCAAGGTGGTCCTCTCGATCTTTGCGGCGATCGCCTTCCTCTTCGTCTACATCCCGCTGGCCGTCGTCCTCATCAACTCCTTCAACGCCGGCGAGACGCTGTCGTGGCCACCGGAGGGCTTCTCGACGAAGTGGTGGGGCGCAGCGTTCTCCAATGAGGGCGTCCGCGAGGCGCTCATCACGAGCGTCGTCCTCGGTATCTGCGCGACAGCGATCGCCCTCGTGCTCGGCACCCTGGCGGCGCTCGCCCTGGGCCGCTTCAACTTCTTCGGCCGGGACTCGGTGAGCCTGCTCATCATCCTGCCCATTGCCCTGCCCGGCATCGTCACAGGCATCGCGCTCAACAACGTCTTCACGTCGTTCCTGGGCGGGCTCACCTTCCTCACGCTCGTCGTCGCCCACTCGACCTTCTGCATCGTCGTGGTCTACAACAACGCGCTCGCGCGCGTGCGCCGCCTCGGCGGCAATGTCGAGGAGGCCTCAGCGGACCTCGGGGCGCGGGGCTGGCAGACCTTCGTCCACGTGACCTTCCCGCTCATGCGCTCGGCCCTCGCCGCGGGCGCACTGCTGGCCTTCGGCCTGTCCTTCGACGAGATCATCGTGACGACGTTCACGGCCGGCCCGGGCATCACCACCCTGCCGATCTGGATCTACCAGAACCTCTTCCGCCCCAACCAGGCGCCGATCGTCAACGTCGTCGCCGCATTCCTCGTCATCGTCTCGATCCTGCCGATCTACTTCGTGCAGCGTTTCTCGAGCTCGGACGAGCGCGGCGGCGGACTTATGTGACGGCTTCCCACCGCACGTCATCGCCCTCCACAACGGGGCGGTAGCTGCCCGCCGGCAGCGCGGCGAGGGGCTGCAGGACGAGCCGCTCGACGGTGCGCAGCACCTCACGTGCGCCGTACTCCTTGCTGAATCCCACGCGCTCGATCACGGCGTAGAGATCCGGCGTCGCATCTACGACGTAGCCGCGCGAGCGGAGCATCTGCAAGGCCGCATCGGTGCGCATGCGGGCGATGGAGGCGACCGCCTCGGGCGTGAGCGGGGAGAAGACGAGGATCTCGTCAATGCGGTTGAGCAGTTCGGGGCGCATCGAGCGACGCAGGATCTCGCGGACGGAGGAGATGTCGGCCACGGCCGAGGTCGGGTTGTCGACGAAACCGACCGAGCCACTTGAGCTGAATACCTCCGCGCCAAGATTGGTGGTCATCACGATGACGACCTCGCGGAAGTCAGCGGTCGCGCCGCGCATGTCAGTGAGGCGTCCGGCGTCGAAGACCTGCAGGAAGGTGTTCCAGACCTGCGGGTCGGCCTTCTCGATCTCGTCCAGCAGGAGGACGCACCGGGGTGTCTGACGGATCTTGGTGGTGAGCCAGCCCTCGGGATTGTCGTGGCCGATGTAGCCGGGCGGTGATCCCACGAGCTTTGCGGTGGTGTGCTCGTCATGGAGCTCGCTCATGTCGATGCGCACGAACGCGTCCGCGGACCCGAAGAGGGCTTCTGCCATGGCGATGGCCAGTGCCGTCTTGCCGACACCGGTCGGACCGGCGAAGAGGAAGACGCCGTCGGGGCGGTGGGGGTTGAGGTCGAGCTGCGCAACGGTGATGGCTAGCCGCGCTGACACCGCCTGCACCGCAGCCTCCTGGCCGACGATCTGCTCGTTGAGGGCTGCTGCCATGGCCGTGGGATCCACGCGTCGCTCGACGGCCCTGGTGAGGGGCAGGTCATCGATGGTGACGGTCTCGTGCACATCGCGCGCCCAGTCGGCCTCGCGAGCCCTGCGTGCGGCCCGCGTCGCCGCGATATCGAGTCGGCGCAGGGCCAGTGAGGGGTGCGCACCGACCTCGCCATCCTGCGCTGGTGCGAGCGCAGCGTCTATCGCCTCCGGTGGAATCGTCACCTGGTGGTAGGCGGCGATGTCAGCGCAATCCTGTGCCACGACCTCGCGCATCGTGGCCTCGTCGAGTGTCGGGAGGTGAACGACCGCGAACTCCTCGAAGAGCTCTCGGTCGGTTCCTTGAAGCCTGGCCAGGTAGGGAGTTGCGACGACGGCCACGATGCGCAGCGCGGGGTTCTCCATCGCGGGTCGAAGGGCAGCGAGATAGGGGCCGTTGACTCCGGATGGATAGCCCAGTCCCAGCGGGATCTCGATGTCGTCGATGAAGAGCACCGAGTTGCCGGAGGCCAGGCGCAGCATTTCACTCAGCGCGGCCAGCTGCTTGTCGGATGCCGCCCCCGCGTTATCGATGCGCACGACACGTGTGCCCCGGTGTGCCAGTGCCTCGGCAAGGGCCGCGGCCATGGCGGTGCGACCGGCGCCTTCGTCG
>JAPOKX010000115.1 GCA_029977425.1 Actinomycetota bacterium
GCCAACGAGATCGAGAAGCGCATCAAGGAGACCTACGGCGTCGAGGCGCGCGTGGACGCACCCTCGGAGGTCGACATCGATCTCGATGCGCCGATCGACGTCGTCCCGATCGACGACCAGGGCTGAGATCGGATTCAGTGAGCACAGCCTTCCGCCCGCCTCCGCCGATCGAGCCCGGCGAGGCACCGTCGGATCCGGAGAACGTCGCCCGGATCCTGGTGCTTCGCCGGCTCGACGCGGCTCCACGCACGCGCGTGGAGCTGGAGCGCTACCTGTCTCAGCGCGGCATCCCTGAGGACGTCGCCTGCGCAGTGCTCGACCGCTTCACCGAAGTGGGCCTCATCGACGATCGGGCCTACGCGCAGGGCTGGGTGAGCTCACGCCACGGCACGCGAGGGCTTGGCAAGCGCGCCGTGGCGCAAGAGCTGCGTCGCAAGGGCGTGGCGGACGACGTCATCGCCGAGGCGCTCGAGCCGATCGACCCGGAGCAGGAGCGTGCGCGTGCCTACCAACTGGCACGGTCCCGCTACCCGCATGTGATGGGGCTGCCCTACGCCACGCAGGTGCGCCGCCTCATGGGTGCGCTCACCCGTCGCGGCTATGACGCCGGGCTGGCCAGCGCGGTGGTGCGCGACGTCGTGTCGTCGGAGCCGGGGGAGATGCCGGTCGTGTGAGCCTGTGCGGTCTGCGTGACCGCCTGCAGCCACGGTTCGAAGGAGCCGAGCATGGACTCGGCGAGACGGCCTAGCAGGTCCGCCAGCGTCGCGAGCTCGTCGTCGTCGAAGACTCCGGCAGCGTGTCCGAGATAGCCCACGCGCAGGCCCTGCACGAAGTCCACGACCTGCTGGCCCAGCGGCGTGACGGTCACGGTGACCATCCGCCGGTCATCCGGGTGGGTGCTGCGCTCCACGAGGCCCTCGGCCTCCGCCTCGCCCACCAGCCGGCTCACGGTGGATCGCTCCAGGTGCATCGCGGTAGACAGGTCAGTGATCGTGACCGGACCGCCCCGGGAGAGCTCGGACAGGGCCTCGCAGGCCAATACTTTGGAGAGGTCCACGGGCCGGCCGAGGCCGGGCATGGGGACCGAGGCACTCGGGGGACGCGTGACCAGGCGGCGCATGCCCTGCATGGCGTGGTCCATCCGCGCGACCGACAGGGCGCGGGCTGCCTCATTTGCGTGTGCCACACACATACCGTAGCGTGAGCGGACCGTCTAAGCCAGGGAGTCGATCATGGGTGCCCTTTCTCGGTGGGCCGTCCGCAAGCCTGTCCTCGCCCTCGTCGCATGGTTCATCGCCATGGCCGGGGTGATCGGCATCGGCACCCAGTTCGGGGGGGAGTTCAACGACTCCTTCTCCCTGCCGAACACCCAGTCTGCGCTCGCTCAGGACTTCCTCGAGGAGGTCTCGGCGCAGGATGCGAGCACCAACTCTGCGACCGTGGTGTGGTCACCCTCCAGCGGGACCGTCGAGGACGCGTCCGTGAAGGACAGCATCGACGCACTGCTCACGAAGCTCGCCGGGATCGAGGGCGTCACCTGCATCACGTCGCCCTACGGCAAGGACTACGGGCCGAGTTGCCCGAAGAAGCAGTCGGCTGCGCCGGACTTCCCGCCGGGGACGCCCCCTGAGTTCGCCAAGCAGGTGACGGAGGCCTTCGAGAAGGGCACGACCGATGTGACCTTCCCGGAGGGCACTCCCGAGGCTGCGCAGCAGCAGCTCCTGGACCTGCTCAAGGCCAATCGCGCGGCGAAGGAAGCCACCTCCACGATCAGCAAGGACGGCACGGTCGCCTACGCGACGGTGACGTTCACCGGCGCCGGTCCCGCGGTCGCCAATGCGGCGCAGGCCGACGCCTTCGTGGCCGCCGTCGAGGCCGCCAACACCCCGACGCTGCAGGTGGGCGCAACCGGTCAGATCCTCACGGCAGCACAGGGTGGCCCGGGATCGAGCGAGGGCATCGGGATCCTCGCGGCCATCATCATCCTCATCATCCTCTTCGGCAGCCTCGTCGCCGCGGGCCTGCCGATCGTGGTCGCGGTCGTCGGGCTTCTCGTCGGCCAGTTGCTCATCCTCGTCATCGCGCGCTTCCTCGACGTGGCGTCCTTCGCACCGCAGCTTGCGTCGATGATCGGCCTTGGTGTCGGCATCGACTACTCGCTCTTCATCCTCAACCGCTTCCGCCAGGAGGTGCTGTCAGGCAAGGATCCGAAGGAGGCCATCGGCACAGCCGTGCGCACGGCCGGTCGTGCCGTCCTCTTTGCCGGCAGCACCGTGATCATCGCGCTGCTCGGCCTCTTCGTCCTCGGCGTGACGTTCTTCTACGGCCTCGCCATCGCGGCAGCAGCCACCGTCTTCGTCGTCATGCTCGCCGCGCTCATCCTCCTGCCGGCCGTCGCGAGCCTGCTCGGCAAGCACACCCTCGGCCTGCGCATGCCCTGGGCGCGGCACCCGAATCCGCGACCCCTGGACGAGAGCAGGTGGGCGGGCTACGGCGCCCTGCTGCAGAAGGCCCCGTGGCTCAGCGCGCTGCTGGCCTTCGCCCTCGTCGTACTCCTGGCGATCCCCGCGTTCTCCATCCGCCAGGGGTTCCCGGACAACGGCAGTGCCGCGCCCGGCAGCACTGCGCGCGTGGGCTACGACCTCATGAGCAAGGGCTTCGGGCCCGGTGTCAATGGGCCGTTCTTCGTCGCGGTCACTCTGCCGCTGCCGCTCGACGACACCGCGCTCACGAAGACGGTCGAGGCGCTGGCCGCCACCGAGGGGGTCGCATCGACCATTCCCAACAAGGACATGCTCCCGCTCTACAAGACGGCCACGATCGGCGGCAAGAACAGTCCCTTCAGCCAGAGCGGCATCGTGACCAGTGTGCTCGTGCAGCCCACGACAGCGCCGGATGATCCCGCCACCAACGAGCTGCTCACGCGCCTGCGCACTCAGACGTCGGAGACGATCGCGCCGACGGGAGCGGCGATCTACGTCGGCGGGACCCAGGCGGTCACGCAGGACTTCACCAACGTGCTCATCAGCGTGCTTCCGCTCTTCCTCCTCGTCGTGATCGGACTGGGCTTCATCGCGCTCTTCCTGCTCTTCCGCTCCCTGCTCATCCCGCTCACCGCGGCCGTCACGAGCCTGCTCAGCTTCGCCGCAGCGCTGGGCGTCACCGTCGCGGTCTTCCAATGGGGCTGGGGAGCGAGCCTCATCGGCGTCGCGACGACAGGGCCGATCCTGCCCTTCCTGCCGATCATGGTGTTCGCGATCCTCTTCGGCCTGTCCATGGACTACGAGGTCTTCCTCGTCTCCCGCATGCAGGAGGGCTGGCACGAGACCGGTGACAATCGCGAGGCGGTCCGCCACGGCCTCGCCGGCTCCGGCAAGGTCGTCGTCGCGGCCGCGCTCATCATGAGCTCGGTGTTCCTCGCCTTCGTGCCGATGCCCAACGACACCATCAAGCTCTTCGGTGTCGCTCTCGCCTCGGCCGTCATCATCGACGCCTTCATCGTGCGCCTCGTCCTCGTGCCCAGCGTGATGTCGATGCTCGGCCGGTCCAACTGGTGGCTGCCCGGCTGGCTCGCCAAGCGCCTTCCCAACTTCAGCGTCGAGTGATCGCCGACCTGCCGTCCGGAGCCGTGGCGGTCATCTTCCACTCGGTGCGCCGTGCCGTCGATGACGAGGGCTACGGGGAGATGGCCGAGCGCATGGAGATGCTTGCCGGCCAGCAGCCGGGCTACCTCGGTGCGCGGTCGGTGCGCGATCCGCAGACGCGCGAGGGCATCACGGTCTCCTACTGGCGCGACGACGCGAGCGCGCGCGCCTGGAAGGCCGTGGTCGAGCATCTCGAGGCCCAGCGCCGCGGACGTGAGGACTGGTACGCCGAGTACGACGTCATCGTCGCCGAGGTCATCCGCGCGTACGGTCGACCGCGATGAGGATCACGAGTCGGGGTCGCCGCCGGTGTTGGAGATGATGTTGCGCAGGACCTCGTTGCTGGCGAGCTGATCGGGGCACGTGGACTTGGCCCAGTCCTTCGCCGCGGCGGCCCACTCGGTCTGGTCGCCGAAGTCGTCGCGCATCGACTGGAAGATCTCGAAGGGGTCGGTGCCCGCAGCGAGCTGATCGCAGAACTCCTGTGCCTGGCTGGAGTCGGAGCCGCCGCCGCCACAGGCGGACAGCACCAGGGCCGATGATGCGGCGAGGGCGATGAGCGGAGTCTTGAGAGTGGTGAGGAGCATGCGCACATGGTGGCCAGCCGAAGCCAGCCCCGCAAGCACTATGACGAGATCGGCCCCACAGGCAGGCGCGTCTCGGTGACCTCGCCGCCGACGCGCTCGATCCGGTACGCCGCCGGACCGGTCTCGGCGTCCACGTCGACGTCGGCCAGCACGCTCACGGCCTGGTCCCCCTCGTAGAGGATCCCGATGCGGTCGTCCGTGGCGTACGACGTGGGGAGGTTCACCGTCGGCTGGGACAAGACGGCGCTTCGATTAGCGGTGACGCACTCCGAGCCGTGCGACGAGGCAGCCAATTGCGTCTCCGAGTCGTGGGCCACCGTCCCCGGGTCGCCGTTCTT
>JAPOKX010000116.1 GCA_029977425.1 Actinomycetota bacterium
GAGCACCTGTGCGCCAAACATCACAGTTGAGAACATCTCGGCGTGTGCCACTGCCTCGCGTGCATCGGCGGGAAGGTCGCCGAGGACAGGCACCTGCCAGGGGATGTCGACGTCCTCCACCTCAGGACGTCGTTGCGCGAGTTCGGCCAGCAGGCTGCCCGGCACTGACTCGACGATCCGCTCAAGCAGGTACGCGGCCTCCTGGGCCGTGAGGTCGAAGGTCGCCACCTCGAGTAGGTCGTCCGGCGCGGGTGGGATACCCGGGCGCCACGCTGCGCCCAGGGCGCCGGCGAGCGACTCACCATCGTCGGTGCGTATGTGTGCAGCACGTGCAGGACGCCGATAGGCGAGCGACTCGAGGTACGACCGCGATGTGCCCGCGAAGAGGAGGAGGCCAAAGCGGCGCAAGCCGCTCCAGTAGACGTCGCGCGGCAGCGTGCGCACTTTCTCTCGGGCGCGCACCCCGATGATGCCCTGCTGCTCCGCGCCCCCCGTTACGAGGGCGTCAATGAGCTGGGCCTCACGCTGGCGCGCAACCGCGGTGGCGCGCGCCGCACCTACATGGCCCTCGCGAACGTCCCGTTCCAACCCCTGATACATCCAGGGCAGGAAGAGGAAGTAACGAGCGCGGGTATGCAGGGTGCTGAGCCCCGGGAAGAGCACATCGGCCAGGGCATCGCGCACCGTGCCGATGCCAATCGAGTCGAGCGTGCCCTTCTCCTCGAAGGCGCGCAGCAGTTCGCGCACCACGCGGGCATCTTCTTCGCGGTAATCGAGCCAGCCGAGAGCCGAGCCTGTGGTGCTAGCCATGCGCGTGCGTGCCGGGTTGGCAGGGGTCGAGCGGGGCGTTCACTTCCACAGTGAATCGGGGTCTGCACATACCGACGGGACCTTACGGATAGCATGGATTCCATGGGGGACCCGACCCGACTCAGCCAAGCCCTGGCCTACGCAGAGAACGTCCACGCCGGCGTAATGCGCAAGGGCACGGACATTCCCTACCTCGCGCACGTGGTGGGAGTGTCGGCGATCGTGATGGAGACGGGGGGCAGCGAGGACGAGGCCATCGCCGGCCTGCTGCACGACACGCTCGAAGACGGCGGCGACCCCGAGCGCATGCGCGGGGAAATCCGAGACCAGTTCGGCGACCGCGTGCTCGAGATCGTCGAGGCCATGAGCGACGCCACCCCCGTGGCCGGCGAGGCGAAGCCGCCATGGCGCGCGCGCAAGGAGGCCTATGTCGCACACCTCGCCGCGTGCGCCGACCCGGGCGTGCACCGCGTGTGCATGGCCGACAAGACCTACAACCTCCGCGCGATCAATGACGACTTCGCGGAGATCGGCGACGAGTTGTGGGAGCGCTTCAACGCGCCGCCGGAGGATCAGCTCTGGTACTTCACGGCGCTGGGGGAGGCGTTTGCTGCCGGGCCACTCGGGGGGAGTCGGACGGAGCGGGCGTTCGAGGAGGAATTGGGGCGACTGCGGGGCAACGTGGGCATTCGCTAAGAGGCTACGTGAACAAGGTTGCCCGGGCAGGGGCGCACGACCAGCTCTATTCGGGGACCCGGCCTTACGATGAGGTGTGGGTCAGCATTGTGCGAGCCAGATACCGAGGTCATTCAGGCACTTACTGCTGAACCCTGACCAACGCCCACGAGTGGCCCTGCACCGTATGGCTGTTCCACCCACGGCCGCCTCGGGAGGAGGCCCAGCGCTCCGCGGCCCTGCGTGCAATCATGAAGTTCCCCACTATTCGACCCACAGCACTACCGTACGGCTCCATAGGGGGACCTTCGTGGGAAGCCTTGATGACCTAGCAAGCGAGTTCCGCCGGGAATACCTCGCTGGCAATCATCCCGACGCATCGGAGTTCCTGCGCCGAGCCGCAGACAGTGAGAGAGATGATCTCGCTCGCCGGATCCAGCTGATCGTCGCTGAGGAGCCCACTCCCACCCCATCCCCAGAGACGCTGACCATGGTGCAGGCCCTGCGCACAGGCGCACCGCCCCTTCTCAGCCTGCGCACCAGCAAGGGGAAGAGCAGGGACGAGGTCGTCGGGCAGTTGACTCACGCTCTCGGGCTCACACCCGACAAGGAACCCCGCGTTGACCACTACTACCACGAGCTCGAGAGCGGGCAGCTACCCCTCGCAGGCGTGCGCGATTCGGTTTACGAGGCGCTCGCACGCGTAATGGAGATCGATCGCAGCGCACTTGTGCTGAAGGGGCCATCGCCAAGCGACACGACGTCGCCGCCCGCCGCGCTCTATGCACGCGCTGTGCCCGGCACACATCCCGACCTCGAGGTGCTGGCCGCGCCACCGAAAGAGCCCGATGAGGTGGACGACCTCTTCACCGGTGGACCGGGGTGAGCGATCAGGAACGCCGTGAATCCGACCCGCGCGCGGCGGAGCTTCTGGCCAGGTACACGGCAGCCTTCGGGGCGCACGGGGGCGCGGTTCCGGTCGACAAAATCGCGACGGACCTCCTCGGCCTGCGGGTAGTACAGGCGGAGCAGCTCGGCGTATCGGGCCTCCTGGTCCCCGGCTCACGATATGTGTACCTCAACGCCCGGGAGGCCCGCGATAGCGAGGGGCGGCGGCGCTTTACCCTGGCGCACGAGATCGGCCACTGGGTGTGCCAGTGCGATGAAGGCGTGAGCGCGCCACCGGAGCCGATCCTCTGCCGACCGGCAGACATGGCGGCGGGGCCTGACGCGTCTCTAGAGCACGAGGCGAACAACTTCGCCGCCTCCCTGCTCATGCCCGAGGCAGCGATCCGCGCTGCTGCTGCAGACGGCATGGATTGCGGGGAGGCAGCGTCATGGTTCAGCGTAAGCGAGATCGCGATGGAGTGGCGCTACTTCAACCTGCAGATCACCGACGCGCGCCCGCAGCGCGCGGAGTCAGCGCATCGCCCTAGCGAAACACGCTGAGCACCGCGCTCAGCAGCGCGCCGGCCACCAGGATAAGGCCGCGGGCGAGCAGCACCGCCATCTTGACGGCGAGCACGACTGCGAATGCGACGACCACGATGATTCCGGCGATGACCCAGCCCATGGCGCTACGAACCCCCTGAGCGCGCAGATCCGGACAGTGCGGCGACGCGCGTGGCCACCACTCGCTGCCAACCTGCCTCAGCCTTAGGGCGCATTGGCAGCCGTCCGTCGGAAAGGCGGGTCGTCGGGCGAGTGCGATGGCTCGGGCTGCCGGACATCGCGGATGACAAGACCGAGCAACTCGCGCTCCGGATACGCGCCGACACGCAGCGCGAGCTCGGCCCGGGCGTGCAGCGCAGCGGCGAGCAGATCCTCATCGGTGGCGAGTCCGTCAACGACCGCCCAGGCGACCGCGGCGACAGGCTGCAGCGCGAAGGCGATCGGGAGGTCGCGCCTCCGGCGCATGTTCGCCCGAACGGCAGCCGACAGCACCTCTGCCCGATTCGAGGGACGTTCCCCGTCGCACCACTGATCATCATCCATGGTCAGGCCTCCTTTGCCGGGGCATCAGGCCGTCTCCTCTCGCGGATGGCGACCTCTCTCGACCCCTATGTCCCCAGGGCTCAGGCAACTCCTTACGGGTGTCGGGCGCTCCGGGCTGAAACGACCACCAAGGCCCGGTGGCAGATCCGTTAGTGCGATCTCATCGCGGAGCTCATCGATCATCTCGCGCAAGCATTCCCGCATCGGCTCGACATCTAGGTAGTCATCGAGCAAAGGAAGTGCCTCCCTGAGGGACTCGAGGAGATCACTGTCATCCGCGCCACCGTGGGTGATGTCCACGGCGATCAACGCTGCCTTCTGGACGACTGCTACTGCACCCGCCAGCTCCAGCGTGGTGCGAAGAGCTCGTCGGTTCAACGCCGCCAGTCGGTCGCGGCGCCGCAGTTGCTCAGGGGTCGGTGAAGACCGGAGGCCAGTTCGCACAGTCGCTCCTTCGTCGATGATGCCGTGCATCCACATGTCGGCCGCGCCCGTGCCCGTGCATTACGACTCATCAGCGAGGAGCAACCGCCCGCGCGCCGTTATCGCCTCCGGGCCCATGGCGTCGCCCGCGGGCACCGAGCCACCAGCGATTGGCCGATACAGGTCGAGGTCGCGGGAATTCGGGATCGCGACCAGACCGAGCTCTCGCAGGCGCGCGAGTTGGCCGCTCGCTTCACTCTTCACGCCCGCGGCCGGGGCTTCACCATCCGGGTCACGGCGACCCCGCCGCGGGCGCATCTCCTGTTCAAAAGCCATTGCGATACCAGCCTGGAACTCCTGAGCACTATGGCTGTCACGGACGATCTCCAGGGCCTTCACCGCACGGGCAAGCTCAGCCGTGTGGGTATCGCGTAGGCATTCCCGGATAGCGGCCCACGCATCATCTGAGTACGGGTAGAGGCTCGATGCTCCGGCCCGCCCAAGCCGCTCGGCAAGGCCGGCGGCCTTGGGGGTTGGCCGCAGATAGAGCTCGTCGCTGCCTGAGCGCGTGGGCAGAAGTTCGACGAGGCCGAGGGAGAAGAGAGGTCCCGTCACGGCCTCGCCCCTGCCTCGCCAGTCGCCGAT
>JAPOKX010000117.1 GCA_029977425.1 Actinomycetota bacterium
CTTCGCGCGCTGATTACGCCCCGGCCTCGCGTTATCCTCGGGGGATGCGTCGCACACTCGTGGCCTCCGCGGCCGCCCTCGCCGTGGTGGGGGTGACTGCCTGCCAGCCTTCCCTGGAGTTGACCTCCTCGGCCCTGCCCGACGCCTCCATCGCCCAGATCGGGCTGGTCGACGCCATCACTCGCGACGCTCCCATCGACCGTCCCATCGTGGTCCACGTCGACCACGGGCGCCTCACGGACGTCGTCGTGACCGAAGGCGCCAGCAAGATCATCAAGGGGGAGTACTCGAACGACGGGCGCACGTGGACCTCGCAGCGGTCCTACCTCGACTTCGACTCGACGTACAACGTGACGGCCACCGCTGTGGACCCCCGGGGCCAGACCGCCACCCTCACGGAGAAGATCCGCACCGTGAACCCCGATGGGTTCCTCAAGGCCACGCCGACGCTGGCGGCCGGCACGGAGTTCGGCGTCGGGATGCCGCTCACCGTCGACTTCGATGAGGAAGTCAAGGATCGAGCTGCCGTCGAGAAGGCCATGATCGTGCGTACGCCGACCCCCATCGAGGGCGCGTGGTACTGGACGGGGCCCACGCAGGCGATCTATCGGCCCAAGGACTTCTGGCCCGGCAACACCGACATCGAGCTCGACATCGATCTGCGCGGTGTGGAGGCATCCCCGGGGCTCTGGGGCAAGGACAATGTGCGCACCACCTACCGCACGAGCGACAGTGTGGTCATGGAAGCCGATGCCAACTCGCTCATGCTGAAGGTCTTCATCAACGGCAAGAAGGAGCGCACGATCCCCGTCACCATGGGCATGCCGGGCTACGAGACCCTCTCGGGCACGAAGCTCATCATGACCAAGGAGCGCACCCGCACCATGGACAACGCCACCGCGGGCGTGTCCGAGGACGATCCTGACCACTACCGCGTCGAGGTCGACTACGCGATGCGCCTGACCTGGCACGGCGAGTTCCTCCATGCGTCGCCGTGGGCCGCGGGTGCCTGGGGCAACAGCCGCATTAGCCACGGCTGCACGTCGATGAGCCTCGACAACGCCGCATGGCTCTTCGATGTCACCAACGTCGGCGACCCCATCACCATCACGGGCACCCCGCTGAAGCAGAACCCGGGCAATGGCATCACGGTGTGGAACATCTCGTGGAAGGACTGGCTCAAGAAGTCCGCCACAGGTGCTCACCTCACCTCCCCCGAGGTCTGATGTCCGCTCTGGACGAACTCGCCTCGGGCAAGTACCTCTCGCTCACGACCTTCCGTCGCGACGGCACTCCCGTCGCGACGCCGGTCTGGCTCGTGCGTGATGGCGATGCGTTGCGCGTCATCACCCAGGCCGACTCCGGCAAGGCGAAGCGACTGCGCAACAACGAGCGAGTCCTCCTTGCCCCGTGCGACGCGCGCGGCAGTCTCAAGGGGAATCAGGTCGAGGGCACCGCGACCCTCGAGGACCCTGCCGAGACCGCGCGCACCGCCCAGCTCATCGAGGCGCGCTACGGCCTGCTGGGCAGGCTCCTCATGTGGCGCAGCCGACGCGCGTCCCGGAAGCCCGGCGCAGCGGGTCAGGTCGGCATTCGCGTCAGCGTCGCCGGCTAGGGCCCGTCACTCGACGGCGATGCGCCCGTCGGGTGCGGGGACCTGCGTGACCACGCCGTCGGCCGCATCCTTCTTGATCGCAGCGACGATGTCGTCGAGGTAGGGCCCGCGGATGACGGCCTCAGCCGGCCGGAAGACATCCACGTAGCCGTCACCGCCGTAGACCATGAAGTCGACGGTCGTCACGGTGTAGGTCGTGGAGTCGCGGGGGATCGGCGTGCCGTCCGCGAGGGTGACTCGGGTGATCCGCTCGCCCACGGGCAGATCCGGGTCGAACGCGAAGCGGAAGCCGGCGATCTGGGGGAATCGGCCGTCGGAGGGATATCCCGAGACGCCGTTCTCCAGCGCCCGCCAGAGGTCGGCGCCGGAGATGCGGGTCGTGGCCGCGCTGTTGCCGAAGGGGAAGACCGACACGAGGTCACCCAGGGTGACGTCGTAGGGCCCGCTGGAGCCCGGAGAGGGGCGAACCAGGGTCGTATCGCCCGGTGTGTACTTGCTCGCGGGGAGCGTGTCGCGGATTCCGCCGCCGTTGAGAAAGGCCAGTTGCGTGCCGTAGGTGCGGCGCACGACCTCCGCGGAGTAGGTGCCCATGGGCGTCTCGCCCGATCGCTCGACGGGAGGGGTGCCGCCGCGCGGGAAGACGTCCGCGACGACGCCGACGCGCACATCGAGCTGGGCCCGGGTCTGCTGGACGTATCCGTCGACCAGCTCCTGGACCACGGGATCGGGGGCGATGCCGGCCATGTTGGCGACCGTGACCGGCTCGGTGTCGGCACCCACTACTCGGCCCGCGCGGGTGTCGACGCACACCTGGGTGCGGGAGTACTCGAAGCCGGAGTTGGGCACCTGGGCGACGAACGTGCCGCGGACGTAGGACATGAACTCCTGGTGCGTGTGACCGCCGTAGACGATGTCAGCGCCGCTCAGGTTGCGCGCGACCTCGAGCAAGCGACCCTTGGGGCGCCCGTCGACGTTCATGGACCAGCCCTGGTGCGCGAGGACGATGACCACCTCTGCGCCTCGGGCGCGGACCCCGTCGATGGCACGCTGCACGCCGCGGGTGGAGGCGGAGATGGTCACGTTCTTCCCCGTGTCCGGGTCCTTGAGGTTGCCGGGCGCGACGACCTCGGGGGTGTCCTCGGTGTTCATGCCGACGATCCCGATCGTCACCCCGCCACGGCGCAGGAGGATCGAGTCGCGCACCTGCTTCTCCTTGCCGGCAAGCGGCTTCAGGTCGCTGTAGTTGGACACGACCCACCGGAAGCTGGAGGCGTCGATGATGCGACGCAGGTGCTCGAGCGGGCGGTCGTGCTCATGGTTGCCGAAGGATGAGACCTCCATGCCCATGAGATTGAGCGCCTCGATCGTGGGGAATTCCTCGAAGAGCGCGGAGACGGGCGGTGCGCCGCCGATGTTGTCGCCGGAGGACACCGTGAGGGTGTTCGGCACGCGCGCGCGGTCCTGCTGCCAGGCACTGGCGAGCACGGCGGCCCCGGCGGCCGAGGACGAGGCCTGGATGGCGCCGTGGAAGTCGCTCAGCTGCAGGAGCTGGAGGTTGACGTAGCGCGACGAGGCACGCCCCGTGACGTCGATCGGAGCGGCGCTGCCCGCGGGGGAGAAGCCGTAGGCGTTGACCGCCTCGACCTGGGGAGTGATGACCGCCTGGCCCGCGACCACGGGAAGGATCGCGGAGGTGGCGCCTGCGGGGACGACGACGGGGCACGACCCGGGTCCTGCGTGGATCGAGTAGCGGGTCACGGGCGGGTTGGCCACCACAGGGCTCCAGGAGACACGTACGCCGCCCTTGACGACGCTCGCGGTCACCTGGGTGGGTGGCGTGGGCTTGGCGTAGGTGGGCGCGTCCTCGCGGGGCGCCGGGGTGCCCTGACGGGCCGGCTCGGTCGACTGAGGAACGGCACTGGCGGGGAGTGCTGCCCCGGTGAGGCCTGCGACGGCGATCGTCGCGGCGGCGAGAGCAAGAGTGCGGCGGTGCGAGGCCCGGTGTCCCATGAGGCTGGACGCTAGCAAGGAAGGCTGCGGGATGCCTGAGAAGCGGACCGCCCCGGCGCCGTGAGGCGGCCGGGGCGGTCGAGGGCTGGTCGAGGCGGCGCTAGAGGTTGCCGCCGCGCTCGTCGAGCTGCTCGCGGTTGGTCGCGGGCTCGCCCGCCGTGTGGAGGATACAGCCGTGGAACGGGACCATCACGGTCGTGTCCTCGTCGTACTCGTGCAGGGGAGCCTCGAGTGCGGCGTCGTGGGACACGTGGGCCTGGCCCGCCTCGATCTCCGCGCGGGTCGGCGGCACGATGTCGTCGGCGTAGAACCAGCGCGAGAACTTGTAGCGCAGCATGTCGCGGCGGTAGTGCTTGTTGGCCACGCCGTTGGCATCGACCTTCTCGGGCGCCGGCAGGGGAGCCCGGTAGGACTCGATGGCCGACTCCAGGACGGCGCGCTCCTTGGGCGTGAGGGGCTCGTGCACCTCGATGAACTCGCCGTGGGGCAGCCGCAGGATGCGCCCGGACTCGTAGCCGTGGAGCATCTTCTCGCGATCCTTGCGCTGCAGGCCGATGCAGATGCGGCGCGTGATGAGGAAGGCGATCGGCGGCAGGACGATCACGGCGATGCGCAGGAACCAGATGATCGAGTTGATCGACAGGTCGAAGGTGATGGCGATGATGTCGTTGCCGCCGC
>JAPOKX010000118.1 GCA_029977425.1 Actinomycetota bacterium
CCTCATCACCCCGGCCTTCGCCGAGGCTCTGGCCTCCCGCGTGGCGATGGGGGGCTACTGGCACATCGCCACGGACTGGCCCGACTACGCGCTCGCGATCGAGGAGGCACTGGCTGCCAGCCCCGTGTGGGAGGGCGGCGTGATCGCGCGACCGGAGTCGAGGCCGCTCACGCGCTATGAACGCCGCGGTCTCGCAGCGGGACGTGAGCCCATCGACCTGTGGTTCGAGCGGGTGACCGCATGAACGTCGGGGAACGCATCGGGCTCGACATCACCTCGATGGCGCACGGCGGCGAAGCCGTCGGCCGCCACGAGGGGCGCGTCGTGTTCGTGCGAGACGCCCTCCCTGGCGAGAGCGTGATCGCCGAGGTCACGGCGATGCCCGCACACGGCCGCTTCATGCGCGCCCGGGCGGTCGACATCGTCACGGCGAGCCCCGACCGTGTGAGGCCACCCTGCCGCTACGTCGACAGATGCGGTGGATGCGACTGGCAGCACATCGCCCTTCCTGCACAGCGACGCATCAAGGCGACGGTGGTGGCCGAGCAGCTCACGCGGATCGGAGGCGAGCCGGCGGATCGCTGGTCACACCTCGAAGTCGAGGCCCTCGAGGGAGACGTCGATGGTCTGCGCTGGCGCACGCGGATGAGGTATGCCGTCGATCCCGAGGGACGACCAGGCCTGCGGGCCCATCACACGCACGACGTCGTCGCCGTGACCGAATGCCTCATCGCGTCACCCGCGATCGGTGGCGCCGATGTGCTCGATCGCGCATGGCCGGGAGCGCGGGAGCTCCTCGGCGTACAGCCCGATGGATCTGCCGTGCTCCTGCCAGACCCCGTCGCCGGGCGGGCGCGGGTCACTCAGCACGCCGCTGGCCGCGAGTGGACCTTCGACGCCACGGCGTTCTGGCAGGTCCACCCGGGTGCGGCCGATGCCCTCGTGCGAGCTGTCGAAGAACTGCTGCGCCCACGGGAAGGCGATCACCTCCTCGATCTCTACGCGGGAGTGGGACTCTTCGCTGGGGCCTACGCCGATGCGCTCGGGCCGGGCGGGCGCGCCGATGCCGTCGAGGCAGACGAGACAGCGATCAAGGGTGCGCGCCGTTCATTGCACGACCTCCCGACAGTCCACATCCACCACGAGCGGGTGGATCGCTGGCTCAGGCGAGGGCCGCTGCGCCACTGCGACCTCGTCGTCCTCGACCCTCCGCGCACGGGTGCCGGCAAGGAAGTCATCGAGCGGATCTCAGCCCTGCGACCGCGCGCCATCGCCTACGTCGCCTGCGATCCGGCCGCACTCGCACGCGACGTCGCCACGGCGCGACGCTTGGGATGGGACATGACGGCGCTACGTGCCTTCGACCTCTTCCCCATGACGCATCACGTGGAGTGCGTCGCTCTCCTCGAGGCGCGAGATAGCCTCACGTCATGAGCGCCGACGAGAGCCTGCGCCGCCAGTTGCGCTTCGCCCTGTTCCTCCAGAGTGCGGGAGCGCTCATGTTCGGGGCGGCCTTCGTCACGCGCGCTGTGGCCCTCGGCTTCGATCCCGTCACCGCCCTGCTCGGCTTGGTCACGCTGCTCATCGTGGGAGCGGCGGTCTTCACGCGACGGAAGATGCAAGATCTGCGTTCGTGACCGGCAGATCGATGGTCACGCGACAACCCTGGTCCATCGGCTCGATGGACCAGGATCCTCGGTAACGCGCGACCGTCTCGTCCAGCAGCCGTGACCCGAGTCCAGGCGCGGCATCGTTCGTGAGCCCGAGGCCATTGTCTTCGCAGGCCAGGCGCCAGCCGTCGGTGGTGCGATCCACCCGGATCACCAGCACCGTCGCGCGGCCATGACGCCTTGCGTTGACGGCAACTTCTCCAAGCACGGACCTCGCGTCCTCGAGGACGTCGGGGCCGAGAGTGGCATCGCTGACCTGCACGACACTCAGGCCAATGGGGGGATCGATCACGAGCGCAGTCGTGGACGCTCGCTCTCCGAGCCTGCTGAGCAGTTCCGGCACCTCGACCGTTGCCATGTCCACGATCTGCTTCCAGGCATCCTGCCTCTCTCCGATGCGGAGCATCACCACCGCAGCCGCAAGCCGGCCCTGCACCGTCCGATGCAAGGCCTCGGCGACATCGCGGTCGAGTCGCTGGGATTCGGCAAGGATCTCTTCTCGACGCTGGCGTTCACGAGCAAGCGCAGTGTTCGCCTGCTCCAGTCGGCGCTGGGCCACGACGACCAGCCCGTAGCTGGCGACGACGGCAAGACCTGGCAGGAGGTAGCGATACGACATGCGGAAGGCCATGAGGATCCACTCGGCCGCGCCTTCCGGGAACAGGCCGAAGATCGTCGCCGGGACGGCGACTCCCAGCACGGCGGCTAGGGCGATGAGGCACCACTCGCCGACGACGCGCCACGCACCCGCGAGCGTGCGACTCGGCGCCGGAAGCCTGTCCAGGGCGTACGTCGCGACAAGGGGCGCGAGAGCGAGGCAGGCACTGGCAACGAGGGTCGCGGGTGTCACCGCCCATTGGTAGACCACGAATTGGAGGGGAGCCGACCCGAGCGTGAGAAGGAAGACGAGAAGCAGCCGCCGCGGGAGACGCACGGTGAGCAGGTCCCGCAGTCGGTAGCGCTCCCGCCGCGGTGGTGCATCCGCAAAGGGGTCGGCCTCGATGTCGACCCACTCCGTGATCTGCCCCCGCAGGGGCGCTGCGATCACGCCTTCACGCACGCGCCTGAGTCCGGCCACGAGTTGGACGGCGTCAAGCTCCCTGTCCTTCGAGGGGTGGACCGACACCTCGAGGTCCCGGCCTCTGATCACCAGGGCCGTGCTGGAGCCCCCTGACTCAGGAAGGTTCTCGCGCATCCATCGGTAGACCTGGAGGCGGACATCGTCGTCGAGGAGGACACCGTCGGAGTCCATCCTCTCGACCGTGGGAGAGGCTGAGATCAGGCACAGGGGATCGAGCGACCGCAGGGCCGGGATGAGGCCCAAGCGCACGCTCACGGGATGAAGGACGTGCGCCATCGGGCGCAGCCGCTCGCCGATGAAGTCGTCCAGTTCGTTGGCAAGCTCGGCATCGTCGAGATTCGCCCCCGTCTCGACGATGTCGCCCAGGGGCGCCGCCACCTCCTCGCTCAATAGCCGGCGAGACTCGGCGCGGAGCGAGGATTCCGCCGCTTCAAGGGTCGCGTTCGTCGACCTCGCCAGGCTAAGGCGCTCCTGGAGAATCACATCGACATCGCGCGAGGCCCTCTGCCCATCACGAATCAGCTGGACGATCAACGCGAGGACGAGCACGTTGACCGGCCGGGTCACGGTCCACAGGACAATGAGGCTCAGCGGATACTGGCTGCCGCGAAGCACCATGGCGACGATCGCCATCAACAAGCCCGAAGCGACGGCCACGCACCAGTAGACGAGCACGGCCGCTGGCACCGATCTCCACCAGGCAGAGCGGGAGGAGGAAATGAGACGGCGCGCGGCCCAGAGGAGGACGGCCGCGACGACAAAGCCCGCGAGCGCAGCCAGGAAAGAGTAGGCGAGGACTTCCCTGGGGCGGGGCACATCAGGTGCTCCACGCATGATGAGCATCGCGCCCAGGAACTCACCGATCGTCAGGAATGCGAACGGCCACAGGCTGAGACCCAGGTGCCGCAGTCGAAACGCGTTCAACGCTCTTCCTCGGCGGCAGATGTTCGCGTCACCGTGTGGCGAAGGTAGACGAGCACGCAGGCCACGCGCGCGTTGTAGCCATCCACGTCCTTCGGGATCGCGAGCGCGGCGATGATGTCGGAGATCACCGATTCAACGGTGCGGACAGAGAGCACGAGATCATCCGCGATGCGCTTGTTGGACCACCCGTTGGCCATCCGCGCGAGCACGTCCATTTGCCGAGGGGTGAGCTCGGCGAGCGGGCCTGAGCGTTCCGCGGTGAGCTTGCGAGTGAGCGCGGAGTCGATCACCATGCCGCCCGCAGCAGACTCGTGGATGGCAAGGCCCAACTGGTCCAGGTCGGCCACCGAGGTCTTGAGCAGGTAGGACCAGCCGCCCCGCACGTCCTCGGGCAAGCTCGCGAGCAGCCCCGGCATCGCCAGGTTGCTGAGCAGCACCACGCCGAGCCGACGATTGCGGCGGCGCAGGTGCACGCCCAACTGCGTCCCATCGGCACCAGCACCGAGATCGACATCGGCGAGCAGTACGTCTACATCCTCCGCGCGCAGTTTCGACGTCAGCTCCTCGGCCGAGCCGAAGGATCCGACGACGGCCACATCGGGTAGCCGCGCG
>JAPOKX010000119.1 GCA_029977425.1 Actinomycetota bacterium
ACTTCCTCGAGATGAACACCCGCCTCCAGGTGGAGCATCCCGTCACCGAGATGGTCACCGGCCTGGACCTCGTCGAATGGCAGATCCGGGTGGCCCGCGGCGAGGAGCTGCCGCGCACTCAGGCAGAGATCGCTCCCTGCGGTCACGCGATCGAGGTGCGCCTTTATGCAGAGGATCCCTCGCGCGGATACCTGCCCAACACCGGCACGCTCGAGCGCTTCGCGACTCCTGTGGGGTTGCGCGTGGACTCCGGCGTGGAGTCCGGATCGGTGGTGTCGGCGTACTACGACCCGATGCTCGCCAAGGTGATCGCGCACGCTCCCGATCGCATCACGGCGGCAGCAGCTCTCGCGCGCGGGCTGCGTGCCAGCCGGATCCACGGCCTCATCACCAATCGCGAGTCCCTCGTCGCCATCCTGCAGTCCGATCGATTCCTCGTCGGCGACACCACGACGGCCTTCCTCGACCATGAGCCCGTCACGCTCGCACCGGAGATTCCCTCCGACGTGATCGACCGGCACCTCACCGCCATCGCGGCGCATGGCGGAGACGCCGTCGCGGGCGTGCCCCGTGGCTGGCGCAATGTGCCGAGCGTGCCTGAGCTCATCGGCGTCACGCCGCTGGGTGCCGAGGATGGCCCGACCATCGCCTACCGCGAGTCACGCGAGGGCCTGCAGGTCAGCGTCGTGCCCGCAGGCGCAGACGCGCACCTCGAGCCGGGCCGTGACCTTGGTCAAGCGAGGGTCGATGTGGATGGTGAGCACGTGACCGTGACCCTCGACGGCGTGCACGTCGCGCACGACGTGTCGACGTACGGCGACCTGCTCTGCGTGGACGATGGTCTGTGGTCGACCCAGTGGCGCGTGCGCCCCCGGTTCGCCGATCTCGAAGCCGGTGCGGCGGCCGCCGGCCCGTCGACCCCCGTGCCGGGCACCGTGACGGTCGTCGAGGTGGCGCCCGGTGATCGTGTCATCGCCGGCCAGACACTCGTCGTGCTCGAGGCCATGAAGATGGAGCACCGCATCACCGCAGACGCAGACGGCGTGGTGACCGAGGTGCTCGTCGAGCCGGGTCAGTCGGTCGATGCCCATCAGGTGGTGGCGGTCCTGGAGGCGGACGCGTGAACCGTCCCGTGATCGTCGCCAACTGCAGCGGATTCTTCGGTGATCGCATCTCCGCAGCGCGCGAGATGGTCGAGGGCGGCCCGATCGACGTGCTCACGGGCGACTGGCTCGCCGAGCTCACCATGCTCATCCTCGCGCGCCAGCGCCTCAAGCACGGGCCGGGTGCGGGCTACGCGCGCACCTTCCTCACGCAGATGGAGCAGGTGCTCGGCACGTGTCGCGAGCGCGGGATCCGCGTGGTGTCCAACGCCGGCGGACTCGATCCCCAGGGCTGCGCCGATGCCCTCGCCGAGATCGTCGCGAAGCTCGACATCGGTCCGGTGAGCATCGGCGTCGTCACCGGTGATGACCTCATGCCGCGCATGGGAGAGCTCGACGAGCCGTGGATCAACCTCGACACGCGTGAAGCACCCGAGGGCGTGCAGTTCCTCACGGCCAACGCCTACCTGGGTGGCGAGCCGATCACTGCCGCGCTGTCGGCCGGGGCTGATGTGGTCATCACGGGTCGGGTGACCGATGCCGCACTCGTGGTGGGGCCCGCGGCCTGGTGGCACGGATGGTCGTACGCCGACGCTGCCTCGGGTGATCGCAGGCAGCTCGATCGCTTCGCTGGCGCGGTCGTGGCCGGCCATGCGATCGAGTGCGGCGCGCAGGTCACCGGGGGCAACTACTCGTTCTTCTCCTTACTCCCCGGCATGGAGCACGTCGGCTTCCCGATCGCCGAGGTCGCCGACGATGGCTCGAGCGTGATCACCAAGCACCCGGGCACGGGAGGGGCTGTCACCGTGGGCACCGTCACGGCCCAGTTGCTCTACGAGGTGGGTGGAGCGGCGTACGCCAATCCGGATGCCACGGCCCGCTTCGACTCCCTCACGCTTGCGCAGGAGGGTGCGGATCGCGTGCGCATCAGCGGGGTGGCGGGTGAGACGCCGCCGGAGCGGCTGAAGGTCGCCGCCAACTACCTCGGTGGCTTCCGCAACTCCATGACGCTCGTCGTCACCGGACTCGATGCCGAGGCCAAGGCGGATCTCGCCCTGCGCACGATCACGGGACTGTCGCTTCTCGAGGCGCTGGAGCCCGGCATGTCGGCTGCAACGCGCGCGAGTCGCTCGACGCTCGCGGTGCGGGAGCTCGACGTCGACTGGTCGCCCGCGACGGTCGAGGATCCCGCATCGACCTCCGACGCGCAGTCGTTGCTGCGCCTCACCGTGCGCGACATGGATCCCAAGGCTGTCGGCAAGCCCTTCACCACCGCGGTCGTCGAGTCTGCGCTCGCGTCGTACCCAGGGATGTTCCCCACCGCGCCCCCCGGTGAGGGCACTCCCTACGGGGTCTACTGGCCGACGACCGTCGATCGCAGTGCCGCTCGCCCCGTCGTCACCGTCGACGGGGCAGCGGTCGATGTGCGCCCGCACCTGCTTGCCGAGTTCCCCGTCGTCTGGGAGCCGCCGGTGCGGCATGGTCATCTCCACGACGGTGGCGAGACCGTACGCGTGCCGCTCGGGCGGATCGCAGGCGCACGCAGTGGTGACAAGGGCGGCGCGGCCAACGTCGGCGTCTGGATCCCGGCGGGCGTGCCCGATCGTGACGCGGCGTACGCGTGGCTCGTCGAGCTGCTCACCCCCGATCGCGTGCGTGAGCTCCTGCCCGAGGCGGCGCTGCTCGGGATCGACGTGCATCCCCTGCCTAATCTCCACGCGGTCAACGTCGTCATCCACGGCCTGCTTGGCCGCGGTGTCGCGGAGAACGCTCGCAGCGATCCGCAGGCCAAGGGGCTCGGCGAGCACCTGCGCGCGCGACTCGTCGACATTCCGGCGCATCTCGTGCCCGAGCCGGGGACGGACCTGTCATGAGCGCCGTTCCCGTCACCGACCGCGGCCGGCGCACGCGGGATGCACTTGTCGTGGCCGCGCGCGGGGTATTCGAGGAGCGCGGCTACGACGGCACGCGCATGGGCGACATCGCGGAGGCTGCCGGGGTGAGCCACGGCACCGTCTACACCTGGTTCGCCACCAAGGACGCCGTGCTCATGGCCGTGGTGGAGTCCCTTGTCGATGACCTCTACGCATCGCTGAGCACGCCCGAGGCAGCCGATCCGCTGGCCAGGATCGACCTGGCCAATCGGCGCTACCTCGACGCCTATCGCGAGCACGCGCGACTGCTGGAGGTCGTGGAGCAGGCCGCCACCACGGATGAGACCTTCCGTGCCGTGCTCGCAGGCCTGCGTGCCGCGCACGTTGAGCGCGTCGCCGCGACCATCCGCCACCTGCAGGCCGACGGTGCGGCACGCGCGGACCTCGATGCGCATGCTGCCGCGGCAGCTTTGTGCGCGATGGTGGAGGGCTTTGCGCGCCACTGGTTTGGTCGCGGCGAGGACCACGACGAGGCGACGGCGGTCGCCACCCTTACCCAACTATGGGCGGGAGCCCTCGACCTACGCACCACCTGATGGAGCACCACCGAGTGAGGAGCCGATGATGCAGTTCACCGAGGAGCACGAGCAGTTCCGCAAGTCGCTGCGACGCCTCATCGATGAGGAGATCAACCCCCATGTCGATGCGTGGGAGGAGGCCGGGATCTTCCCGGCACACGAGGTCTTCCCCAAGCTTGCCGAGCTCGGTGCCCTCGGCCTGGAGTACGACCCGGAGTTCGGTGGAGGGGGCGCGGACCACTCCTTCACCTATGTGCTCGCGCAGGAACTCGGGCGCATGGATGCAGCGGGCGTGCCCATGGCCATCGCGGTCGAGACCTCCATGGCGACCCCGGCACTCGCGCGCTACGGGTCCGACGAGCTCAAGCGCACCTACCTCGAGCCGACGCTGCGCGGCGAGATGGTGTGCTCCATCGCGGTGAGCGAGCCCGATGCAGGCTCCGACGTGGCCGGAATCCGCACCCGCGCGGTGCGCGACGGCGACGACTGGGTCATCACCGGCCGCAAGATGTGGATCACCAACGGCACGCAGGCCGACTGGCTGTGCCTGCTCGCGCGCACGGATCCGGATTCGCAGCCCGGCGACTACCACGGCATGAGCCTCATCATCGTGCCCACGTCGACGCCCGGCTTCAGCGTCGGCCGCAAGATCGACAAGATGGGCAATCGCTGCAGCGATACCGC
>JAPOKX010000011.1 GCA_029977425.1 Actinomycetota bacterium
CGAGCGCTCGCTCGAGACGCGAATCGACCGGCTGCGTTCGCAGGTGGCGCCTCGCCCGAGCCCCCCCAAGTGGCACCCGCTGTGCCGCGAGGCGGCCAAGTTCCGGGACCAGCTTGCGAGCGTCGAGCGCGTGCTCGGCGTCGATGAACGCCGCGATGCCGCCCTGGGCCTGGACGTTGGCGATGGCATGGAGCGCGACGGTGGTCTTGCCGCTGGACTCGGGGCCGTAGACCTCCACGATGCGGCCGCGGGGCAACCCGCCGATGCCGAGCGCGACATCCAGGGCGATGGAGCCCGTGGGGATCACGGCGACGGGAGCGCGACCCTCCTCGCCGAGGCGCATGACCGAGCCCTTGCCGAACTGGCGCTCGATCTGGGCGAGGGCCGCATCAAGAGCCTTCTCGCGGTCGCTGCTGGCGACTGCCGTGGGGTTGGGGATGTGCTGCTTGGCGGCCATGGCCTCTCCTTGTCTCACCGCCGGGGGCCCGGCGCCTTTGTCGTGTAGGTGGGGCGACCGTAGGACGGGGGTCCGACATCCGCTCCTGGCGCCGGTGGAGCTGTGGAGAGTGGCGCCGACGCACACGTTAGGACGAACAGGTGTTCGAACTCCAGCGACACGCCGAATCGATGACCGCCACGACTGACTCCCCTAGATTGTCAGACAACTCAGGAAGGGGCCTCCATGGACAGGTTTGCGGGCCAGCAGGTCGTCGTCACCGGCGCGGGCGGCGGAATCGGGACGGAGATCGCACGGCGCTTCGCCCGTGAGGGCGCGCACGTCATCGTCTGCGACGCGACGGTTGACTCGGCGCAGCACACGGTCGACGCCATCACCAGCGAGGGCGGTAGTGCCTCCGCCGCGGCGTTCGACGTCGCCAATCCCGACGAGGTGAAGGAGTTCTCTCGCGACGCGCTCGCCGCGCACGGGCGGATCGACGTACTCGTCAACAACGCCGGCATCAACCGGCGTGGCCCGCTTCTCGACATCTCCGATGACGACTGGCGCGCGACGATGAGCGTGAACCTCGACTCGATGTACTACATGTGCCGCGCGTTCCTGCCGAGCATGATCGACGCAGGGCGTGGCGCGATCGTCAACACCGGATCGCAGTGGGGTCTCCATCCCGCACCGGGCCACATCGCCTACAACGTGTCGAAGGCCGCGGTCATCGCCTTCTCGCAGAACCTCGCGCGCGACTACGCGCCGATGGGCGTGCGCGTCAATGTCGTGTGCCCGGGCGAGATCCTCACCCCCATGGTCGAGGCGGGACTGGCGAAGAAGGGGATCGCTGTCGCGGATCTCGCTGCCAAGGTGCCCTACGGCCGTCTGGGCAAGCCCGAGGAGGTGGCCGCGCTCGTGGCCTTCCTGGCCTCCGACGAGGCGGCGTACATGTGTGGCTCGGTCGTGGAGATCACCGGCGCCCAAGCAGTGTTCTGAGGCTGCTAGCGCGAGGACTGCGCCCTGCCCCACGCGGCCACGAGAAGTGCCAGGCCGAGCACGGGCACGGCCGCCACCGCGCAGAGCACGGCGTACGACGAGAACGCGACGACGAGGCCCGCTACCGCTCCCCCGATCGCGCCCGCACCGTTCATCACCAGGTCGGACAGGCCCTGCACCGACGGCCTCTGCACCGGACCGACATCGTCGACGAGCAGCGTCGATCCGGCGATGAGCGTGCATGACCAGCCGAGGCCGAGGAGGAAGAGCCCGATGCCGAGGAGCACGACCTGATCGCCCGCGGCGAAGCCGGCGATCACGCACGAGGCGAGCAGGATGACGATGCCGGTGACGATGATCGGGATGCGCCCGAATCGGTCGACACCCCAGCCCACGACGGGCGAGAACGCGTACATCCCCGCGACGTGAACGCTGATGACGAGGCCGATGAGCGTCAGGGTCACGTCGACATGAGCCATGTGGATCGGCGTCATCACCATCACCATGACCATCGCGACATGGCCGATGGCGATCGCGCTCATGCCGAGCAGGGCGCCCCGATTGCCACGCAGGTGGTCGATGCCGTCACGCAGGCGTGGCTTGGTGACCTCGCGCTTGGCCGCGGCATCGACCTGGGCGCGCATCTGCGCCGCGAGCATGTAGGGGTCGGGGCGGAGAAAGGCGAGGAGCACGAGCACCGCGATGGCGAGCGTGATCGCGGTCACGACGTAGGGCCCGGCGAGTTCGGGGAGCCCTAAGGACAGGCCGAGCCAGCCCGCCGGCTGCAGCAGGTTGGGCCCGAGCACCGCGCCGATGGTGGCCGCCCACACGACGTAGGACAGCTGGCGGCCGCGCTTGTCCTCCTGCGCGAGGTCGACCGCGGCGTAACGGGCTTGGTATCCCGACGCCGAGGCCACGCCGACGAGGAGGCAGCCCAGCAGCACGAGGGCGATGTTGAGCCACACCGCGCCGGCGATGACCACGAGCGCGCCGAGCGCACCCAGGCCGTAGCCGAGGGCGAGGGACGCACGCCGACCCTTGGAGAGCGCAACCCGTGCGAGCGGCAGGGCGAGCAAGGCCGCGCCGAGGACTCCGAAGGTCTGGGCGAGACCGGCAACAGCCTCGCTCCCGGAGACCGATGCGGCAATAAGCCCTCCGGCGGCGACTGAGCCGGCGACGGCGATACCGCCGAAGACCTGGCTGATGGAGAGCACGCCGACGGTGCGGCGCTGGATCGCCGGGATGTCGAGGTGCTGGACGGTGGCAGTCATCGAGCGCGACGCTAGCCGATGCGCATCAGCGCAAGAGGGAGGGCACGTCGACGACCCCGCAGACGGCCTCCCAGATCTCGCGGGTCTCGATCCCCGCCGCAATGGCCTGCTCAACGGTGCGGCCGTCGAGGGCGGACAGGCTGAAGTCCCGCGCCCACGAGCGCGCGTAGTCAGGCCCGAAGAGCGCGTCCATCCGCTCCCAGAAGTCGGTCAGGCGCACGGGCACCATCCTGCTCCCCCTGCCTGCTCGGCCCTCAGGGGGCAGGATGGGGCGGTGCCGGACTTCTCCCCCGCGACCCGGGCGTGGTTCGAGGCGGCCTTCCCCGCCCCCACCCCGGCGCAGTCGCTCGCCTGGGAGTCCATCCGCGCAGGTCGCGACACCCTCGTCGTCGCCCCCACCGGCTCAGGCAAGACCCTCGCCGCCTTCCTCTCCGCCATCGACGACCTGGTCGCCGACCCCGTCTCGCGCGACACGGTGACCGGTCCGCGCGTGCTCTACGTCTCGCCGCTCAAGGCCCTCGCCGTCGACGTCGAGCGCAATCTGCGCGCCCCGCTCGCGGGCATCCAGCGCGAGTCGCAGCGCCTCGGCCTGCCCGAGCCGGACATCCGCGTCGGCGTGCGCACCGGAGACACGCCCGCGGACGAGCGCCGTCGCATGACGACCACGCCGCCGGACATCCTCATCACCACTCCCGAGTCGCTCTTCCTGCTGCTGACATCGCAGGCGCGGTCGATCCTCGGTGACGTGCGCACCGTCATCATCGACGAGGTGCACGCGCTCGCCGGCACCAAGCGGGGGGCGCACCTCGCTCTCTCACTCGAGCGACTCGACATCCTGCGCGGCGCCCCGGGCCAGCGCATCGGACTCTCCGCCACCGTCGAGCCGCATGCAGAGGTCGCCCGCTTCCTGCGCCCCCAGGGCGACGTCGCGATCGTTGCTCCGCCCGCCGAGAAGTCCTGGGACCTCTCGATCGTCGTGCCCGTGCCCGACATGACGGCCATGGGCGAGGAGCTCGACATCGACGGCTCTGCGGCTGCCGACCCGCGCCGCACCTCCATCTGGCCACACGTCGAGGAGCGCGTGGTCGACCTCGTCTCGCAGGAGCGCTCGAGCATCGTCTTCGCCAACTCCCGCGGACTGGCCGAGCGACTCACGGGCCGACTCAACGAAGTCGCCGAAGAGCGCGGGCTCGACCTCCCTCTCGCCCGCGCCCACCACGGATCGGTGAGCCGCGAGCAGCGCGCGATCATCGAGGAGGAGCTCAAGGCCGCGCGCCTGCCCGCTGTCGTCGCCACCTCCACACTGGAGCTCGGCATCGACATGGGCGCGGTCGATCTCGTCGTCCAGGTGGAGTCGCCTCCGAGCGTCGCGAGCGGCCTGCAGCGCGTGGGTCGCGCGGGCCACCAGGTCGGAGCCATCAGCCGCGGAGTCGTCTTCCCGAAATATCGCGGCGACCTCCTGCAGGCCGCAGTCGTCGTCGAGCGGATGCGCGCCGGCGCCATCGAGCCGCTGCGCGTGCCCGCCAATCCACTCGACGTCCTCGCCCAGCAGATCATCGCCATGGTCGCCATGGACGCCTGGGACGTCGAGGAGCTCTACGACGTCGTACGACGAGCAGCTCCCTACCGCGACGTGCCGCGCGATGCCTACCTCGCCGTGCTCGACATGCTCGCGGGCCGCTACCCCGGTGACGACTTCGCCGAGCTCAAGCCGCGCATCCTCTGGGATCGCACGACGGGTGAGATCACCGCGCGCCCCGGCGCCCAGCGCCTCGCCGTCACCAGCGGCGGCACTATCCCCGACCGCGGCCTCTACGCCGTCTACCTGATCGGGACGACCTCGCGCGTGGGCGAGCTCGACGAGGAGATGGTCTACGAGTCGCGTGTGGGCGATGTCTTCGCACTCGGCGCCACCTCGTGGCGGATCGAGGAGATCACCCCCGATCGCGTGTGGGTCTCCCCCGCGCCCGGCCAGCCCGCGAAACTGCCCTTCTGGCACGGTGACTCCGTCGGCCGACCCATCGAGCTCGGCCGCGCCGTCGGGGAGTTCCTGCGCGCCGCCCGCGACCCCGAGGCCACGCGCGCGCACCTCGCCGACTCCGGGCTGGACGCCTGGGCGATGGACAACCTCGTGGCCTACCTGGAGGAGCAGCGCGCCGCCACGGGCCGGCTGCCGGATGACCGCACGATCGTCGTGGAGAGGTTCCGCGACGAGCTCGGCGACTGGCGCGTGGCGATCCACTCCCCCTTCGGCGCGCGCGTCCATGCCCCCTGGGCCCTCGCTATCGGCCAGCGACTCCTCGCGGAGCACGCCATCGAACCTCAGGTGATGCACTCCGACGACGGCATCGTCATCAGGCTGCCCGACACCCTCGACGAGACGACCGTGTCGATTGCCGACCTGCTCGCCATCGACCCCGAGGAGATCGACGCGATCGTGCAACGCGAGGTGGGCGGCTCCTCGCTCTTCGCGGGCCGCTTCCGCGAGTGCGCCGCGCGCGCCCTCCTCCTACCTCGCCGCATGCCGGGCAAGCGCAGCCCGCTCTGGCAGCAGCGCCAGCGCTCGCAGCACCTGCTCTCGGTCGCCTCGCGCTATCCCGACTTCCCCATCGTGCTCGAGGCCGTGCGCGAGTGCGTGCTCGACGTGTACGACGTCCCCGCCCTGCGCGACCTGCTCTCCCAGGTGCGCGATGGTCGCGTCACGGTCGTCGATGTCGTCACCGAGCAGCCCTCGCCCTTCGCCCAGTCGCTCGTCTTCGGGTACGTCGCAGCCTTCCTCTACGAGGGCGACTCGCCCCTCGCCGAGCGCCGCTCCGCCGCGCTGACCCTCGACGCCGACCTGCTCGGGCAGCTCCTCGGCCCCACTCCCCTGCGCGACCTTCTCGACGCCGATGCGATCGAGGAGGTCGCTCGCGCCGTCGGCCGATGGGAGCCTGCGCCGCGCGATGCCGAGGACGTGGCCGATCTGCTGCGCCTCATCGGCCCGCTGGACGCCCAGGCGCGCGCTGCCCGTGGCATCGACGAGGCCTGGGCAGCGGACCTCATCGACTCACGGCGCGCGATCACGGTGCGCCTGGGCGGACGCGAGCACCTCGCCGCGATCGAGGATGCCGGTCGCCTGCGCGATGCCCTCGGCGTGGCGCTGCCCCCGGGCGTCCCCGATGCCTTCCTCGAGATCTCAGCCGATCCGCTCGGTGACCTCACCGCTCGCTACGCGCGCACCCACGGTCCCTTCACCGCCACCGACCTGGCCGACGCGCTCGGCCTGGGTGTCTCCGTCGCCGAGCAGGCGCTCATGCGCCTCGAAGTCGACGGTCGCGTCGTCTCCGGTGGTTTCCGCCCCGGCACCGCGGGCACCGAATGGTGCGACCGCGACGTGCTCCGGCGCATCCGCCGGCGCAGCGTGGCTGCGCTGCGGGAGGAGATGGAACCGCTCCCGGCCGAGACCCTCGCCGACTTCCTCCCGGTCTGGCAGGGGCTTGCGGATCCGAGCGCCGGCGTCGACGCGGTGTACGCCGCCATCGAGTCCCTGGCCGGATGTCTCCTCCCCGCGAGCCAGCTCGAGTCGGCGATCCTTCCTGCGCGGGTGCGCGACTACGCCCCGGCGATGCTCGACGAACTCATCACGCGCGGGGAGGTCGCCTGGTGGGGCGCCGGGGAGCTACCCGGCGACGACGGCTGGGTGTGCCTGGCCCCCGTCGATCTGGCTCCTCTGCTCGTGCCCGCTCTCGCGGAGGTCGAGGGTGACCTCGAGACCCGCATCGTCGACCTCCTGTCGCTGCGCGGCGCGCGCTTCCTCCGCGAGATCGCCGACGACCTCTCGCGCGAGGCGCTCGTGCCCGAAGTCGAGGTGGCGCGGGCCCTGCGCGGCCTCGCCTGGTCCGGTCACGTCACCAACGACACCTGGGAGCCCATGCGTAGGGGCGCGCCACGCAAGCCCGCGCGCCCACCACGCCTGCGCTCACGGGGACGTCGACCCGCGCGCGAGCCGCTGGGCGGGCGATGGTCGCTCGTCGTCGCGGCCGACCCTTCGGCAACCGCACGCCACCTCGCTGGCGTCGAGGCCCTCCTGCACCGCAACGGAATCGTCACGCGCGAGGCGGTCTCCGCCTCGGGACTTGCAGGAGGGTTCGCCGGCGCCTACCGGATCCTCAGCGCGATGGAGGAGGCCGGCCGCTGCCGGCGCGTCTACGCCCTCGAGGGTCAGGGCGCGGCGCAGTTCGCGCTGCCGGGCGCCCTCGACATGCTGCGCTCGCTGACGCCCTCTCCGACGGCGCGCACGCTCGCAGCAGCCGATCCGGCGCAGCCCTTTGGAGCCCTGCTGCCCTGGCCGGAGGCAGCGACCAGGCCGAGTCGCGCGGCCGGAGCGTGGGTGACGCTGCGCGACCGCGCGCCCGCGCTGTATCTCGCCCGTGGGCGCCGTTCGCTCACCACCTGGTCCACCGAAGCCGACGCTCTCGCGGAGGCAGCCGCGTCCCTGGCATCCGCACTGCGAGGCCAGTCGGTCAACCTGCAGCGTGTCGACGGGGTGGATGTCTCAGAGTTGCCCGCCGACGACCCGCGCGTGGCGAGCCTGGTCTCAGCGGGCTTCGCGCGCACGCCGAGCGGCCTTCGGCTTCGCGGCTAACCCCCTTTGCGGTTTCCGACCGTGGTGGCTGGTGGTCCTGCGCGCGGAGGCACACGTCGCAATCTGCGGAAGGGTCCGGTGTCAGACTGGGCAGCTAACCTCCAGGCATGCGATTCTCGCCCTTCGAAGAACCGACTTCCGGGCGTCGCGCGCGGCTTCAGTTCACGCGGGCAACCTTGCCAGCGGAATCCACAACCCCGGGTCGGTTCACGCGGGCAACCTTGCCAGCGGTATCCACAACCCCGGGTCACTTCACGCGGGCAACCTTGCCAGCGCTATCCACACGCCTACGACCAGAAAAGCTCGCACCGCCTATGCTCGGGCCATGCGACTGCCAGGGCGGACTGACTACGCCCTGCGCGCAGCGCTCGAACTCGCTGCCTCCCCCGATGGTCCCGTGACCACCGACGCCCTCTCGCATCGCCAGGACATCCCCACGTCCTACCTCGGCGCGATCCTCGCGGAGCTCCGCAAGGCAGGGATCGTGCGCGCCCGACGCGGGCCCGACGGCGGGTGGACCCTCGCCCGGCCCGCCGCCGACATCTCCCTCGCAGACGTCATTCGCGCGATCGACGGCCCGCTGACAAATGTCTCCGGCACCCGCCCGGAGGACCTCCACTACTCCGGCGCGGCCGCGGGGCTCCCCCAGGTGCTGGTCGCCCTCCGCGCTGCCGAGCGGCAGATCCTCGAGGCCGTGAGCCTGGCCGATGTGGTGGAGGAGCACCTCCCCTCACGCGTCCGCAAGCTCACCGAGGACCCCGCCGCCTGGCACTGACCCCCGACCCCGGGCGACACGCTTTCCCGCCAGCCCGGAGAGGCTCTCGGCTCTGTGCTATTGTCACCTCTCATACGTGACAATAGGGCCTTTTCGAGGCCCGGCCCACCCGAGGGCCCTGCGGACGGAGAGACATGACCGGGCTCATCCTCATCGCCCTCGCCGGATTCGGCGCCTCCTTCATCGACGGCGCGCTCGGCATGGGCTTCGGGGTCACCTCGACGACCCTGCTCCTGGCGGTCGGTCTCTCCCCCGCCCTGGCTTCTGCCTCCGTGCATCTCGCCAAGCTCGGCACCGCCGCGGCTTCCGGAGCAGCCCATGCCCGCTTCGGCAACGTCGACTGGGCCGGCGTGCGACGCATCGGCCTGCCCGGCGCTGTCGGAGCCTTCGCCGGCGCGACGGTGCTGTCCAACCTGTCCACCAAGGCCGCCGTGCCCTTCACCGGCACCCTGCTCTTCCTCCTCGGCATCTACATCGTCATCCGCTTCGTCCTGGGTCGCGCGCCGCGTCGCAAGCCCGGCACTCCCGGCAACCGCCTCATGATCCCGCTCGGACTCGTCGGCGGGTTCGTGGACGCCACGGGCGGCGGCGGCTGGGGTCCGGTCACGACACCGACGCTGCTGGCCGACGGTCGCCTCTCCCCGGCGCGCGTCGTGGGCACGGTCAACACCGCGGAGTTCATCGTCGCCCTGGCCGCGAGCCTCGGCTTCCTCGTCGGGCTCGGCACTGCAGGCATCGACCTGGGCATCGTGCTGGCCCTGCTCATCGGCGGCGTGATCGCCGCTCCCTTCGCGGCCTGGCTCGTGCGCTTCCTCAACCCGCGCATCCTCGGCGTGGTCGTCGGATGCTTCATCCTGCTGCTCAACGCCCGCCTCATCCTCATGGCTCTGGACGCACCGGCCGCCGCCTGGTGGACGACGTACGCGGTCCTGTTCACCATCAGTGCCCTCGCCATCTCCTACGTCGTGCGCATCGTCCGGCGCGATCGCGAAGTGCCGGCGGGCGCCGCTGCCGCCGAGGGGCCAGAATCGGTGCATGCCTGAGGGAGACACCGTCTGGCTGGCCGCGCGCCGCCTCGATGAGTGCCTCGCCGGGAACGTGCTCACCGCCGCCGACCTGCGCGTGCCCCGGCTCGCCACCACTGATCTCAGCGGTCGCACGGTCGAATCGGTGCGTGCCCACGGCAAGCACCTGCTGTTCCACGTGGGCGACGGGCTCGCGCTGCACACGCACTTCCGCATGGACGGCTCCTGGCATCTCTACCGTCATGGGCGACCCTGGAAGGGCGGCCCGGAGTGGCAGGTTCGCGCGGTGCTCGAGACGGCCGACTGGCAGGCCGTGGGCTACCGGCTGCCCGTGGTCGAGCTCCTCGACAGGCGCGGGCAGGAGGCACTCCTGGGCCGACTCGGACCCGACATCCTCGCGGACGACGCGGATATCGCAGAGGTCGTCGAGCGGCTCAGCGCCCAGCCCGACCGGGCGATAGGCGACGCGCTCCTCGACCAATCGCTGGTCTCGGGCTTCGGGCTCATCTACGTGAGCGAGACGCTCTTCCTCCGAGGAGTACCTCCGCAGGCAACCGTCGGCTCCATCGCCGACCTGCCCGCGCTGGTGGCAACGGGCCGCGACCTCATGGGTGCCAACCGGGCGCGAGGCGCCCAGGCTTCGACGGGCGACCTACGCGAGCAGCACTACGTCTACGGGCGAGCGGGCCGACCATGCCTTCGCTGCGGGACGCGCATCTCCTTCGCGAAGCAGCGCAGTGGGAGGCACGAGCGGGACGCCTACTGGTGCCCGCGCTGCCAGCCCGGGGCTGCGCAGGCCTAGGCCGCGCGTACGACGGGTGCGCCCTCAAGCGCGGCGATGTCATGAGCCACGGAGGCGACGACAAGCGACAGCGGCACACCGAGGGCGCCGCAGATGGCCAGCAGCATCTCCGACGAGGCCTCCTTCTCGCCGCGCTCGACCTCGGAGAGGTATCCGAGTGAGACCGATGCCGCGGCGGAGACATCCCGAAGCGTGCGTCCCTGAAGCAGGCGGACGCGGCGCAACTCGGCGCCGAGGACCTCGCGGAGCACGATCATGGCTTTACGCTACCCGCACCTGCCGACGATCGCCCGTCATCACCGGTCTCCTCCAGGACACGGCCGAGCAGGGCGAGGGCGGCGTCGACGGCGTGGCGGCGTACGCCGGCCCGATCCTGGCCCTCGCAGGCGAAGCCAGCCACGACCTCCACTCCTGGGCCGGCCACGGCGACGAAGCCACGGCCCGGGGGGATCGGGCCGGTCACGGGGCCGCCCGGATCCGGGTCAGGCCCCGCCGATCCCGTCGTCGCCACGGCGTAGTCGCTGTCCAGCACACGGCGCGCGCCCGCAGCCATCTGGACCGCGACCGCCGGGTCGACCGCGCCCTGGCGCTCCAGGAGGTCGCCGTCGACTCCGAGGACATCGGCCTTGACCGCCACGGAGTACGCCACGATGCCGCCGCGCACGACGGCCGAGGAGCCGGGCACGGATGTGAGCGCCGCGCACACGAGCCCCCCGGTGAGGCTCTCCGCCGTCGCCACGCTCGCACCACGCGCGATCAACGCGGCGATGACCGTCGAGGCGTCCACCGCGGTCATGACGCGGCCTTCGTCAGGCGCCAGGCGCGCACGGCGTAGTCGATGCCGGTGACGACGGTGAGCACGAGCGCGATTCCCATCGCGATGACCCGAACGGGATCGGCCCAGGCATCCAGCGGGGCCAGGTACAGCGCGATGGCGACGACCTGCGCGACCGTCTTGGCCTTGCCGCCTCGGGAGGCGGGGATGACCCCGTGGCGGATCACGACGAAGCGCAGCGCGGTCACGCCGATCTCGCGAGCGAGGATGACGACCGTCACCCACCAGGGCAGGTCGCCGAGCAGGGACAGCCCGATGAGCGCCACTCCCGTCAGGGCCTTGTCGGCGACGGGGTCCGCGATCTTGCCGACAGTGGTTACGGTGCCGCTGCGTCGCGCGATGGCGCCATCGGCGAGGTCGGTGAGGGCCGCGATGACGAAGACTGCCGTCGCCGCCCATCGCAGCGCGGGGTCGAGCCCGTCCTCGGCGAGCAGGAGGACGGCGAGCACGGGCACGAGTAGCAGCCGGACGAGGGTGAGGAAGTTGGGGAGGGTCGCCCAGCGCGACGTCCCCACCGGATCCCCGGCGTGGTCCGGCACCCCCAGCAGCGGCTCCTCGGGCCTCATCGCGCAGCCGCCACGAGGTCGACGCCATCGACGCCAGTGACCACAGCGCGCACGACGTCGCCCACGGCATAGGACGCGTCGATGAGAGTCGCCGCATCGTCGGGTCCCTGGTGTGCGGCGCGCGCGAGGCCAGGCTCCTCGACCAGCAGCTCGACCTCCTCGCCCACGCGCTCCTGGGCACGCTCGAGCATGAGCTCGTCGACGAGCGCCGCGATGCGGGCCGTGCGACGCTCGACCTCGTCCTCGGGCAGGTGGCCGTCCATGCCGGCGGCCTCGGTGCCCTCCTCGTCGGAGTAGCCGAAGACCCCCACTGCGTCGAGCCGCGCGGCCTCGAGGAAGGCGGCAAGCTCCTCGAGGTCCTCCTCGGTCTCGCCCGGGAAGCCCACGATGACATTGGTGCGGACGCCGGCGCGCGGGTCGCGCGCGCGAATCGCCTCGAGCAGCCCCAGGAAGTCCTCGGTGCCGCCGAAGCGCCGCATGCGCCGCAGCACGCGCGGGCTCGCGTGCTGGAAGGACAGGTCGAAGTACGGCGCGACGCCGGGAGTGCCCGCGATGACGTCCACGAGGCCGGGTCTCGTCTCAGCAGGCTGGAGGTAATTGACTCGGAGGCGCAGGATCCCGGGCACGCGCGCGAGCGCGGGAAGCAGTCCTTCCAGCATGCGGATGTCGCCGAGGTCTTTGCCGTAGGAGGTGGAGTTCTCGCTCACGAGCACGATCTCGCGCACGCCGTCCTCGACCAGGTCCACGACCTCGCCCATCACCTGATCCGGCCGTCGGCTGACGAAGGAGCCGCGGAACGAGGGAATCGCGCAGAACGTGCAGCGTCGGTCGCACCCGGAGGCGAGCTTCACCGACATCACGGGCCCCGTCACGGCACGCCTCAGGCCCGCGTGGCCCGGAGCGGACTCCGACCCCGCGCGCTCCGCGGGCGCCAAGGGCAGCAGGCGCCGACGATCGGTGGGCACGTGCGCCTCGAGGGTCTCGCCCGCAGCGACGCGGCGCACGCGATCAGCGATGTCGGCGTAGTCGTCGAAGCTGAGGACCGCGGCAGCCTCGGGCAGCGAGTCGGCGAGCTCGTGGCCGTACCTCTCCGCGAGGCAGCCCGTGACGACTACTCGCGCGCCCGTGTCGGCCGCAGCCAGGATTGCGTCGATGGAATCCTTCTTCGCCGAAGCTACGAACCCGCACGTGTTGACCAGGAGCACGTCGACATCGTCGCCCTCCTCCGACAACGGGATACCGTCAGCGACCAGGCGCGCCTCGAGCTCGTCGGCATCGACGTCGTTGCGCGCACAGCCCAAGCGCAGGACACCGACACGGGGATTCATCCCCTCAGAGTAGAGAGTCTCGGCACGACCTCAGGGTGCGGGCGGTCGCCGGACGCCTGGGGCCACGTCGTACGCAGCGAGCAACGCCTCGGGATCGATGTCGAGAACGCCCGCGATGACCCGAAGGTGGCCGCGGGCATAGACGTCCCCTCCGGTGTCGGCGAAGTCGTCGGCCTCCATCTGCTCCAGCAGCCCGCGGCGCAGGCGGGTCGACTGTGCGAGGTCATCGACGGTGAGCCCGCGCTCGCGCAACGCCTCGCCGATGAGGGCCCCGGGCGTAGCCAGAATGGCATCGGACATGAAGCCAGGCTAAAGGCAGAGGGACGTACGGACCCCTCAGCGTGCTCCTCGCTGGCGTCCCCGCAATGCGGGACTTCCGGTTCCGGGGAAGCTCGGACAGTGACCGCTTCGGGCGATCAGGCTCCGCCGCGGATGTCCATGAGGAATCCGGGGAGGTCGTCGGGCTTGAGGAGCACCTCGCGCGCCTTGGAACCCTCGCTCGGTCCGACGACGCCGCGAGACTCGAGAAGGTCCATGAGACGCCCAGCCTTGGCAAAGCCGACGCGCAGCTTGCGCTGGAGCATCGACGTCGAGCCGAACTGGGTCGTGACCACCAGTTCGGCGGCCTGGCAGAGAAGGTCGAGGTCGTCGCCGATCTCCTCGTCGATCTGCTTGCCGGCCGCAACCGGGCTCGTGACGTCGTCGCGGTAGTCGGGATCCATCTGCTCGCGCACGAAGCGCACCACCGACCGGATCTCGGTCTCGGACACGAAGGCGCCCTGGATGCGCTGAGACTTGCTGGCGCCCATGGGCAGGAAGAGCCCGTCGCCCTGGCCTACGAGCTTCTCCGCGCCCGGCTGGTCGAGGATGACGCGACTGTCGGCGAGCGAGGAGGTCGCGAACGCGAGGCGGCTGGGCACGTTGGCCTTGATGAGGCCCGTGACGACGTCAACGCTGGGGCGCTGGGTCGCCAGCACGAGATGGATACCCGCAGCTCGCGCGAGCTGCGTGATGCGCACGACCGAATCCTCCACGTCGCGCGGCGCCACCATCATGAGGTCGGCCAGCTCGTCGACGATGACCAGGAGGTAGGGATACGGGCGCAGGACGCGCTCGCTACCGAGCGGGGGCGTCAGCTTGCCCGTGCGGACCGCCTTGTTGAAGTCGTCGATGTGGCGGAAGCCGAAGTGCGCCAGGTCGTCGTAGCGATGATCCATCTCCTTGACGACCCATTGAAGCGCGTCGGCGGCCTTCTTGGGGTTGGTGATGATCGGGGTGATGAGGTGCGGGATGCCTTCGTAGGCCGTGAGCTCGACGCGCTTGGGATCGACCAGGATCATGCGCACGTCATCAGGAGTCGCACGCATGAGGATCGACGTGATGAGCGAGTTGATGCAGCTGGACTTGCCGGCGCCCGTCGCACCCGCGACGAGAAGGTGCGGCATCTTGGCGAGATTCGCCACGACGTAGCCACCCTCGACGTCCTTGCCGAGGGCCACGGTCATGGGGTGGTGCTCGTCCACCGCGGCTTCCGAGCGCAGCACGTCGCCGAGACTGACGAGCTCGCGATCGACGTTGGGGATCTCGATGCCGATGGCGCTCTTGCCCGGGATCGGGCTGAGGATGCGCACCTCCGGGCTGGCGACCGCGTAGGCGATGTTGCGGCTCAGCGCGGTGACGCGCTCGACCTTGACGCTCGGGCCGAGCTCGATCTCGTAGCGAGTGACCGTCGGACCGCGCGTGAACCCGGTGACGCGGGCGTCGATGCTGAACTCCTCGAGCACCTGGGTGAGCGACGCCACGACGTCGTCGTTGGCCTTCGTGCGCGCGCGCGGCGCCGGGCCGCCCTTGAGCATCTTGGGCTCGGGAAGTCGGTAATCGATCGCCCGGTCCAGGGGCAGTTGCTCAGCGGGACCCGATGGCGCCGGCACGGACGCGGGCTGCGAGGCGGCGGCGGGAGGCGCTGCGGCCGACACGATGGGGATCTCGCTCGTGTCGTCGCGAGGGCTGGCCACAGGGGCCGAGGTGTCGAAGCGCGCCGCATCGGCGATCTCGCGTGCCGCACCGGCAAGGCCGAGTGCCGGGCCTGCCGGCTCCGCCGCCGACACGAGGAACTCCGCCTCCGCGTCGGCGTCGATGGCGAAGTCCTCGAGCTCGATCGCACCGTCGTCGACGATGAAGCCGTCGACCTCGTCCGCGGCGTATGAGTCAAGCTCGACATCGACGCCACGGCCTCCCGAGCCCGGGCGAAGGACGTGCGAGAAGACCTTGCCGAGCGCCTGCGGCACCGCCATGAGCGGCGTTGCGGTGAGGACGAGGATGCCGAAGAGCGCAAGGAGGGCGAGGAGCACTCCGGTCACGACGGGACCCAGGGCCGCAGAGATGGGAGCTGTCGTGACCCAGCCCGTGATCCCGGTGCCGGAGGCGAGGGCGTCGAATCCGTCGCTGGGGGTCGGCGACCCCTGCACGAGGTGCCACAGGCCCGCCGCAGAGAGAAGGAGCGCGAGGCCGCCGACCAGCAGGCGGCCGTTGGTGACGTGATCCTCCGGATGGCGCAGGGTGCGCCACCCGATCGCGAGCAGGAGCAGCGGCACGGCAATGTCGAATGCCCCGAGGAGGTACGCCGACACCGTTCCGAGGCCGGCAGTGAACCACCCGTCCACGCCGAACCACACCGCAGCGGCGACGATCACGGCCAGCGCGACGAAGAGCAAGCCCAGGCCGTCACGGCGGTGGACGTCGTCGAGGTCCCGCGCGCCGTGGCCGACGCGACGTGCTGCTCCACCGATCGCGTGGGCCAGTCCGAGCCATAAGGCCCGGAGGGCACGGCCGAATCCTGCGAACGCGCGGGCCACCGGCCCGGGTCCGCTGCGGGTCGGGCGGCGCGGGGCGCTCCTGGTGGGGGCCGCCTTGGTCGCACGCGATCGCGACGGGGCAGGGCGTGGGGAGGCGGACTTCGACGTCGCCGTGCGCGTCGATCCCGACGGGGTGCGGGTCGAGCCGGACTTCCTCGCGGAGGAGCGTCCCGAGGTGCGGCTGCGCGGGGGCGCGCTGGATCGACTCGCCATGTCCCGAGAGTACCCGTGGGTAGCAGGAATCCCGGGCGTCACAGGAGTCACGCGTGTCGCGGGAGGAGGGGCTCAGGCCTCCACGACGACGGGGATGATCATGGGGCGGCGCCGGTGCGTCTGGGAGACCCAGCGCCCGACCACCCGGCGTACCCGCTGCTGCAGCTGGTGGGCATCGACCACGCCGTCGGCGAGCGCCCGCTCGAGTTCGATGCGGACCTCGTCCCGCACGGGCTTGAGCACCTCGGGATCCTCGTGGAAGCCCCGCGCCTCGATCTCCGGGCCCGCGACCACCGTGCCGCCGGTGATGTCGACGGCGGCGAAGATCGAGATGAAGCCCTCGTTGCCGAGCACGCGCCGGTCGGTGAGCGCAGCCTCGGTGATGTCGCCCACGCTCGCCCCGTCGACGAAGACGTAGCCGACCGGGACCGCGCCGACGATGCGTGCGACGCCGTCCTGCAGGTCGACGACCACGCCGTCCTCGGCGAGGACGATGCGGTCGCGGGGCACGCCCGTGCGCTCCGCGAGGGCAGCGTTGGCGCGGAGGTGACGCCACTCCCCGTGCACGGGCATGACATTGCGCGGCTTGACGATGTTGTAGGCGTAGAGGAGTTCACCGGCGGAGCAGTGACCTGAGACGTGCACGAGGGCGTTGCCCTTGTGCACGACCGCGGCTCCGCTGCGCGTGAGGCCGTTGATCACTCGATTGACGGCGTTCTCGTTGCCCGGGATCAGCGACGAAGCCAGCACGATGGTGTCGTCGGGGCCGGCCTTGATCTGATGGTCGTTGTTGGCGATGCGCGACAGCACCGCCATGGGCTCGCCCTGCGAGCCCGTGCAGACGAGCACGACCTCGTCGTCGGGCAGGTCCGCGAGGTCATCGACGGAGACGAGCACGCCGCCGGGGACGGTGAGGTAGCCGAGATCGCGCGCGACGCCCATGTTGCGCACCATCGAGCGCCCGACGAAGGCGACCTTGCGTCCGTGCTCGGCAGCCGCATCGATGATCTGCTGGATCCGATGCACGTGCGAGGCGAAGCTCGCCACGATCACCCGCCCGCGCGCCCGGTCGAAGACCTTGTCCAGCACCGGTGAGATCTCGCGTTCACTCGGGATGAAGCCCGGCACCTCGGCGTTGGTCGAGTCCACGAGGAAGAGATCGACGCCCTCGTCGCCGAGGCGCGCGAATCCATTGAGGTCGGTCACCCGACCGTCGAGCGGCAACTGGTCCATCTTGAAATCGCCGGTGTGCAGGACGAGCCCGGCGGGCGTGCGGATAGCCACGGCCAGGGCGTCGGGGATGGAGTGGTTGACCGCGAGGAACTCCAGGTCGAACGGGCCGATGGTGAGGCGCTCCCCCTCGGTGACGACATGGGTCACGGGCTTGATGCGCGACTCGCGCAGCTTGGCCTCTGCGAAGGCCAGCGTGAGGCGCGAGCCGTAGAGGGGGATGTCCGCACGCTGGCGCAGCAGGAAGGGCAGTGCGCCGATGTGATCCTCGTGCCCGTGAGTGAGGACGATCGCGTCTACCTCATCGAGGCGGTCCTCCAGGTAGGAGAAGTCCGGGAGGATGAGGTCGACTCCGGGCTGGGACTCCTCGGGGAAGAGGACTCCGCAGTCGACGATGAGCAGTCGTCCGGCGTACTCGAAGACGGTCATGTTGCGGCCGATCTCGCCGAGGCCGCCGAGCGCGACGATGCGCATCGCGCCCTGGGGCAGCGGAGGCGGTGTCGGCAGATCGGGATGTGCGTGACTCACGACAGGTTGACTCCGCCCTCGCGCAGGTCCCGCTCCAGCTGCTCGATCTGTGCGGCAGTCGCGTCGACGAGCGGCGCGCGCACGGGGCCCGCGGGCAGCCCCTGAAGGCGCAGCGCTGCCTTGGTGAGGATCACGCCCTGGGTGCGGAAGATGCCGGTGTAGACCGGCAGCAGGCCACGGTTGATGGCAATCGCGCCGCACACGTCACCAGAGTGGAATGCCTCGCCCATCGCGCGGATGCGATCGGCGACAAGGTGTCCGACGACGGAGATGAAGCCGTTGGCTCCCACGGACAGCAGCGGCAGGTTGAGGATGTCGTCGCCTGAGTACCAGCCGAGATCGCAACGGGCCATCGCCCATTGCGCGGCCTCCAGGTCGCCCTTGGCGTCCTTGTTGGCGACGATGCGTGGGTGCTCGGCCAGCCGCACGAGCGTCTCGACCTCGATGGCCACCCCGGTGCGCTTGGGGATGTCGTAGGTGACGACGGGCAGTTCCGTGGCGTCCGCGACGGTCCGGAAGTGATGGAGCAGGCCCTCCTGCGGAGGCCGGTTGTAGTACGGCGTGACGACCAGGAGGCCGTCGGCTCCCGCTGCGGCCGCCTCGCGGGCCAGATGGACCGAGTGCGCGGTGTCGTAGGTGCCCACACCGGCGATCACTCGGGCCCGATCCCCCACAGCCTCCTTGACGGCCCGGACCACGAGGGCCTTCTCCTCGTCCGTCGTGGTCGGGGACTCGCCGGTCGTGCCGTTGACGACGAGGCCGTCGTTGCCGAGGCCGTCGACCAGGTGCTCCGCGAGGCGCTGCACGCCGGCGACATCCAGCGCGCCGTCGGCGTCGAAGGGTGTCGCCATCGCCGTGAGCATGACCCCGACGGGTCCGGTGGCGGGCACAGGCATGGTGACAGGCTACCCCTACGGCGCCACGCGGCCGTTGGCCACGAACGCCTCATGCGTGAGGGGCATGAGCGCAGCCCACTCCGACTCCATGAGATCGGCGACCATCTCGATCTCGCGCTGCGGGAACGACGGGAAGTGGCTGCCCGGGTGCTTGGTGCGCAGCGACAGGAAGTTCATCAGCGCGCGGGCATTCATCGTGACGTACATCGACGAGTACGTGCCCACCGGCAGGACGATCCGGGCGACTTCACGCGCCACCCCCGCCGCCAGCATCTCCTGGTAAGCCGCATACGCCGCCCGGCACGCCGCCTCGGTCTGCTCCACGACCACGGCGTGCTGCTCAGGCGTCCCTTCGACGAACTCGTAGGCCCCCGGCTTGCCCTGCTGCACGAGACGGCGGTCGGGACCGGGGACGTAGAACACCGGCCGGAGTTCGCGGTAGCGACCGCTCTCCTCGTTGTACGAGGCGATGCGATGACGCATGAACTCCCGGAAGACGAAGATGGGCGCCGAGACGAAGTAGGTAAGCGAGGTGTGCTCGAAGGGCGTGCCGTGGCGGTCGCGCATCAGGTAGTTGATGAGACCCCGTGCCGCCGCGGCATCGCTGTCGACGTCCTCGAGGGACTGCTCGCCCTTCGTGGACACCCGGGCCGCCCAGATGACGTCCGAGTCGCGCGCGGTCGCCTTGACGAGTTCCACCGTGACGTCACTGCGGAACTCGATGGCCTCTGACTCGGACACGTGACCTCCCGGATCGGACCCTATCCGTGCGAGGTCCCCGCGCCGGTGGTAGGCAGGAGGCATGTCGCCGTCCGCTCCCGACTCCGTGCGCCTCGCCCGCACCTCCGACGTCGATGACGTGGCGCGCGTGCAGGTCGCCGCCTGGCGAGCCGCCTACGCAGGCGTGCTGCCCGCTGCGGTGCTCGATTCCCTCGACGAGGGCGAGGTCGCCTGGGAGTGGGGACGCGCCCTCCTCCAGCCCGGGCCTCACCGCCTCCTGGTGGCCCTCGACGGCGAGGGCGCCATCGCCGGCGCCGCCGCGGTGGGGCCCTCCGCGGATCCCGACGCTGGGGGCGCGGGCGAGATCAGCCTGCTCGTCGTGGACCCCGAGCGCTGGCGCCAGGGCCACGGATCCCGGCTCCTCCAGGCCAGCGTCGACCACCTCGTGGCCGGCGGCCATCGCGAGGCCCTCGCCTGGGTGCCGCTGGCAGACGAGCCTCGTCGGGCCTTCCTGCAATCCGCGGGCTGGGGGCCGGATACGGCGTACCGGGATCGTGAAGTGGGACCCGATGTCCTGCGCGAGGTGCGTCTGGTGACGGTCATCGCCGACGACGCGGGCGAGCCCACCGGCTAGAGGCCGAGGACACCGGGATTGAGCAGGCCTCCGGGGTCGACGGCGCCCTTCGTCGCCCGAAGGATTGACATGCCCAGTGGGCCCACCTCCTGCGGCAGCCACGCAGCGTGATCGCGGCCCACCGCGTGATGGTGCGTGATCGTGGCACCCGCTGCCATCAGGGCATTCGACGTGGCCGACTTGGCACGCTGCCACTGAGCCACCGGCTCATGACGATCGGCAACGGCGATGACGGTGGTGTAGAGCGATGCCCCGGTCTCGTAGGCGTGGGAGAGATGCGACATCACGAAGGGACCTGGCCGCGGGCCCAGGGAGTCGCGCAGCGCGGCGGTGACGTCCCCATGCAGCGCGAGATAGCCCGACCAGTGGGTGGCCGTCTCGAGTGTCTCGACGAGATATCCCTGATCCATCAGGGCATCGCGCAGGTGCGGACCGTCGAAGCGATGACGTCGCCAGGACTCGCCCGGCCCGTGCCCGAGCGACACCGCACCGTGTCTTCGCAGGGCGCGCCAGGTCGCTGCGCGTCGCGACCGCACGAGATCGCGATCCGTGCCCTCCCAGCCCACGATCGCGAGCGAGGCAGAAGCCAGGTCCACGCCGCGCGCGCGCAGGTAGCGCTCCAGGGCGGCACCCGCGATCCCCGAGGGTCCTGACATGAGCAGTGTGGTCGCCGTCTCCGCTTCGTCCGACAGGCGCATGACGTCGGCAGTCGCGCGCGACTGAGCGGCGTCGCGGAAGGCATCCACGCCCGCGGCGAATCCGGGCAGGACGAGTGCGTCGTACACGCGATGCTCGGGCAGGCGCCGCACGCGCAATCCCACCCGGGTGATGACGCCGAAGGCGCCCTCGCTCCCCACCATGAGTCCGAGCAGGTCCGGCCCCGCCGCCGTCGACGGGCCGCGGCCGAGCTCGAGCGTGCCCTCCGGCGTCGCGACGAGGAGCGACTCCACCATGTCGTCGCTGCGGCCGTATCCCGTCGACGCCTGGCCTGCTGATCGTGTCGCGACGTAGCCGCCGATCGTCGCCCGCTCCCAGGACTGCGGCAGGTGTCCGAGGGTGTAGCCGCGAGCCTGCAGGAGCGCCTCGAGGACGGGGCCGGTGACGGCCGGCCCCACGGTGGCGATGCCGGAGACCTCGTCGAGATGCAGCAGGCGACCCAACCGTTCGAGGGCCAGCGCGATGCGCGGCTCATCCGTGCGCAGTCCGCCCACGACGGAGGTGCCCCCGCCGACGGGAACGACGGCCACGCGATGCTCGCCGGCGATCGCGAGCACCCGCATCACCTCGTCATGGGTCCCCGGGCGCACGACAAGATCGGGAACGTCATCCATCGCACCCGCCCGGCGACGCGCGTAGTCGATGAAGGCCGCGCCGCCCGTGGCTGCGAGCCGGTCGGAGCGCGCGTCGCTCACGCAGTCGTCGCCCACAGCCGCCCGCAGGGCGCCGGCCACGGAGAGCGGGATGCGCGAGGGGGCAATCTGCCAGGACGCGGGATCGGCCGGCGGCCAGGGAGCCGCGACGCCCACGTGCCGGGCGAGGTAGTCCTGGACGCGCGACGAGAGCTCGGGGGCGTCGGATGGAGCACCCCATCGGGCGAGGGATTCGTCTGCGGCGGACACGGCCACAGTGTGTCACCGGCGACCGGGCAGACTGGGCCCGTGCCCGTCCCCACAGCCGATCTCGACTCCGGGCGGCGGGCCCGCGACCTGGAACTGCTCGCTTCCGGCCATGTCCCTGACGTGCTCGTGATCGGGGGCGGCATCACCGGCTGCGGAGTGGCGCTCGACGCCGCGAGCCGCGGGCTCGACGTGGTGCTGGTCGAGGCCCACGACCTCGCTTTCGGCACATCGCGGTGGTCCAGCAAGCTCGTGCACGGGGGCCTGCGCTACCTCGCCCACGGTGACATCGCGGTCGCCTGGGAGAGCGCGGTGGAGCGCTCCAGGCTCATGACGACCATCGCTCCGCATCTCATCCGTCCGCTTCCCCATGTGATGCCACTGGATGCCGATGCGAAGCAGCGCGCGCTCGTGCGCACGGGACTGCGCGCCGCCGACCTGCTGCGTGCTGCTGCGGGTACGCCGCGCCGGGTGCTTCCGCGCCCGAGGACGGTCAGCGCATCGGATGCCCAGCGCCTGGTGCCGGCCCTGGACGGCACGAACCTCTCCGGCGCCACCGTGCACTGGGATGGGCAGCTCGTCGATGACGCGCGCCTCACCGTCGCGGTCGCTCGCACGGCTGCGCTGTACGGCGCTCGCATCATCACGCGTGCGTCGGCATCGCAGGTCACGGGATCGGGTGCGTGCATCACGCCTGCAGACGGCCGTGCATTCGATGTGGGCGCGCATCATGTGATCGTCGCCGCAGGGGTGTGGACACAGGAGGTGGATGCGCACACGCACCTCACTGCGTCGCGCGGATCGCATGTCCTGCTACGCGCGGAGGCTCTCGGGCATCCCCGTGCTGCGCTCACCGTGCCCGTCTCGGGCGAGCGCGGCCGCTACGTCTTCGCCCTGCCGACGCTCGACGGACCCGTCATCGCGGGCATCACCGACGAGCCTGTCGACGGTCCCGTGGCCGATGTGCCCGTGGCACCGCAGTCCGATGTCGACTGGATCCTCGACCACCTCTCGACCGCCCTCGCGACGCCGCTGGGGCCCGGGGACGTGCTCGGCACCTACGCGGGCCTGCGCCCCCTCGTCGGGGTGCCCGGTGCGCAGAGCACGGCGGACATCTCGCGCAGGCACCTGGTCGAACGGCGCCCTGAGGGCCATGTCGTCGTCACCGGCGGCAAGCTCACGACGTACCGACGCATGGCGCAGGACGCCGTTGATGCCTTGGGGATCGACGGCACGCGATGCTGCACGGCGCAGGTGCCCCTCGTCGGTGCCCGACCCCATCTCTCGGCACAGCGCGATCTCTCGCGGCCCGATCTTCCGCTGCGCCTGGTCCAGCGCTACGGATCCGAGGCAGGACGCGTCGCGGCATATGCCGACGACGACCCGGGCCTGCTCGATCCGGTCGCGTCGGGACTCCCGGTGCTCGGGGTCGAAGTCGTGCACGCCGTGCGCGCCGAGGGCGCCCTCGATGCCGATGACGTGCTGGAGCGGCGCACCCGCCTGGGGTTGATCCCCGCAGATGCCCAGCGGGCGCGCGACCGCGTGACGGAGATCGTCGAGGCATCCCGATGACCCAGGCCTCGCCATGACCATGGAGCACCGTCGCGCGATCCTCGGCGATGCCCTCGCCCTGGGCGTGGGCACCGGGGTGTACGCCATCTCCTTCGGCGCCCTCGCGGTCGCCGCCGGCCTCAGCGCGTGGCAGGCGCAGGCCCTGTCCCTCCTCATGTTCACCGGGGCCTCGCAGTTCGCCCTCATCGCCGTGGTCGCCTCGGGCGGCAGCGCCGCCGTCGCCATTGCCACTTCGACACTGGTCGGCACCCGCAATGCCTTCTACGCCTTCGCCATGGCCCCGGTGCTCGACGCACGCGGACCGCGCCGCCTGCTCGCGGCGCAGGCCACGATCGACGAATCGACCGGCATGGCGGCGAGGTACGAGGGCGATCGGGATTCCGCACGCCTCGCCTTCTGGGCCACGGCCGGTGCCATCTATGTCCTGTGGAACCTCGGCACGCTCATCGGCGCGCTCGGTGCCGGACTCGTCGAGGACCCCAATGCCTTCGGCCTCGATGCGGCCGCGCCCGCGGCGTTCCTCGCACTCGTGTGGCCACGACTGACCTCATGGCCGATGCGCGCGGTCGCCATCGTGTCCCTGGTCCTGGCCGTGGCTCTCTCGCCCTTCATCGGCGCGGGACTGCCCGTCCTGGTCGCGGGTGCCGGCGGCATCGTCGTCGGCCTCGCGCTCGGGGCACGGGTCAGGGAGGGGGGCGCCTGATGTGGCCCACCATCCTCATCGCCTCGGGCGCCGCCTACGCCCTCAAGCTCATCGGCTACGTCGTGCCGCAGCGCTGGCTCGACACTCCCCTGTCACGTCGCATCACCGCTCTCATCCCCATAGCCCTCCTCTCGGCCCTCATTGGCATCTGGACCTTCGTCGACGGCCAGAGCATCGGAATCGACGCTCGCGTGCCCGGCGTGCTCGCGGCGCTCATCGCGCTGCTGTTGCGCGCCCCCTTCCTCGTCGTCATCGTGACCGCCGCAGCGGTCACGGCCATCGTGCGCGCACTGGGCTGGCTGCCATGAGGCGTCCGATCTTCTGGTTCCTCTGGCCCGCCGCCGAGCCCGGGCCGGTGGACGACGAGGCCGTTCAGTCGCGCTGGGTCCGCGTCTGCGGCAGGGGCCCGTGGCGCTGGGCGTTCCTCATCTTCAGCAGCGCGGCGGTGGTGACGCTCTCGTCGGCGGCGCTCGCCGTGGTCGTCACGCAACCCGGCTGGCTTGCGCTGCTGCTGAGCGCGCTCGTGATCCTCCCGCTCGTCGCCCTACTCGCGCGCGCCTGGGTCGCCGGCACGTACGTGAGCGACCGCGGCATCAAGGTGTCGCGGATCCTCTCCACGGATATGGCGCCGTGGCCCGAGGTCGCCGACATCGCGGTGGCCCGTGGCTCTCGCTGGCTCGGGCTGCCGATGCGCGTGAGCGGACAGCGCATCGTTGTGCACGTGGCCGGCGGGGCAGGCGGCCTGGCGGGGCACGCTCCGGACGCCATGGGCACGCACGTGGAGACGGCTTCGCCTGATCTGTGGCTGCGCCCGCAGGCGTGGTCGGTCGCATCGGACCGACTGCGCACCTGGCTCCGCGAGACGCGGGGCTAGCCGCCCGCTCCACCCGTCGTCGCCTGCCAGAGGCGGCGCGCCTCGCGCATGGCGGCGCGCGCGCGACGACGGTCACGGGCAGCATCCAGGGCAAGGCCGAAGCGGTACCACGACTTCCAGTCCTCGGGATTCGCCTCGACTCGCTCGCGCTCCGCGGCGAGGAAGCGCTGGGCATCCTCGGGAACGATGCGTCCGGAAGGCGTCCGAGCGAAGTCGTCGACGGGAAGGTCGCCTTCGCTGGCGAGCTGGGCGCCCATCGCCTGCATGGCGTAGCCGAAGGCGATCTCGCGCCAGACCACCCAGGCACCCACCACCGGAAGGGCGAAGACGGCAATGCCGAGAAGGACGCCCGTCGGCTGCCCGGAGGTGACGAGGGCCCATCCGCGCACTCCGGCGAGGACGAGGTACGCCGCCACCGCCGCGGCCAGCAGCCAGGCCCAGCGTCGTGGAGTCATCGATCGATCGGAATCATCGATCGAGCAGTGCCTCGAGGCCGACGGTGAGCCCCGGTCGAGCACTCACCTCGCGCACGGCCAGGAGCACGCCCGGCATGAAGGACGCACGGTCGAGCGAGTCGTGCCGCAACGTGAGGACTTCGCCGGGATTGCCGAGGAGGACCTCCTCGTGGGCTACGTGGCCACGCACGCGCACGGAATGCACCCTCACGCCGGAGACATCAGCACCACGCGCGCCGTCGAGCGAGCGATCCGTCGCATCGGGCGACGGCCCGACTCCCGCGGCCGCACGCGCCGCAGCGATCGCCTCGGCGGTGTGCGTGGCGGTGCCCGAGGGCGCGTCGAGCTTGTCCGGGTGATGCATCTCGATGACCTCGACGGACTCGAAGTAGGGCGAGGCCTCGCGCGCGAAGCGCATGAGCAGCACGGCGCCGAGAGCGAAGTTGGGGGCGATCACGACACCGACTTCCGGGCGCTCCGCCAGCAGCTGCCGCACCTGGTCGAGACGGTCATCGTCGAAGCCCGTCGTGCCGACGACCGCGTGGATGCCGTGCGAGATGCAGTGGCGCAGCGTCGACATCACGGCATCGGGTGTCGTGAAGTCCACGGCCACCTGGACACCCGAGTCCTCGAGCCGATCCAGGGGATCGCCGATGTCGATGGCGGCCGCCAGGTGCAGGCCCTCCGCAGCGTCGACGGCGCGGACCACCTCGGATCCCATGCGTCCGGCCGCGCCCACGACCCCGACCTCGATCACGCTTGCAGCCTAGTGAAGCCGAGAGCAAAGGCTCGGCCGGACCGCCGGGCTCGACCATGGGGAGCCTCCGAAGGTGCAACACGCGCTCGGCCCCACCATGATGGCGGCATGCGCATGAGACTCCCCGTCCTCGCCCTTGCCTCGTCCGGCGCGCTCATCGCCGGCCTGCTCGTGGGAGCCGCGGGGCCAGCCGGTGCCGAGCCGCGGGCAGCGGTGCCACTCCCGACGATCGAGGAGATCCCCGGCAGCAGGATCTTCACCGGCGCCCTGCAGAGGCTGGGGCCACGCGGATATCTCGAGCGCGAGTACGCCGTCACCGTCACTGACCCCCAGGTCTACTCGTACGTCGGCGAGTCGACGCAGACCACGGTGCAGCCGGCGCCCGAGGGCACCTACCGCAGCCGCTTCATCGTGCGCATGCCATCTGATCCGACGAAGTTCAATGGGCGCGTGCTCGTCGAGATGATGAATACGACCGCGCTGGTCGACCTCGACATCGCCTGGCAGCAGGCCCAGGACTACCTCATGCGCGACGGATGGGCATACGTCGGCGTGACGGTGCAGCAAACGGGCATCCGCGCGCTATCCGGCTTCAAGCGCCAGCCCGATCGCTACAAGGACCTGGGCCTGAACCTCATGACGCCTGCGGCGTCTGCTGACGCGACCAACGGCGTGCGCGACCCGTCCCTCGCCTGGGACCTGACATCCCAGGTCGGCGCGCTGCTGGCCCGGGGAGGCGGCACGAGCCCCCTGAACGGCTACGACGTGGAGTCGGTCTACCTCACGGGCCAGTCGCAGATGGCGGGCTACGCCGTCACTTACGTCAATGCCATCCACCCGCGCCACCAGGTCTTCGACGGATTCCTCGTGGCCTACCGCGGCACCCGCGCCACGAACCTGCAGTACGCCGCTCCGGTCGACGGGGCGGTACCCAGCACCAGCGGCTCCGAGGCCCAGCGACGCCTCGCAGGCAGCGGCACCCCCGTGATCAACCTGCAGACCGAGACCGATCCCCCGGGCTTCCCCTCGGGCAGCGATGCCGCCGTCTGGCGTCCCGACGCGGACGAGCCCGCTGATCGCTTCCGGCTGTGGGAGGTCGCCGGCACGTCCCACAACGACCGCCACGGCGCGGAGCAGGCGCTCGGCGTCCTCACCCGTGACTACGGACTCAACTTCGCCCCCGCATGCGACTGGAAGGGCGCGATGGGCGTCAACGACTTCCCCATGCGCTTCGCGTGGCACAGCGCCCTCGAGGGCCTTGCCGGATGGCACGAGACCGGCACGGCTCCCCCGAGCGTCAAGCGCATCGCCCGCGTCGACGGGGACATCTCCCGCGACAGCCGCGGCAACGCCCGGGGAGGCCTGCGGCTGTCCCGCATCGACGTACCCGTGGCCACCTACGGCCCGTTCAGCACAGGCGGACTCTTCTGCAACCTCACGGGGTGGCAGAAGCCCTTCAGCCGGGCCGCGATCGATCGCCGCTACCCGACGACCTCGGACTACGTGAGCAAGGTGCGAGCGGCTGCCGAGGCCGACGTCGCCGCCGGAATCCTTCTCGCGGAGGACGCGGTCACGCTCGTCGAGTCGGCGAAGCGGGGGCCGATCGCCGAGGGCAGGACGATCAAGAGCTACTGACTCCTCAGGCGGGGAGATCGTCGAAGGGGCCGATGGCCGCGTACGTCACTGGCTCGGTGAGGAGTTCCCGGGCCAGGGCCGCGATGTCCTCGGACGTCACCGCGTCGATGCGCGCCACGATGTCGTCGATCGAGGGAATCTCGCCGTAGAGCAGCTCGCCCTTGGCGATCCTGCTCATGCGCGACCCGGCATCCTCCTGGCCGAGCACCACGCTCCCCCGCAACTGTCCGCGACCCCGGCGCAGTTCCTCGGCGCCCAAGCCGCGCTGCGCGACGTCCGCGATCACCTCGTGGG
>JAPOKX010000120.1 GCA_029977425.1 Actinomycetota bacterium
ATGTCGCGGGAATGCCGGCCATCGTCATCCCCATGGGAGTGCATCCCCAGGCGGGCACGCCCGTCGCCGCGCAGGTGGTCGCGCGACGCGGCCGCGAGGCGCTGCTGCTATCCGTGGCCGCCTGGGTCGAGCGCGCGCGCCCCTGGCGCCGCACCGCGCCCGGCTTCCCGGACTAGGCCTTGGCGCGCGAGCGCAGCGTCTCGGGCATGAGCAGCACGAAGACGAGCGCGAGCGCGGAGATGCCGGCCCCGAACGCGAAGGCCCACTCGAAGCCGTAGAGGTCGAGCAGCAGGCCGCCGAGCAGGGGCCCGATGACGGCGCCGATGTCCGAGACCATCTGGAAGGTCGCGACGACACTGCCCCCCTGGCGCCCGCCCATGATGTCGCCGACCACCGCGGTGGGAGCGGACCCGAGGAAGGCCGACCCGATCGACATGACGACCATGCTGACGAAGAACACCGCGAGCGCGAGGGAGAGCGAGCCCGTCGCGAGGTCGTCGGCGACGAGCAGCAGCATGCCCGCGATAGCCGCGATGCTGCCGATCACCATCGCAGGTCGACGGCCGCGCAGGTCCGTGAGCCGGCCCGCAGGCACGAGGAACGCTGCCTGCACGACCGCGGCGACGAGGAAGGCCCATCCCGAGAGGCTCGGACCCTGCTGGAGGCCCTCGACGACGAAGAGCGGGATCAACGCGGCGCGCAGGCCGAACGCCGTGAGGCCCGTGGCGAAGTTCACCGCCAGGGCGGCTCGGTAGGCGCGGTTGCCCAGCGCATGACGGAGCTCGGCCCAGCCGCCGGGCCGCTCGTCCGCTACGTCGTCGCCCGAGGACTTGGCCATCGGCTCGGAGGCCGCGACCGCTGCCTCGCGCGCTGCCACGCGCGCGGGGGAGAGGAAGACCACGGCGATCACGGTGGCGATGGCAAGGGTGCCGGCGTAGAAGAAGAAGGGGGCGCGAATGGAGAGCGCGAGGAGGATCCCGCCGATGGCCGGCCCGGCAACGCCGCCGACGAGGAAGCCGCCCTGCCAGGCCGCTGACGCGCGGCCGCGCTGGTCGGCATCGACCACGCGCAGAAGGAGGGCCATGGCCGAGACGGTGAACATCGCCGAACCGATGCCGCCGATGCCGCGCAGCACGAGCAGCTGCGGGTAGCTCTGCGAGAGCCCGGCGAAGAGGCTGGACAGGGCCACGATGCCGAGCCCCGTGGCGAGCACATTGCGCTCGCCGAAGCGATTCGTCCAGGCACCGGCGAAGGGAGACGAGACGAAGCGCATGAGGGCGAAGGCCGACACCACCGCGGAGGCTGCGAGCGCCGAGACCCCGAAGGAGTCGGCGAAGATGGGAATGGAGGGGATGACGATCCCGAACCCGAGTGCGACGAAGAAGGCGATGGAGGCGAGGACGCTCACCTCGACGGGCAGATCACGCAGCAGCGGGATCCGTCGACGCACGATCGACGACCCTACGCCGGCACCTCCGAGGTGGCTGCGCCGACCCACCGCGCCCCTACGCGCTGCGGCGCCGGCCCTTGCGTGCGCGCACGTAGTCGGTGACGACGTAGTCCCCCGAGCCGGTCGCCGTCGGCCGCGAAGACGCCCCCGCCATTGCGCCGGGCCATCGCGTCGAGGAAGCGCTCCAGTCGCGGGTCGTCTCCGAGGCGGAACCACGAGATCGGCACGCCGCGCCGGGTGAGCCGGTCGACCTCGGCGACGGTGAGCTCGATGGTCTCGCGATCCGGCGGCCACATGAACCACCAGTCCGGGCCGCCCGCGGGAGAGGGGCCGGGCAGCAGGTGGGCAGTGGGCTCGCCATCGGTGACGACCAGGCACACCGGCTCGGCATCGCGGTGACGGTCGAGGAATCGACCGGCGAGCATGAGGGCGTGGTGGAGGTTGGTGCCCTGGATGTCGCTCGCCGCAAGATCGGGGAGCTCCTCGGGGTTCACCGTGCGCGCGAGGTTGGCGAAGGTGATCACCTGGAGGGCATCGAGCGGGTACGCCGACGCCGCGAGTGCCTGGAGCGCCATGGCGGTCGTCTTGGCCGCGCGCCAGGTGTCGTTCATCACCATGGAGAACGACTGGTCGACGAGCAGTGCGACCGCCGCGCGCGTGCGGGTCTCGGTCTCGCGCACCTCGAAGTCGTCGGCGTACAGCCCGGTGGATCCGTCCGTGAGCCGGCGGCGCACGGCATTGCCCACCGTGCGCACCACGTCAAGGGGCTGCTCGTCGCCGAACTCCCAGGCCCGCGACTGGCCGGTGAACTCCCCGGCGGCGCCAGCATCGTGGATGTCGTGATCGCCGCGCGGGCCCGCACCCAAGTCGGCGAAGACACGGCGCAGCGCCGTGCGTCCGATGCGCCGCACGGCCTTGGGGCTGAGCTCGGAGCGCTCGGTGAGGTAGCCCTGCTCGCGCAGTTGGCGCTCGATCTCGCGCAGCCGCTCGATGTCGTCGACAGCTTGGCGGCCGAGGGCACGCTCCACCGCCTCGACGTCGACGTCGTCGAGGGTCGCACCCGGATAGTCCTGCGAGAGCTGCGCCTCGAGGGCCTCTAGATCGGCCATCTCCGCCAGCGCCTCGGTGGCATCGGGCAGGCCGAGGCCGCGCTCGCCCTGCATGCGCTGGCGCCCCTGCCAGGGAAGGTCCGGACGCAGTGCCCGCAGGTGATCCTGCAGTTGCGCCATCTCCGCGGCGAGGTCGAGGTCCTGCCAGGCCTGCTCCATGAGACCGGCGAGCTCCTCGCGCTGCTCCGGCGTCATCGAGTCGAGCATGCGCTGCATCGCCGCGGCCCGGCGCGCGAGGTCGTCGAGCAACTGCTCGAAGCTCTCGGGGCGGTCGGGGAAGAAGTCTCCGTGCGTGTCCATGAACTGCTCGAAGTCCTCGCTCACGTCATCGCCGCGACGGTGCTTGTCGAGCATCGCGTTGAGATCGGCGAGCATGTCCTTCAGTGCCTGCTGCGCCTGCGGTGTCGGCGTCGACTGCAGTCCGCGGGTGAGGTCCTTGAACTGCTGGTCGAGCACGTCGCGGCGCAGCATCTCGCGGATCTCGTCGTACGCCGCCCGGCCCTCCGGGGAGCGCCAGTCGTAGTCAGCGAGTTCGCGGACGGCGCGCGACGTGTCCTCGGGCAGCATGTCGAGCGAGGCCTCGCGGAAGCGCGCGTCGTCGGAGGGATCAGGGAAGAGGGCGCTGCGCTCATGCTCGAGGGCTTCCTCGAGCTTCTCGCGGACCTTCTCGAGGAGGCCGTCGAGACGGCCGGACTTCTGAAGCTCGCGGCGGCGCTGCTGCAGCCGACGGCGTAGGTCATCGAGCCCGCGCGCACCCTCCATGCCCCGGCGCAGCATGTCGCGGAGTGCATCTCGGACGGACGAGCCGTCGAGGATGCGGTCGGCCAGCTCGTCCACGGCCGCGCCCGCATCCACGGGCTCGGCCAGGGGGTCGGGCCCGCCGTGGAACGCGCCGTAGCGATAGCGCACTACTCCTCCGACGACGTCGTGGCGTAGGTGATCCTGCCGTCGGTCTCGTCCTTGTCGATGCGCCGGGTGAGCCAGAGGCCCTCGAGGGCGAACTCGACGCACGCAGCCGCGATGCCCGGGGTCGGCTCGGCGTCGGGTCCCTCGGTGGCGGCAATGAGTCTGCCAAGGCCCTCCCACGCGCCCGCGGCATCGAGCAGGCCGGTCGCGGTGACGAGATCCCCTGCCTCGATCGTGCCCCCTTCGTCGAGCAGAGCGACGAGGGGAGTGAGGTCGACGCCGCCGAGGTGGCGACGGTAGGTCTCGGCGACGGCCTTGCGCGCGAGGTGCTGCAGCACCTCCTCCTCGCGGCCCTCCTCGCTCACCTCGAACTCCACCTTGCCGCGCAGGGTGGGCACGACGCCGGCGAGATCGCCCACGCGCGCGACCGGCTCGTCGGCCGTGATGGCGGCCCGACGCAGTGCCGCGCCCGCGAGGGCCTCGGCGGCCGCGATGGCGAAGCGAGCGGAGACGCCGCTGCGCTGGTCGACGGCACCGGACTCGCGCACGAGGCGCGTGAAGCGCGCGATCGCCTCGAGAAGGTGGAGCGGCACGATGGCGACGAGGTCGGCCTCCTGGGCGATGAGACCGATCTCATGCTGCACGTCGTAGGGATAGTGGGTCGTGATCTCGGCGCCGAAGCGGTCCTTCATCGGGGTGATGATGCGGCCGCGATTGGTGTAGTCCTCAGGGTTTGCGCTGGCCACCAGTAGCAGGTCCAT
>JAPOKX010000121.1 GCA_029977425.1 Actinomycetota bacterium
TGTACGCGCCCGATGAGGGCGAGATCCTCATCAAGGGCGAGTCCGTCAAGCTCAAGGGGCCGCGGGACGCCATCACGCGCGGCATTGGCATGGTGCATCAGCACTTCCAGCTGGTGCCGGTCTTCACTGTGGCCGAGAACGTCATCCTGGGTGACGAGCCCCACCGGGGCCCCATGGTCAACATGCGCAAGGCGCGGGCCGAGGTCGCTCGCCTTGCTGAGGAGTTCGGCCTCCAGGTTGATGTCGATGCGCGCGTCGAGGACCTCCCCGTCGGCACGCAGCAGCGAGTCGAGATCCTCAAGGCGCTCTATCGCAAGGCGGACATCCTCATCCTCGACGAGCCGACAGCCGTCCTCACCCCGCAGGAGACGGATGAGTTGCTGCGCGTCGTCAAGGGCTTCGCAGACTCCGGGGTGGCTGTCATCTTCATCACCCACAAGCTTCGTGAGGTCCTGGCCATCGCCGACACGATCGAAGTGCTTAGGGGTGGCAAGGCCGTGGGCACGACAACTCCTGACCAGACCGATGCAGCGGGGCTCGCTCAGATGATGGTGGGGCGCACGGTCCTGCTGAAGGTCGACAAGACCCCCGCGGAGCCTGGTGACGTCGTCCTCGACGTGGTCGACCTCACCGCCGACAACGACATCGGGCTGCCGGCTGTCCGGGACGTCAGCCTGAAGGTCCGGGCAGGGGAGATCCTGGGCATTGCGGGCGTCGAGGGCAATGGGCAGCGTGAACTCGTCCAGGCCCTCACGGGCCTACGCCCCTGCCGCGCCACGACCGTCACGGTCAACGGCCAGGATGCCAAGGGCAAGTCGCCGCGCGACATCCATGCCATGGGTGTCGGACATGTCCCGGAGGATCGCGAGACGGACGGGCTCGTGGGTGGCTATTCGGTTGCCGACAACCTCGTCCTCGATCGCTACGACGAGCCGGAGTTCTCGCGATATGGCATCCGCAATCGCGGCGCGGTCGACGCCCTCGCGGCGGAGTTGGTGAGCCAGTTCGATATCCGCACACCCTCGTCGCAGACGACGGTCCAGTCGCTGTCGGGTGGAAACAAGCAGAAGGTCGTCATTGCCCGCGAGCTGGCTGCCGATCCGACGCTCCTCATCGCTGCCCAGCCCACCCGTGGTGTCGACGTCGGGTCCATCGAGTTCATTCACTCCCGGATCGTGGCCGCCCGTGACCGTGGTGCAGCAGTCCTGCTCGTGTCAGCGGAGCTGGACGAGGTCCTCGGGCTGTCGGACCGCATTGCGGTGATGTACGACGGCCGCATCGTCGAGACGATCGCCGCCGAGGAAGCGGATCGCTCGCGCATCGGCCTGCTCATGGCGGGGCACGCGGCGAGCGAGACGTGAGCGACACGGAGCCCTTCGCAGCGGTCGACCTCATCCGCGTCAAGCGCGACGGGGGCACGTTGAGTCCCGCTCAGATCGACTGGCTGATCGATGCCTACACGCGCGGCCATGTCCAGGAAGAGCAGATGTCCGCGATGGCGATGGCCATCTACTTCCAGGGACTGAGTGATCCAGAGCTGGTCCGGTGGACCCAGGCGATGATCCGCTCGGGCGAGCGCATGGACTTTGCGTCCCTGTCGCGACCCACGGTCGACAAGCACTCCACAGGAGGGGTCGGCGACAAGATCACCCTCCCGCTCGTGCCCATCGTCGCGGCCTGCGGTGCGGCCGTGCCGCAGCTCTCGGGCCGCGGTCTCGGTCACACGGGGGGCACGCTCGACAAGCTCGAGTCCATCCCAGGCTGGCGGGCGCACCTGTCCAATGCCGAGATGCTCGCGGTCCTCGACGATGTCGGAGGGGTGATCTGCGCCGCCGGCTCCGGGCTCGCCCCGGCCGACCGCAAGCTCTATGCGCTGCGGGACGTGACGTCGACGGTCGACATCATCCCGCTGATTGCTTCCTCCATCATGAGCAAGAAGATCGCGGAGGGCACCTCCGCTCTCGTCCTCGATGTGAAGACGGGCTCTGGCGCATTCATGTCCGACACCGCCCGGGCGGTCGAGCTCGCTCGCACCATGGTGGCCCTCGGGCGGGACGAGGGGGTGCGCACGCGGGCCCTCGTCACTGCCATGGATGTGCCGCTCGGAGTGGCGGCAGGAAATGCACTCGAGGTCGCGGAGTCGGTCGATGTCCTGGCGGGGGGCGGCCCCGCCGATGTCGTGGAACTCACGCTCCTCCTGGCCCGCCACATGCTCGAACTCGTGGGAATCAACGCCGATCCCGCCGAGGCGATCGCCAGCGGTCGCGCCATGGACCACTGGCGCCGGATGATCCGTGCCCAGGGCGGCGACCCGGATGCCCCGCTGCCCCAGGCACCCATCGTCGAGACGCTCACGGCCGACCGTGACGGGATCATCACGCGCTGCGACGCCCTTGCCATCGGCCGGGCTGCCTGGCGTCTCGGCGCGGGCCGGGCGACCAAGGATGATCCGGTATCGGCTTCGGCCGGCATCGAGGTGCTTGCCAAGCCCGGCGACGAGGTCCGGGCAGGCGACCCCCTGCTGCGGCTGCACGCGGAGGACGCCGCGCGCCTGGAGGCCGCTCTTCCTCTGCTGGCGGGCCCGGAGTCGGCGGTGGTCGTCTCCCCGCCGGGTACGGCGTACTCCCGCCTGCCGCTCGTCGTCGACATCATCGACTAGCCGTTGGCCTCTCCCTGACGGAGGCATCGCGCATCTGCGGTGAGCGATTGCGCGTGTCATCGAGGCCAATCCCCTCACGAAGAGCGCCCATGGGCTAACGCGCATGCGCGGTGCGCGATGTCACGTGGTTGAGGATCGTTCCCCTTCCTACCTTCGTCCTTGCATGCAGTTGCTGTCGATGGACAGCGAATGCCGGATGAGGGGAGCGGGCGTGACCACGTCGACACAGGACATCATCGAAGCCGACGTTCGCGAAGCGGTGCGGAGAGGCGGGCTCGATCCGCTGCGCGATCGGGATGCGGTGGAGGAGCTGGTCCGCACGGCCGTGCATCGCTTCGTCTCGCAGGGGGACGCCTCGGGTCAGGGTGAGAGTGAACTGGCTGCCGTGTCGCGACTGGTCCTCGACGATGTCGCGGGATTCGGCCCCCTCCAGCGGTTCTTCGACGACCCGGAGGTCGAGGAGGTCTGGATCAACGCTCCGGGCAAGGTCTTCGTCGCTCGCGGAGGCAGGAGCGAGCTCACCACCGCCGTCCTGACGGACGCGCAGGTACGCAGCCTGGTCGAGCGGATGCTGCAGTGGTCCGGTCGGCGCATCGACCTGAGCACGCCCTTCGTGGATGCGATGCTCCCGGACGGGAGCCGCCTTCATGTCGCCATCCCCGACATCACGCGCTCGCACTGGGCGGTCAACATCCGACGCTTCGTGCACCGGCCAGTCGACGTCCACGAGCTCGTCCCCGGAGGCACGCTCTCGCCCGAAGCAGCCGACTTCCTCGAGGCGTGCATGGTGAGCGGGCTCAATGTCGTCGTCGCAGGAGGCACGCAGGCGGGGAAGACCACGCTGCTGAACGCCCTCCTGGGCTGCGTGCCGTCAAGCGAGCGGATCGTGAGCTGCGAGGAGGTCTTCGAGATCCACCTGCCGCACCATCCCGACTGGGTGCCCATGCAGACGCGCGACGCGAGCCTCGAAGGGACGGGGGAGATACCGCTGCGCCGGCTGGTCAAGGAAGCCCTGCGCATGAGGCCTTCGCGACTCATCGTCGGGGAGGTACGCCAGGCGGAGGCTCTTGACCTCCTCATTGCCATGAACAGTGGGCTTCCGGCCGCGGCGACCCTCCACGCCAACTCCGCGCGAGAGGCAGTGACCAAGCTGTGCACTCTGCCCCTGCTGGCCGGCCAGAACATCGCCGCCGACTTCGTGGTACCCACCGTGGCGGGGTGCGTGGACATCGTCGTGCACACCGCTACCGGGCGCGATGGGCGCCGGCAGGTGCGCTAGATCGCAGCACTTCCGGGAAGAGTCGAAGCCGGAGTCGTCGAGATTGCCGACGTCTTCACGCGCCGTGGTGCTCAGTTGATGCGAGGCACGGGATTCCCGCCACACGAAGAGCGCTTCGAGTCTGCGGGCTATGACCTCGCGCAGTTGCTGCGTCCTGCGAGGGCAGTCGCATGACCGGGGCCCTCATCGGACTGGGCTGCGGCCTGGGCGCGCTGCTGATCGTGCTGGGTGTCAGCGTCCCGCGCA
>JAPOKX010000122.1 GCA_029977425.1 Actinomycetota bacterium
GCCACTCAGGGCAGTGTGAGGACCAGCGCGCCCTTCTCGAAGTCCAGGCGCTCCACGTCGACCCCGGGGAAGCGCGCGAGCCAATCCTCGAGGATCTCCTGCTCGTCGCGGCGGATCATGTCGTCGAGCACCACGACCGCGCCGGACGAGAGGCGGTCATGCAGTGCGGGAAGCGCGGGCCAGCGCGCATGTGATGTGCCCTGACCGGGAGGCCCATCAATGCTCATCACGTCGATGTCCTGGATACCCGACAGGGCGTCGAGGTCGTACCACCGCACGCTCCTGCCTGCGACCTCCTGCTCACGCAACGGCGCATGAACCACCGTGAGCCAGTCTTCGACCCCCTGACGTCGCGCCAACTCGCGCGTGCCCTCCGCGAACGCCTCGTCGTGGTCGACCCCGATGACCCGGCCGTCGTAGCCGGCTGTGCGCATGGCGGCTGCCATCCAGACACTCGACTGGCCGCTACCCAGATCGACGACGGTCCGTGGCCGGTGCTCGAGCACGTATCCGGCAAGCCAGAGCAGGAGGTCCTCCGACGCAGCCCAGGTGCCGGGGCGCGGCATAGGCAGGGACATCGGCACCAGCCGCATGAGCTGCATGTAGTCCTCGAGCAGCACCACCTGGTCGTCGATCTGATTCATGATCGAGAGGCGTAGCTCGCGCTCCTGGCGGGTCACCGCCTCGCGCACGCGCGAGGACTGGTCGGCCGCGCGCTTCGCCTCGCGCTCCGCGGCCGCTCCGCGCTCCCGCGCTTCCCTCGTGGCCTTGAAGAGGATCTCGTGGCGCTTCTCCGCGATGGCGCGCATGCCCTCGAGCCGGTGCAGCGTCTGGTACTCGATGCGCGCGGCACGTCCGGTGGTCACGCGCAGCCACATCAGCCCCTGGCCCAGGACGAGGCCGACGACGAGGCCCAGGCCCGCTGCCACGGCAACCGCGAGGAAGGGGGCCGACAGCGCCCATGCCAGCAGTCCCGAGAGGACTGCCAGGACCACGCCGAGCGCCACCACGGGCAGCCGAGACCTCATGCGCCGAGGCTACCCTTCCGGACGTGGGACAGAGCGCGAGCACAGGGCCGGGAGTCTCCGTGGTCATGCCCGTGCTCAACGAGGAGGATCACCTCGCTGAAGCGGTGGGCGCGATCCTCGACTCGGACTACGCCGGACCCTTGCAGGTGGTCCTGGCCCTGGGCCCGTCGCACGATGCGACCGACGACATCGCCGCGCGGCTGGCCACCGAAGATGACCGCGTGCGCACCGTGTCCAACCCGACCGGGCGCACCGCAGCAGCGCTCAATGCGGCCATCGCGGCTGCCGAGCACGACATCATCGTGCGGGTGGATGGCCACGCGGTCATCCCCCGCGACTACGTCGCCATCGCCGTGCGCACGCTCGAGGAGACCGGCGCCGACAACGTCGGCGGAATCATGGGCGCCGAGGGGGTCACCGAGTTCGAGCGGGCTGTCGCCGCCGCCATGACCTCGTGGTTCGGAGTGGGCGGAGCCGCCTTCCACATCGGCGGCGGTGCGGGTGAGGCATTGACCGTCTACCTCGGCTGCTTCCGACGCTCCGCACTCGAACGCGTGGGTGGCTTCGACGAGTCGATGGTTCGGGCACAGGACTGGGAGCTCAATCACCGCATTCGCGCGACCGGCGGGCTCATCTGGTTCACGCCGGAGCTGCGTGTGAGCTATCGGCCGCGCGGAAGCCTCGGGCGCCTCGCGCGGCAGTATCACGAGTACGGCCGCTGGCGCCGCGAGGTCGCTCGGCGGCATCCCGAGACCGTGTCGCTGCGCTATCTCGCGCCCCCGCTCGCGCTGATTGCTGTCGCAGGGGGAACGGCGATGGGCATCGCCGGACTCGTCACCGGCTCGCGTGGCCTCCTGCTCGGCTTCGCGCTCCCGGCTGGCTACGTCGCAGCCGACCTCGTCGCCAGCGCGCGTGCCGCGCGCGGACTGCCAGCGGGCTCCGCGCGCTGGTTGCCCGCTGTCTTCGCCACCATGCACGGTGCCTGGGGCGCAGGCTTCCTGCGCGGGGCGCGCTAGGGCGACGCCGCGTCAGTGGTCGAGGCCCTGCTCGCGCAGGCGACGGATGGCCTCACGACGCTCCAGGCGCGACGTGCGCCGGATCTGCGCCTCCTGGAAGCGCAGCCGATCGTGCTCCGTCTGCGGCAGGACAGGGGGCACAGGCCGCGGCTGGCCCCCCTTGTCGATGGCGACGAAGACCAGGTGCGCGCTCGCGACATGGATCTCGCCTTCGACGCCCATGCGCTGCACGGTCACGCGCACGCCGACCTCCATGCTGGTGCGCCCGGTCCAGTTGACCTGCGCCTGGGTCGTGAGGAGATCGCCGAGCTTCACCGGCTCGAGGAAGGCCATCTGGTCCATGAACGCCGTGACCGCTGGCCCGTTGGAATGCCGAACGGCGGCGACCGCGCCTGCCTCGTCGACGGCGCGCATGATGACGCCGCCGTGCACGTCGCCGTAGTTGTTGGCATCCATGACGCCCATCACCCGGGCGAGAGTGACCTTCGATTCCTCGGTGGGGACGGGCTCGCCGGTGAACTCGGCCGGGACAGGATCGAGGGGCATGTCAGCCCCGAAGGAGGGAACGGGCCATGACCAGGCGCTGGATCTCGTTGGTTCCCTCATAGATCTGCGTGATCTTGGCATCGCGCATGAAGCGCTCCACGGGATAGTCGCGGGTGTAGCCGTTGCCGCCGAAGACCTGCACGGCATCGATCGTGATCTCCATCGCGACATCGGAGGCGTAGGCCTTGGCTGCAGCGCCGAAGAACGACAGGTCGGCGTCACCCCGCTCGCTCTTCGCTGCAGCCCGGTAGACCAGCGAGCGTGCAGCCTCGAGCTTCATCGCCATGTCCGCCAGCATGAACTGGATCCCCTGGAAGGAGCCGATCGTCTTGCCGAACTGCTCGCGCTCCTTGGCGTAGGCGACCGCGGCGTCGAGGGCACCCTGAGCGATGCCCAGCGCTTGAGCCCCGATGGTGATGCGCGTGTGGTCGAGCGTGGTCATCGCCGTGCGGAAGCCGGTGCCTGGCTCGCCGACGATGCGGTCGCCCGGGATCCAACAGTTGTCGAACAGGATCTCGCGCGTCGGCGAGCCGTGGATGCCGAGCTTGCGCTCCGGAGCGCCGAAGGAGACCCCCTCGTCGTCACGGTGGACGACGAAGGCCGAGATGCCCTTGGCGCCGGCATCGGGATCGGTCTTGGCCAAAACCGTGTAGTACTGAGCCACGCCGGCACCGGTGATCCAGCTCTTCTGGCCGTTAAGGATCCAGTCATCGCCGTCGCGTACCGCACGCGTCTTCATCGCCGCGGAGTCGCTGCCGGACTCGCGCTCCGACAGGCAGTAGGCGAACATCGCCTCTCCGCTCGCCACCGGCGGAAGGTAGCGGCGCAGGAGGTCGTCGTCGCCGGCGATCATCAGGGGCATCGTGCCGAGCTTGCTGCCCGCCGGGATCAGCGAGCTCGAGGCACACGCGCGGGCGACCTCCTCGATGACGAGGCAGACGGCGAGTGCGTCCCCCCCCTGCCCGCCGTACTCCTCCGGGATGTGCAGCGCGTGGAATCCCGAGGACACGAGGGCGTCGTAGACATCGAAGGGGAACTCGCCGGTCTCATCGATCTCCGCAGCGCGCGGGGCGATCTTGTCCTCCGCGAGGCCACGGACCACCTCGCGCAGCTCGCGATGCTCCTCCGACAGGTCGAAGGCGTCGAATCCAGGGTTGTGCGTGAGCGCCACGATGATCCTTCCTTCCGGCCCGGCGAATCGGCAGGGCCGCCCTTGACGGGACGTCCCGAGCCTATCGGCGCCCGTCCGCGGCGTCATCGCGGCGACTAGGCTCGCGGCGTGCGGATGAGCGTGGTGGGGACGGGCTACCTGGGGGCGACCCATGCCGCGTGCATGGCGGAGCTGGGCCACGACGTCGTGGGCATCGACACCGATCCGGCCAAGGTGGCGGCGCTGGCGTCGGGCACGGTGCCCTTCTGGGAGCCGGGCCTGGACGAGGTGCTGCAGCGGGGCCTGGACTCGGGCCGGCTGCGCTTCTCCACCGATCCGGGCGATGCAGCCGGGTCGCGGGTGCACTTCGTGTGCGTGGGCACGCCGCAGCGCGCGGACTCCCCCG
>JAPOKX010000123.1 GCA_029977425.1 Actinomycetota bacterium
CGTGGGGGCTCGCGGCAGCGCAGCCCGCATGCGCGGAGCCACCGCTCGTCCTCACCACGATCAACCTCTCGCTCAATGCGTTCTTCGCGATCCTGCTGTGGGCGCGCAGCCGCTGGTCCTGGCTCCTCGTCGCGCCCGCGCTCGCGGGCGTCCTGGCACTCGACCTCCTGCCGGGAGTGGGATGCCCGTTGCAGGGCAACGACATCCTCCTCAGCTCGGCCATCCTCATCCCCGCTGCCCTCGCGCTCTCCTGGCTCAGCGGGCGGAGCGCTGCGCGCTGGGAGCGCGAGGATCGGGAGCGCTGGCAGACCGAGATCGCGGAGATGGCGCGCGCCGAGGCCGACCTCGACCTCGCCCGGGTGCTCGGCGACAGCATCGACCGGGCGTGGGCGCTCATGTGGGAGATCGCGGAGGGTGCCGAGTTCGACGAGGCGCGGCGTCGCCAGTTGCGCACGGTGGAGTCGTCGATCCGATCGTCCCTGCAGGCCGACCCGCGCACCTCAGGAGGCTTCGTGCTGGCGGCCCGGCAGGTGGTCGCGGCCGCGGCCGCCCAGGAGGTCCCCGTGCACGTGCGCGCCCTGCGCGCATCTGCCGATCCGAGGCCGCTGGATCCCGACCTGGTCGCCGCGCTCATCCGGATGGTGGTCGCTGACGCCGAAGCGGGTGCGAGCATTCACGTCTTCTTCGACGGGTACGTCGACTACCTGACCATCACCATGCCGGCGGCCCTGGCCGCCCGATCCGGCTTCGTCCCGGGGTGGACGGATGAGGTCGGTGGCTGCTCGGTGGAGGTGGAGTACGTCGGGGAGGAGCTCGGCCCGACGGCGGAGGTGACGCTCATCGTGTCGCGCGCCTCCTCCGTCGCGACCGCGGAGCCCAGCGTGGTGGGATAGGCCCATGGACCTCGCCGCTGACGTCGTCGTCATCGGCAGCGGCATGGGCGGGGCGACGTTCGCCTACGGCCTGGCGCAGCGCGGCATGGATGTCCTCGTGCTCGAGCGCGGTCATCGCCTGCCCAAGGAGCCGGAGAACACCTCGCCGGAGGCGGTCTTCGTCGACCGGCGCTACAAGCCCGACGACACGTGGTATTCCGTCGACGGCACGCCGTTCGCACCCGGCGTGCACTACGTCGTTGGCGGCAACACCAAGGTCTACGGCTCCTCGCTTCCGCGCCTGCGCGAGCGCGACTTCGAGGAGACGGCGTACCCCAGCGGCGTCTCTCCCGCGTGGCCCTTCCGCTACGCCGACATCGAGCCCTACTACGTGCGCGCGGAGCACCTCTACAACGTGCACGGATCGCCCGGTCCCGGTGACGGCCCTGCCGTGGGCGAGTTCGAGCCCTGGCGCAGCGCGCCCTATCCCTATCCCGCGCTCGCCCACGAGCCCTACGTCGCGGAGACGATGCGCCGGCTTGCCGAGCAGGGCGTGCATCCCGCGACCACCGCCATGGGCGTCGACCTGCGACCCGGGGGCCGCTGCATCCGATGCGGCACGTGCGACGGCTTCCCGTGCCGATGGGACGCCAAGTCCGACGCGGAGATCTGCGCGCTTGAGCCTGCGGTCGCGACGGGCCGGGTGCGCGTGGTCGAGGGCGCCTACGTCGACCGGCTGGAGACAGACGGGTCCGGACGCATCGCGCGCGCGTCGGGACATGCCGACGGCGAGCCGCTGGAGGTGAGCGGACGGGTCTTCGCGCTCGCCGCCGGCGCTGCCAACTCGGCAGCGCTGCTGCTGCGCAGTGGCGTGGCCAACTCGTCGGGGCTTGTCGGGACGCGCTACATGGTCCACAACAACACCCACATCGCCGCGATCGACCCGCGTCGCACCAATGACGTCGTCTTCCAGAAGACCGCCTGCATCAACGACTTCTACGACGACATGGGCGATGGCTACCCCGGAGGCACGCTGCAGCTCATCGGCAAGGTGCAGGCGTCGATGATGAAGACGCATGCGCGGCGCGCACCCCTGTTGGTGCTGAAGCCCATGGCCGCGCGCAGCATGGAATGGCTGGTGATGACCGAGGACACCCCGGACCCCGCCAATCGCATCTCGCTCGACTCGCAGGGGCGCATCACCGTGTCCTGGACGCGCACCAACTACGACCGCCACGAGCTCCTGCTCGCCAAGGCGCGCGAGCTCCTCAAGGGTGCGGGCTATGTGGCGGTCTTCGAGCAACGCTTTGACATCTCGATGAATTCGCACATGTGCGGCACCGCCGTGGCGGGCGAGGATCCCCGCGCGAGCGTCGTTGACGCGGACTGTCGCAGTCACGACCACGACAACCTCTACGTCGTCGATTCCGCCTTCTTCCCGTCATCCGGGGCGCAGAACCCGGCCCTGACGATCGCCGCCAACGCCCTGCGCGTGGCCGACCTCGTGCCGGCCTAGCCCGACCCACGCGGCTAGCATCAGGCCATGTCCTCGGGCCCCCTCTTCCTCATCGCCGTCATCAAGCCGGACATGGCTCGGGCCGATGCGGTCGCCGAGCGCCTGCGCCTCATGCGCGATGCCACCCGCGAGGAGCCCGGCAACGTCTTCATGGAGCTGGTCGTGGGCGAGGAGCCCGACACCTGGCTCATGCTCGAGAAGTTCACGTCCCGCGAGGCCTGGGAGGAGCACATGACCCTGCCCCATGTCACCGAGGGCAATGCCTACCTCGCCGACAAGCTCCGCGAGCCCACTGAGCTCCGCTTCTACGTCGAGAAGTAGCTCCTAGCGCGGCTTCGACAGCCCCGCGACGGCCTCGACGATGGCGTCGGTCGCTTCCCAGTTGAGCATGTGCCCCGCGCGAGGCACCCACCAGCTTTGTGCTCCGGGGATTCCGGCTGCCAGCCGTTCGGACTGCCACGGCGGAGTCGTCTGGTCCTTGCTCCCGCACAGCACGATGGTGGGCACGGTGATCTCCCCGAGACGGTCCCCGCGATCCTCGGCACCGAAGGCCTCGAGGATCGGCACCAGGGGCCGGTGATCCGCCTGGCGGAAGGTCTCGAGGAAGACCTGGACCATCGCTGGCGACACGTCGTCACCGCACAGTCCCGCTCCGAAGAGAGTGCCGACCGTGTCGTTGCCGGCCATGGCTGGCAGCAGCCCGGACTTGATGAGCGGGATCTGCGCCTTGTTCTGCGGAGCTCCGCGCAGAACGTCACCCGGGAAGGTCGACATGAGGATGAGCCCGCGCAGTCTCTCCGCGACGCCGGGGACGTCGAGCACGGCCGCAATGGCGAGGAATCCCCCCATGGAGTGGGCGAGCAGGACTGCGTCGCGCGCGTCCACGGCCTCCAGCACGGCGAGGTAGTCCCCCGCCATCGACAGGGTGCTGATGCCGTCGGCCCCGATGGTGGACTCGCCGTGGCCGCGCTGGTCGAAGGCGACGACGCGGTATCCGCGTGCCAGCAGCATGTCCCAGAGCACGCTCCACTCGATGACGCTCATGTAGATCCCGTGCGCGAGGACGACCGTGGGCCCCTCGCCCGCAGTGATCATCCGGATGCGCGTGCCATCGGGGCGGTCCACGGTGAGCGTCTCGCCGCGGGGCTCGGTGCTGAGCACCTCATAGGGATAGGGGTCCGACCCCTGGCGGATGGCATGGGCGCGCCGCCGGGCGCCGAGGGTGGCAGCAACGGCGGCCGCGGTGACCAGGGTTCCGGCAACGAGGGCGCGTCTCATGGGGTTGGATGCTGCCATGCTTCGCGCCACTGAGTGCCGGGTTGAGGATCTCGCTGCCGTGATCGCCGAGCAGACCCGGTTGAGCGACTACCCGCTGGCCGATCGCGTCGAGGCAAATGTCCTCGTCTACGCCGCGGAGACCCTGCGCAGGGCCGATCGGGGCGCGGCGCTCGATGAACTGGCCCGCGCGCTCGGCGACGGCCCCGGGGTCGTCATCGTCGAGGGCGCCGTCGATCCCGGCACCGTCGATCGGGCCACCGAGGTCTTCTTCGACATCATCGACGAGCAGAACGCCGCGGGTCAGTCGGTGGGCGATCACTTCGCCAAGCCGGGCGCCAACGACCGCATCTGGAATGCGCTGGAGAAGCTCGCGGTGGAAGATCCCGCCACCTTCGTCGACTATCACGGCAACGCCGT
>JAPOKX010000124.1 GCA_029977425.1 Actinomycetota bacterium
GATGCGCTCGTAGTGCGCCTGGTGGGCCTCGATCGCGCCGTTCATCCATACGATCTGCTTGCTGCACGCCTCCGACATCGCGCGCTTCTACCCGGAGCAGACCACCACCAAGCACATCAAGGACCGCGCATCCGAGGGCTTCAACAAGACCTACGGCATCGTCCACCCGGCGGAGCAGTGGTCGTCCAACCGCGGCGTGCGCAAGTCGCCCTACTACGACCGCGAGGCCGAGCTCGGCGCCGTCTTCTACGAGACGGTCCTGTGGGAGCGTCCCTTCTGGTACGAGTCCAATGCCGGGCTCGTCGAGAAGTACGGCGATGCCGTGATGCCGCGCACCGCGGAGTGGGAGTCGCGCTGGTGGTCGCCGATCATCAATGCCGAGCACCTGCAGATGCGGGAGACGGCCGGCCTGGTCGACCTCACCGCGTTCGCGATCTTCGACATCACCGGCCCGGGCGCCCTCGCCACCGTGCAGCGCGTCTGCATGCGCCAGATGGACGTCGCGGTCGGCAAGGTCGTCTACACCCCGGTCCTGGCACCCAACGGCGGATTCCGCTCCGACCTCACGGTGATGCGCCTCGGCGACGACCACTTCCGCGTGGTCACCGGCGGTGCCCACGGCATGAGCGACCTCAAGTGGTTCAAGGACCACGCCGCCGAGGGCGCCACCTTCACCAACCTCACCGACGCGATCTCCACGATCGGCCTGTGGGGCCCGAATGCCCGCGCGATCCTGTCTGCCGTCACCGATGCCGACGTGAGCAATGACGCCTTCGGCTTCGGCACCTGCCGGGAGATCACCATCGCCGGCAAGACGGTGCTCGCCTCGCGCATCTCGTACGTCGGCGACCTCGGCTGGGAGCTCTACGTCCCCATGGCCGATGGCCTGGCGGTGTGGGACGCGATCTGGGCAGCGGGCCAGGCCCATGGCCTCATCCCCGTCGGCATCGGCGTCTACGGCACCACCGGCCGCCTCGAGAAGGGCTACCGCGCGTACGGGCCGGAGCTCGAGGGCGACTTCACGGTCGTCGAAGCCGGCATGGCGCCGAAGAAGATCAAGGACGCCGACTTCATCGGCAAGGAGGCGCATCTGCGCCACCGCGAGGAGGCTCCTGCCGCCACGATGTGCCTGCTCACCGTCGATGACCACACCTCGTCGACCGGCGAGAAGCGCTACATGATGGGCGGCGAGCCGATCCTCACCAAGGACGGCCAGCCCATCACCGACGCGCACGGCCGGCGCTCCTACGTCACGTCGGCGGGATCAGGCCCCTCGGTGGGCAAGCACATCCTCATGACGTACCTGCCCCCGGAGTACTCCGCACCGGGCACCCACCTGCTCGTGGAGTACCTCGGCGAGCAGTACCCCGTCACCGTGTCCGGCTCGGGCGCGCTCTTCGACCCGAACAACGATCGGATCCTGTCGTGAACATCGCCGTCTGCATCAAGCGCATCCCGCTATCCCCCGGCAAGTGGACCCTCACCGCCGACGAGACCGCGATCGACACCAGCGGCAGCGCCATGGGCTGGACCCTGAGCCCGCACGAGGAGTGCGCGGTCGAGGCAGCCGTGCAGCTCGCCGAGGGCGACGGCACGGTCACGGCGTTCTCACTCGGCACCCCTGAGTCGGCGGAGCAGATTCGCGAGGTCATGGCGGTGGGCGTCGACCGTGGCGTCCTGCTCGAGACCGACGGATCTGACTGGGACGGCCAGGCCACTGCGGCGGCTCTCGCCGCGGCCATCACCGCCGACGCCACCGACTTCGACGCCGTCATCGTCGGCACCGAGTCGGCCGACGCCTCCGGCTACCAGGTCGGCGTGCGCATCGCCCACGCGCTCGGCTGGCCCATCGTGACCAACGTCAAGGGCCTCAGGGTCGAGGGCGGCGTCGCCCGATGCGAGCGCGTCGTCGGCTCCGAGCGCGAGGTCTACGAGGTCGCCCTGCCCGCGGTCATCGCGGTCAAGGACGGCGTCAACATCCCGCGCTACCCGTCAGTGCCCGGGCGCATCAAGGCACGCAAGAAGCCGCTCGACACGGTCACTCCCGAGTCGCGTCCCGCGCGCATGGAGAAGGTCAAGCTCGCCCTGCCCCCGCAGGAGACCAGCACCGCCAAGGTCCTCGGCACCGGCGCTGACGCAGCGCCGCAGGTCGTGGAGGTCCTCAAGGAGATCGGAGTGCTCACATGATCCTCGTCTACGTCGATCACGATCGCGGGGTCCTGGACGAGTTGTCCCTCCAGGCCATCGCGGCAGCACGCGGCCTGGCCGCCGACGTTCAAGCCGTCATGGTGGGAGCGGACGCCGTCACCGCGGCAGCCCGCCTGGGCGAGTTCGGGGTCACGACGACTCACGTCGCCGTCGATCCGCGCATCACGGACTACACGCCCATGGCATCGGGTCGAGCGGTGGCCCAGATGGCACGCCAGCTCTCCCCCGCCGCTGTGCTCGCCGTCGGCTCGCCGCGCGGCAATGAGGTGCTCGCGCACACGTCGGCCATCCTCGATGAGCCCTTCGCCGCCGACTGCACAGCAATCACCCTCGGCGATGGCGTCTCCACCGTGACGCGCAACCGCTGGGCCGGCAACGTGCTCGAGGATGCCCGCGTGCACGCTCCGATGCTCATCGCGTCCACCGCGCTCCACTCGTTCGCTGCCGATCCGGTTACGGGCTCAGGGCCCGCCGCCGTCGTGGAGTTCGCACCCGAGCTCACCGACGCCGACCTCGCCGTGCGCATCGTGGATCGCGTGGGCAGTGGTGGCGGTGGCGTGAGCCTTGCCGAGGCCAAGGTCGTCGTCTCCGGCGGCCGCGGCGTGGGCGAGGGCGGCTTCGGCCCGCTCGAGGAGCTCGCCGCCCTGCTCGGCGGGGCAGTCGGCTGCTCACGCGTGGTCACCTCGGCCGGCTGGCGCCCCCACGCCGAGCAGGTCGGCCAGACCGGCACCAAGGTGGCGCCCGACCTCTACATCGCCATCGGCATCAGCGGGGCAACCCAGCACATCGCAGGATGCAAGAACGCCAAGACCATGATCGCCATCAACACCGATCCCGACGCGACCATCATGTCGTTCGCCGACTACGCCGTCATCGGTGATGCGGCCACCGTGGTGCCCGCACTCGTCGAAGCCGTACGCGCGGCGAAGCCCTAGGAAGGAAGTCATGCCGTCCGATATCGAGATCGCCCAGGCCACCGAGATGGATCCCATCTCCGAGGTGGCCGCCTCCCTCGGCATCCCGCAGGAGGCCCTGGAGCCGTACGGCCACTACAAGGCCAAGGTCTCCAACGCCTGGCTCGACTCGCTCCCTGAGCGGCCCGACTCCCACCTCATCCTGGTCACGGCCATCAGCCCGACCCCTGCCGGCGAGGGCAAGACGACCACCACGGTGGGCCTCGGTGACGGCCTGCGACGTATCGGCAAGGACGCGATGATCTGCCTGCGCGAGCCGTCACTCGGGCCCGTCTTCGGCATGAAGGGCGGTGCCGCGGGTGGCGGCTACGCACAGGTCGTGCCGATGGAGGACATCAACCTGCACTTCACGGGCGACTTCAGCGCCATCGGCCTGGCCAACAACCTCCTGGCCGCGCTCATCGACAATCACATCCACCACGGCAATCACCTGCACATCGACGTACGTCGCATCACCTGGAAGCGCGTGCTCGACATGAATGACCGCGCCCTGCGTGACATCGTCGTCGGCCTCGGCGGCCCCGGCAACGGCTACCCGCGCGAAGACGGCTTCGACATCGTGGTCGCATCCGAGATCATGGCGATCTTCTGCCTCGCCACCTCACTCGAGGATCTCAAGGAGCGCCTGGGCAACATCATCGTGGCGTACAACCACCACAGGGAGCCGATCCGCGCCCGCGACCTCGATGCCGACGGCGCGATGACCGTCCTGCTCAAGGATGCCTTCCAGCCCAATCTGGTGCAGACGCTGGAAGGCACGCCGTCTTTCGTGCACGGCGGCCCCTTCGCCAACATCGCCCACGGCTGTAACAGCGTGATCGCCACCATGGCGGGCCTGCGCTTGGCGGATTACGTCGTGACAGAAGCCGGCTTTGGTGCCGACTTGGGCGCCGA
>JAPOKX010000125.1 GCA_029977425.1 Actinomycetota bacterium
GTCACGTTCGTGGACATCGCTGGCATCGTCAAGGGTGCCAGCGAGGGAGCCGGCCTCGGCAATCAGTTCCTCTCGCACATTCGGGAGTCCGACGCGATCTGCCAGGTGCTGCGTGCCTTCTCCGATCCTGATGTCGTCCATGTCGAAGGCCGCGTCGATCCTGCCGAAGACCTCGAGACGATCAACACCGAGCTCATCCTCGCCGACCTGCAGACACTGGAGAAGGCAATCCCGCGCCTGCAGAAGGAAGCCCGCATCAACAAGGAGCGCGTCGAGATCCTCGCGACGGCCGAGAAGGCGCAGGAGGTCCTCAACGCCGGCACCACGATCTTCGCGTCAGGGATGGACGCCGAGCCCATCCGCGAACTCTTCCTCCTCACGGCCAAGCCCTTCCTGTACGTCGTCAACGCCGATGAGGCCGAACTCTCGGATCCGGCGTTCCGCCAGAAGATGCGCGACCTGCTCGCACCCGCCGAGGTCGTCTTCCTCGACGCCAAGATCGAGTCCGAACTCGCCGGTCTCGACCACGAGGAAGCACTCGAACTCCTGCAGTCGATCGGCCAGGACGAGTCCGGCCTCGACGCACTTGCACGCGTCGGATTCGACACCCTCGGCCTGCAGACCTACCTCACGGCGGGGCCCAAGGAGGCGCGCGCCTGGACGATCCGCAAGGGCGCGACGGCGCCCGAGGCCGCGGGAGTCATCCACACGGACTTCCAGAAGGGCTTCATCAAGGCCGAGGTCGTGTCCTTCGACGACCTCGTCGAGGCCGGCTCGATGACAGAGGCGAAGGCCCACGGCAAGGTCCGCATGGAGGGCAAGGACTACGTGATGCGCGACGGCGACGTGGTCGAGTTCCGGTTCAACGTCTAGGAGATCCTCATGGCTGACCTCGCCTACTCCGTCGAGCGCACGTATCCGGTCGATACCGAAATCATGTGGCGCGCATGGACCGACGCGAGCGCGCTGGAGCAGTGGTACTCGCCAACCGACTTGAGTGTCGTCCCCGGATCTGTCGTCTCCGAGGCCGTCGAGGGCGGGCGCTGGGCGGTGGCTGTCGATGCCACCGCCTACGGGCACATCGCCTACTTCTGGGGCCGCTTCACGGAGGTGATCCCTCAGCGTCGACTGGTGCACGGCCTCGCCTACTCGCAGGACGAGTCGGAGTTTTTCGCGCTGGACGACGAGGCTCCCCACCACGACATCGTCATCGACATGGAGTCGCGGGACGGCGGCACCTGGGTGCGCTTCGCGCAGTACGGCGACATGCCCGCGGACCAGGCCGCCATGGCCCAGGCCGGCATGGAGAGCTACTTCGACTCCCTCGGTAACTACCTCTCGCGCTGATCGCTGCCCTGCGGATCAGCGCGCCAGGCCCTCAGCACGCAATTCCAGCGTGGCCAGGGCCGAGATCACCTCGCGATCCCCTCGGCGCCACGCGCCCGCGGGGTCGTCGCTGATGCGCGCGAGCAGGTGCAGCGGCTGGCGAGCCATCGCGCGCAGCGCGAAGAGATCGAGGTCCTCCGTCGAGTCGAGGAAGCGGCGTGCTGCCGTCGCGCGGCGGATGAAGGCGATCCTGATCGGCACCCACACCATCGCCCACGACGCGATGCCGAGCACGGCCAGCGCGACAGCGAGGAATCGCGCGAGGAGGCCGACAGCATCAGCGGAAGCCTGCCCCGCATCGGCAATGGCGATCGCCGCACCACCCATGCCGTCGAAGGGGGACTGGAGCGCGTCGCCGATGAGCGGCACCTGACCGACCGCTGCGCCCGCTTCGTCGAAACGATCAGCGAGATCGGTCGCGCTGCTCGACACGGCGAGACCGGGCGCGGCGAGATTCATCACCAGGTCATAGAGGCGCACCGCAGCCCAGATCCACAATGCGCTCCACGCGATCAGCCAGATGTCACCAGCGATCTGTCGCGCACGTCGCGCCGGGACTTCCGAGTACCACGTCATCGAACTCTCCCTCTCTCGCGCTGCAGCCGCCCTAGGATGAGGACGTGCCCATCGAGTCGCGAATCCCGGTCGCCATCGTCGGCGCGGGCCCCGCGGGCCTCATGCTCTCCCACCTCCTCGCCCGACGCGGCATCGAGAGCGTCGTCGTCGAGATCCGGTCACGCCACGAGATCGAGACCACCAATCGGGCGGGCGTCCTCGAGCAGGGGGCGGTCCGGATGCTCGTGGACGAGGGCGTCTCGGATCGCGTCCTGCGCGAAGGCCATGAGCACGAAGGCATCGCGCTGCGCTTCGGCGGTCACGGCTATCGCATCGACTTCCGGCGGCTTGTCGACGCCGCGGTCTGGCTCTATCCCCAGCAGCAGGTCTTCACCGACCTCGCCGATGCTCGCGCCCGCGACGGAGGCGACGTGAGATTCGAGGTCACCGACGTGAGCGTCGAGGACCACCTCACGTCGCCGACCCTGCGCTTCACCGATGCCGACGGAGAGCAGCACGTCGTGCGCGCGGACATCATCGTGGGCGCGGACGGCTCGCACTCCTACTGTCGCGGCCTGGTGCCTCCTGCCGAACGCCGCGAGTACTTCACGACGTATCCCTACGCCTGGCTGGGGATCCTCGCCGAGGCTCCGCCCAGCGCGGACGAGCTCGTCTACGTCCACTCCGATCGCGGCTTCGCACTCCTCTCGCAGCGCACTCCGACCGTGCAGCGGATGTACCTGCAGTGCACTCCCGACGAGGACCTCGCGCAGTGGCCTGACGATCGCATCTGGGAGGAGCTCATCGCCCGGACAGCGGGGGATGGCTTCGCGCTCGCGACGGGCACGATCACGGAGAAGTCGATCCTTCCCTTCCGCAGCTATGTCGACGAGACGATGCGCCACGGACGCCTCGTGCTCGTCGGCGATGCCGCCCACACGGTCCCGCCCACGGGTGCCAAGGGCCTCAACCTCGCCCTCGCCGACGTGGGGATCCTGGCCGACGTGATCCCCCGCGCGCTTGCCTCGGGTGACATGGACGTCCTCGACGAGTACGCCGAGCGCGCGCTCGATCGCATCTGGAAGGTCGAGAGCTTCTCCTACTGGATGACGCAGATGCTCCACCTGAGGCCGGACGGCGACGCGTTCGACGTCCATCGCCAGGTCGGGGAGCTGCGCCGTATCGTCACCTCCGACCGCGGATCGGCGTACCTCGCCGAGGCATACACAGGATGGGCCACATGACGATTCAGTTGATGCGAGTGCCCGGGGAGTACGCCGTCCACCGCCTGGCACCGGACGCCGCCGTTCCCGAGGCTGCATGGGCCTCGCCCTTCGTCTCCGTGTAGCGCTCGTCGGGGGAGCTCAGCATCATCACCGGCGCGGGCATCCACATCGATGCGCAGAGCACGGTCGGGCCCTGGCTTGCCTACCGCGTCGCGGGCACGATCGACTTCAGCGTCACCGGGGTGATGGCGGCTCTCACCGCGCCGCTGGCAGACGCCGGCCTCGGCATCCTGGGCGTCTCGACGTACGACACCGACTACATCCTCGTGCACGCCGACGCCGGTGTGGCTGCCGAGATTGCCTGGCGTGCCGCGGGCATCGACGTCGGATGACGGTCGTCGTCGCGGCCGCCATCGAGCGCGCGGGGCGCTACCTCGTGGCGCGGCGCACCCGCCCTGCGGACGTGGCCGGCCGCTGGGAATTCCCCGGCGGCAAGGTCGAGCACGGCGAGAGCGAGGAGCAGGCACTCGCGCGCGAGATCCGCGAGGAGCTCGGAGTCGAGATCGAGGTCGGCGCCCGCGTCCCGGGGGAGTGGCCCCTCCATACCGATCTCGTCCTTCATCTCTACGTCGCCACGCTCGTCGAGGGCGAGCCGATGCCGCTCGAGCAGCATGACGAGATCCGATGGGTGGCGACCGCGGACTTCGACTCCGTCGACTGGCTGCCCTCGGACATCGATGCGGTGCGCAGCCTGCGCGGGGCCACCGCGTAAGGTCTCCGGGTGACTGCCACCCGCTCCGATCTCCGCAATGTCGCCATCGTGGCCCATGTCGACCACGGCAAGACGACGCTCGTTGACGCCATGCTGTGGCAGT
>JAPOKX010000126.1 GCA_029977425.1 Actinomycetota bacterium
CGCTGGCGCCGAAGAGGTAGCGGCCGTCCTGCTTGAGCATGGGCTGGTTCCACGCAATGACGACCTCTGCCTTGCGGAACTTCGCCGTCAAGGTGGCGAAGATTGCGCGCATCGTCTTGGCCTTGGTGTCGTCGATGGTCTTGAGGTATTCGTCGAACGTGTCGTACCGACGTGACGAGGTCGATTCCTTGCAGTAGAGCACCAGGGCATTGGCGTGGGCACGACTGAATCCGTGCGCCTCCTGGAGCCAGGCCATCTGATCGGCGTACTTCTCGTCCTTGCGCCGGTCCATCTGGTCGAACCAGTAGGACATGGGCCGGCCGTAGCGCTTCTCGATCGCGGGGAAGTGCGACGCGCGATCGGGACTCGAAGCCACGCGAGGAGGCTAGCTCGCTGGTGAGTAGGCGATCAACTGGATGGTGCGGCCGTCCGGATCGGTCACGGTCACGACCGCGCCCCCCGGGATGTCATGCGGCTCCGAGCATGCGATCCCCGCTGCGGCGAGCCTCGCCGTCTCCGCTTCGAGTGAGTCCACCTCCAGGAGCATCACCTGCGACCCGCCGCTGGTGGTCATGCCGGGCTGCCAGGGCGTGTGCAGGGCAATCCAACTGCCGTCCGCAAGCGCGAAGCGCGCCCAGCCCGCGCCGGGAGCGGACTGCGCGCCGAGGAGAGTGGCGTAGAAGCGCTGGCACTCCTCGAGTTGCTCGGTGATGAGCATCGTCCCGTCGTACCTCATGACCTCGACAGTAGCGAGAGCGGTGACGCTTCCCCTGGACGGTGCCCTTCCCTAGAGTCCCGTCATGCCTGAGTCACGCCTGTGGATCGCCGGTGCCTACGCCGACCCGCGCGGGGAGTCAACACCCGTCACCTCCCCCGTCACCGGCGAGAAGCTCGCCGATCTGCCCCGCGCGAGCACCGACCAACTCGATGCAGCGGTCGCCGCCGCCCGCGCGGCGTTCGACGACTACCGGCACTGGTCCACCTACGAGCGCGCAGACCTGTGCCATCGCGTCGCCGCGCTCATCGAGGAGCACCACGAGGAGCTGGCGCGGCTCACGACGATCGAGCAGGGCAAGCCGTACCGGGCCGAGGCACTCGCCGACGTCGAGGACGCCGCTTCCCTCTTCTCCATCTCCGCAGAGGACGCGAAGCGGCTCTACGGCGAGACGATCCCCAGCTCCGCGCGCAACAAGCGGATGTTCACCTTCCGCGCACCCGTCGGGGTGTGGGCGGCGATCACGCCATGGAACTTCCCGCTCATGATCATGTGCGAGTTCCTCGGACCGGCGCTCGCCACGGGCAACGCCATCGTCTGCAAGCCGCCGGACACCACGCCGCTTGCCTGTCTCGCGCTCGGCGCCCTGCTCGAGGAGGCCGGCGTCCCCAAGGGCCTCGTGTCGATCATCCCCGGCGACGGCGCCGTGGGCGAGCACCTCATCACCCATCCGGGCATCGACGCGATCGGGTTCGTCGGATCATCGGCGACCGCAGAGAGGATCGTGCGGGCGGCCGGCCTGAAGCGCACGCTCATGGAGGCCTCCGGCAACGGGCCGGTCATCGTCTGCGCCGACGCCGATCTCTCAGCCGCGGCGGAAGCCGCAGTCTTCGGCGCCTACTGGAATGCCGGCCAGGTGTGCTGCGCGACCGAGCGTGTGCTCGTCGACGAGCGCGTCGCACCCGACTTCGCCGACGCGGTCATCGAGGCATCCGCGGCCGCCGTGCTCGGCAACCCCTTCGACGACGCCACGACGATGGGGCCACTCGCCAACGCACCGACCGCAATGAAGATGGATGAGCACATCGCGGACGCGGTGGAGCGCGGGGCGCGCGTGCGCCTGGGCGGAGGCCGCGCCAGTGGCTACCCCACCGACCTCTACTACGAGTTCACCGTGGTCGACGGCGTCGACCACTCCATGCGCATCGCACGCGAGGAGAGCTTCGGCCCCGTGGTCCCGATCGTGGCCTGCGACGGCGACGAGGGGATGCTCACGGCGGCCAACGCCGACCCGCTGGGCCTCCAGGCGGCGGGCTTCACCCGGTCGCTGTCCCGGGCCTTCGCCTTCTCCGAGGGCCTGCGCTGCGGCAGCGTCGTGGTCAACGACTCGACCGACTACTTCGAGAGCGCCCAGCCCTTCGGCGGGGCAGCGGGGACACGCACGGGCTGGGGCCGCGTGGGCGGACTGCAGCAACTGCGGGACATGACCGACGTCCGCTGCACCATCATCAGCCTCGACGAGTAGCACCGGTCATTTTTTGACCTGACTCGACTTTGATCGGTCAATGACTTGTGCCTAGCCTGAATGTGTGAGTGCACGCCTGCTCTCGGCCGCGGCCGCGGCGTTGGCCGCGTTGGCCGCCGTGCTCCTCTACGGTGCCCCTCCCGCTCAAGCCCAGGTGCCGGCTGCAGAGTCGGACTACTCGAGCTTCTTCACCGACGATGCCCTGCGGGGATCGGGATGGCGGTCGTGCCCGACGCCCGTGACATGGAGCGTGGACACCGGCCGACTGAGCGCTGACGCCGCCCGGAAGGAGGTCACGCGCCTGCGCAAGGCCCTCCATCACTGGTCCGAGCACACCGGGGTGCCCCTCGCCTTCGCCGGCCGCCAGCGCCTGGTCTACGACAACTCCTCCTACCTCCTCCGGTCGGCCGAGGATCAGCAGGAGCGCACGCGCCACATCTACATAGGCTTCTACACCGCCAAAGAGGTCCCGGGGCTGAGCGGCAACGTCGTCGGGCTCGCGCGACCCACCTCCGTCCTCACGGCCGAGCGCGAGCTGGTGTCCGGCATGGCCGTCTTCCGCCGCGGCTACGTCCTGCGGGAGCAGATCGCCGAGCCGCGGCACCTCACGCACCTCTACCTGCACGAACTCGGCCACATCTGGGGCCTCGGGCATGCGGAGTCGCCCGCCAACGTGATGTACCCCACGCTCGGCACCATGACCGAGCTCGGGCCCGGCGACCGCGCGGGCGCACGCGCGCACACGCAGGAGTGTGCAGCTACGACCGGATGACCATGGCCCTGGTGGATGACCGATAGACCGACCTAGCGTGCAAGGACCACGCTTCAGGGAGGACATCGTCATGGACAGGCTCACTGACCGCACTGCCATCGTGACCGGGGCTGCGAGCGGGATCGGCAAGGCCACCGCCCATCGACTGGCAGCCGAGGGCTCGCATGTCGTCGTCACCGACATCAACGACGCCGCGGGGGCAGCTGTGGCGGCAGACCTCACGGCGCAGGGGCGGTCCGCCACATTCCTGCATCACGACGTGGCACGCGCAGAGGACTGGGAGCTCGTGATCGAGGACACTGTCGCTGCGTGTGGTGGGGTCGACATCCTCGTGAACAACGCTGGGATGGGAGACCTGCTCGACATCGACGAAGCCCCCCTGGAGGACTGGGATCGCACGATCGCCATCGACCAAACCAGCATCTTCCTGGGGATGAAGTTTGCCTCGCCACACCTCAAGGCGTCCGGCCACGGCAGCGTCATCAACATCTCGTCGATCTTCGGCATCTCCGGCGGCTTCGGCACGTCACCGGCGTATCAAGCCGCAAAGGGCGCCGTGCGCACCCTCACGAAGAACGTCGCACTGCTGTGGGCGCAGCAGGGCGTGCGCGTGAACTCCATCCATCCAGGGTTCATCGATACGCCGATCCTGAGCGAGACCAAGGGCACGCCGTTCGAGCAGGTGATGCTCGACATGACACCCATGGGCCGGCTGGGAAAGCCCGAGGAGATCGCAGCCGCCGTTGCCTACCTGGCGAGCGACGATGCGTCCTTCGTCACGGGTTGCGAGCTCGCCGTCGACGGTGGCTATCTCGCGCGCTAGGAACCTGCTGGGTGCGCGAGGGGGGAGTTGAACCCCCACACCCTTTCGGGCACACGGACCTGAACCGTGCGCGTCTGCCTATTCCGCCACTCGCGCTCAACCCACCGCAGTGGGCAG
>JAPOKX010000127.1 GCA_029977425.1 Actinomycetota bacterium
GGGTTCACCACGCCATTGACCGTCATGGTGACGAGTTCGGCGCTGGCACTCTCGACACCCAGCATCGTCGGCGTGGAGGCCGCCGGATCCAGGGCGAAGCCCTTGAAGGCGAGCACGCGATCCACGCAGCCGCGATACTGCGGCAGCTTCTCGATGCCACCTTCGATGACGATGGGTCCGGACAAGCCGTTCCACACGGACTCGTTGGTGAAGCCGTGGACATGTGGGTGGTACCAGTACAGGCCGCGGGGATGGGCGCGCGGGACCTCGAAACGACTCCGCAAGGACTCACCCGGCTGAGCCTCGATGAAGACGTTGTCGCCGTCTCCGGACGGATCGACCCAGAAGCCATGAAAGTGGGTGTTGATGGGCACCGTCACGCCATTGCGGACCGTGAGGTCCATGCGATCGCCTGGGGCAAGGCGCAGGCATGGCCCGACGAAGGCTCCGCCGTAGGTCCACAGGCCAGACGTCAGCGTCCCGTCGATAGGAGCCGCACCCGTCGACGCCTCAAGGGTCGCCTTGAGGACCCCGCCTCGGGAACGGATGGCCGGGATCGTCGGCAGTGTGTCCTGCGTGGCCGCCTGAGCGGATGCCGAGCCCACGAGCCCGGACGTGCCCACGAGCAACGCGCCACCCGCTAGGCCGCCGAGCGAGATGGCCTCGCGGCGAGTGAGGTCCGTCATGCGCCCCAGGCTACGGCGTCGGACGCTCCGGTTTCAGCGCATCCGCCAGGTGCGCGATCTGGCCCGTGAGCTCGCTGGGGAGGACCCACACCTTGTTGGCCGAGCCTTGCGCGATCTGGGGGAGCGTCTGCAGGTACTGATACGCGAGCACGTGACTGTCGGGCTTGGCCTGGTGGATCGCCTCGACGACCTTGACGATGGCCTCCGACTCGCCCTGGGCGCGCAGCACCGCGGCCTGGGCATCGCCCTCGGCGCGCAGCACCGCTGCGGTCTTCTCGCCCTCGGCCGTGAGGATGGCCGATTGCTTCTCACCCTCGGCGGTGAGGATGGCAGCGCGCTTGTCGCGCTCGGCGCGCATCTGCTTCTCCATCGACTCCTGCACGCTGCGCGGCGGGTCGATGGCCTTGATCTCGACCCGGTTGACGCGGATGCCCCACTTGCCGGTGGCCTCGTCCAGGACACCGCGCAGCTGGGCGTTGATGCTGTCACGCGAGGTGAGGGTCTCCTCGAGGTCCATGGAGCCGATCACGTTGCGGAGGGTCGTCACGGTGAGCTGCTCGATGCCGGTGAGATAGTTGGCGATCTCGTACGTCGCCGCCTTCGGATCGGTGACCTGGAAGTAGATGACCGAGTCGATGCTGACGACGAGGTTGTCCTCCGTGATCACCGGCTGCGGCGGGAAGGACACCACCTGCTCGCGCAGGTCCACGCGAGCGCGCACCTTGTCGACGACAGGGATGACGAAGGCGAGGCCGGCGTTGAGGGTGCGGTGATAGCGCCCCAGGCGCTCGACGATGCGGGCGTGGGCCTGGGGCACGACCTTGACCGTCGAGGCGATGAGCGCGACGGCGACCGCGGCCACGACAATCGCGGCAATGAGTGCTTCCATGATCCCTCCCGACTAGCCAGCGACCAGGGCGGTTGCCCCGTCGATCTCGAGCACGTGGACGCGCTGCCCGACGCTGAAGGAACTGTCCCCGTCGTAGGAACGCGCGGACCACACCTCACCGGCGAGCTTGATGCGACCGTCACGGCCATCGACGACCTCGAGCACGATCGCCTCGGCACCCACCAGCGCAGCAACTCCGGTGCGCACGGCGCGAGGGGTGCGCATGTGACGGCGGGCGATGGGCCGCACGACCGCGAGGAAGGCGACGGAGACCAGCGCGAAGACTCCCACCGAGACAGCAGGAGGGGCCCCCAGGGCCGACGCGACGCCTCCCGCAGCCGCACCCCCGGCGATCATGAGCAGGATCAGGGTGCCGCCCGTGAGGACGTCGGCCACGGCCAGCACCCCCGCCGCGACGATCCACCAGATCCACGCGTCCATACCTCCACGGTATGCCGGCCGAAGCGCGCTGGCGAGTCCAGAAGGAGCTAGGCGGACGCCCATGCGCGAGCAAGGGCCCTGAGAGCCTGACCGCGGTGACTGATCGCGTCCTTCTCGTGGGGCCGGAGTTGGGCAGTCGTGAGGGCGTAGCCCTGCGGGACGAAGATCGGGTCGTAGCCGAAGCCGTTGCTGCCGCGGGCTTCGCGGGCAAGGCTGCCTTCGAGCACTCCTTCCACGGCGTGCTCGTGCGAACCCGGCACCACCCACGCTGCCGCGCACACGAACTGCGCACCGCGCCGACCGTCGGGCACCTCCGACATCTGGGCGAGAACGAGGGCGAGATTGGCCGCATCATCACCGTGGCGTCCCGCCCATCGAGCCGAGAGCACCCCCGGCATGCCGTGGAGGGCATCGACGCACAGGCCGGAGTCATCGGCAATGGCCGGCAACCCGGTCACCTCCGCTGCCGCGCGCGCCTTGAGGAGCGCGTTGCCCGCGAAGGTCGACTCGGTCTCAGCCACATCGGGAGCATCCGCGGGCAACGGAACAAGCTCGACGTCGATTCCCTCCGCATGCAGGATGCGCGAGACCTCATCGACCTTGTGCACGTTGCGCGTGGCGAGGACGACGCGCATCGTCACGACGAGAGCGCAGCGCGCTGCAGGGCAGTGAGGTCTGCACAGCCTGCGGCCGCCAGGTCGAGGAGCTGGTTCAGCAGCCCACGGTCGAAGGGCTCACCCTCTGCGGTGCCCTGCACCTCGACGTAGGTGCCGCTGCCGGTCATGACGACGTTCATGTCCGTCTCCGCGCGGACGTCGTCGTCGTAGTGGAGGTCCAGGCGCGGTTCGCCGTCGATGATGCCCACGCTCACCGCGGCCACGGAATCGACGAGGGGATTGCCCTTGACGTGACCCTGGGCCTTGGCCCAGGAGATGGCATCCGCGAGTGCGAGATAGGCGCCCGTGATTGCCGCGGTGCGGGTGCCGCCATCGGCCTGGAGGACATCGCAGTCCAGGACGACAGTGTTTTCGCCCAGGGCCTCCATGTCGATCACCGCGCGCAGGCTGCGTCCGATGAGGCGGGAGATCTCCTGGGTGCGACCGCCGAGGCGGCCCTTCACCGACTCGCGGTCACTGCGCGTATTGGTGGAACGGGGCAGCATGGCGTACTCCGCGGTGACCCATCCGCGGCCAGAGTCCTTGAGCCACCGCGGCACTCCGGGCGTGAAGCTGGCCGCGCAGAGCACGCGCGTGCGGCCGAAGCTCACCAGGGTCGAGCCCTCGGCCTGCTCGAGCCAGCCGCGCTCGAAGGTGACGGGACGCAGTTGAGTGGACTCGCGTCCATCGGATCTCGTGGCCATGACGAGGACCCTAGGCCACGACGCGGGAGTGGCCGCCGTGGACCTAGGCCACGACGCGGGAGTGGCCGTCGTAGACCTAGGCCACGTCGATGACGAGGCCGCTTGAGGCCAGCATGAGCTCGCCATCGAAGGCAGGGCGAGCCTCCGCGAGGGTGGCCTGCGGGTCATTCCACGCGACGAGGTGAGTGAGCAGGAGGATCCGGGCACCCGCCGCCTGTGCGTGGGCGGCCGCCTGCCGGGCGGTCAGGTGCACTCCGGGTGCGGGCTGGGACTCCAGGCAGCTCGCCTCGAAGACTGCCACGTCGGCACCTCGCGCGAGTGCGACGAGAGCGGGAGTCTCGGCGGTGTCGCCTGAGTAGGCGAGGGCGTGGCCGCCGGCCTCCAGCCGGACTCCGTATGCCTCCACTGGGTGGTTCACGCGTGCCGCTGTCACCGTGAACGGGCCGATCCGCGCCTCCCCTTCTACCAGATCGTGGAACTCGAATTGC
>JAPOKX010000128.1 GCA_029977425.1 Actinomycetota bacterium
ATCCCGTAGACGACGACCACCGTGACGGCCGCCGCGAGAGCGACGAGCGCGAAAGCGACGACGAGTCGGTCGAACTCGCGCTGGAGCCGGGTGCGGGGCGGCTCCTGATCGCGCAGGGCGCGACCGATGCGACCGAACTCCGTCTGCGCGCCGGTGCGCGTGACCCTCACCTCGGCGCGACCGGCCACCACCAGGGTGCCCGCAAACACCCAGGGGGTCCCGTCGCCTCCGGGAGGCCCCATGTCGTGCGTCTCGTCCGGGGAGGGCTCCTTGACCACCGGCAGGGACTCGCCGGTGAGTGCCGCCTCGTCGATGGCGAGATGCGATGAGCTCAGGACGATACCGTCCGCGGGGACTCGATCACCCTCGGCGAGGAGCACGAGGTCGTCGCGCACCACCTCACGCCCGGCCACACGCCGTGGTGAGCCATCTCGGACGACGAGCGCGCGCGGAGCGCTGAGCCGCCGAAGCGCAGCCAGGGCGCTCTCGGTCTTGCGCTGCTGGTAGAGCGAGATGACGGCCACGACGAGAACGGAGAAGAGGAGGACGGCCGCCTCGAACGGATCCGCGAGGAGGAAGCTGATGGTCGCTGCTCCGAGAAGCAGGAGGATCATCGGCTCGCGAACGACCGACCATGCGCTGGCGACAAGGCTGCGCGGCCGCTCGCGTGGGAGCTCGTTGGGCCCGTCGAGCTCCAGGCGCCGAGCAGCCTCGTGGACCGACAGTCCCCGAGGCTGGGTTTCCTGCTGCGACACCTCCCCCAGGGTGCCGCTACGCGTGGGCTCCGGCGACGCTCACAGCGGGCAGAGATCGGTCAGATGACGGCGTCGAGGAACTTCTTGGTCTCCGCGCGCTGCGGCGAGCCGAACATCTGCTCGGGAGTGCCCTGCTCGAGGATGACGCCTTCGTGGAAGAAGCACATGCGGTTGGCAACCTCGCGCGCGAATCCCATCTCATGCGTGACCACGACCATGGTCGTGGAGTGCGTGTCCGCGAGGCGCTTCATGACGGCGAGGACCTCGTGGATGAGCTCGGGGTCGAGCGCAGACGTGGGCTCGTCGAAGAGCATCACGTCGGGGCGCATCGCCAGGGCGCGCGCGATGGCCACGCGCTGCTGCTGCCCGCCGGAGAGCCGGATCGGATGCTGATCCGCCTTGTCGGCCATGCCGACGTCCGCGAGGAGTTGCATCGAGAGATCGCGCACCTCGGCCGCAGACTCGCCCTTGACCCGCAGCGGGCCCTCCATCACGTTGTCGAGAACGGTCATCTGCGGGAAGAGGTTGAACTGCTGGAAGACCATGCCGCAGCGTGTGCGCAGGCGACGGATCTCCTTGCGGCGGTGGCGCGTGGGCAGGCCGGCGGCAACGGAGATGCCGGCTACCTCCACGGTGCCCTGATCGGGCTCTTCCAGGAAGTTGATGCAGCGAAGGAACGTGCTCTTGCCCGAACCGGATCGACCGAAGACGACGACTACTTCTCCGGAGTTGATGTCCATGTCGATGCCCTTGAGGACCTCGAGGTCCCCGAAGGACTTGTGAAGTCCGCTGACGCGGACGACAGGCGAGGTCATCCGGCCTTCACCGCCGTCCTGACATAGCCCTTGCTCATGCGGGCCTCGAGCTTGCGCTGGAAGAAGGAGAAGATCGCCGTGAGGCCCCAGTAGACGATCGCCGCGATGATGAGGGCCTCGAGGTTGCGGAAGTCAGCCTTGCCCGTGAGCTGCGCGACACGGAAGGGATCCGCCCAGAGGATGGTGGTGCCCAGCAGGCCGATGAGCGCGGTGTCCTTGATCATGGCGATGAACTCATTGCCTGTGGGCGGGATGACGATCCGGGCCGCCTGGGGCAGGATCACGCGGCGCATCCGCTGGCCGTAGGACATGCCCAGGGCATCGGCGGCCTCGGTCTGGCCGTGGGGCACCGCCTCGATGCCCGAGCGGAAGATCTCCGTCATGTAGGCGCCGTAGTTGAAGGCGATGCCCACGACGCCGGCCACCTGTGCCGGCCAGATGAACCACGAGGCGTAGGGCTCGGGGAGCAGGCCGATCGCGAGCTGCGGCAGCGCGAGGTACCAGAGGAAGAGCTGGACGATGAGCGGGGTGCCGCGGAAGAAGGACGTGTAGAAGCCGCTGATGCCGTAGGCGATGGGATTCTTCGAGATCCGGCCCAGCGCACCGAGGAGCGCAAGGAAGGTCGCCGCGGTGATGGCAATGACCGAGAACAGGATCGTCACCCATACGCCACGGACGATGGCAGGGGTCTTGTCGATCATCCACTGGATATCGAAGCCGCTGCGGAAGAACGCGAAGGCGAGGAGGGCGAAGATCACTGCCCAGACGGCGGCGACCTTCACCCGGAACGGGATGGCGAGGCTGGCCGCCTCAATGGACTGCGCGAGGCCGTGCCGCTGATGCGGCACGGCCTCGCGCGTCGATGAATCAGGCATCGACGATCAGGCGCCGGGGCCCTTGGTGATGTCCACGCCGTACCACTTCATCGAGAGCTCGCTGAGCGTCCCGTCGGCGTGCATCTCGGCGATGATCCGGTTGAGCTCGGCGACGAGGCTGTCGACCGGCTGCGACGCGCTCTTGTCGACCGCGACGGCCAGGGGCTCGAGGAAGACCGGGTCGCCCACGAGGCGGATTTCCTTGCCCTTCTTGATGGCCTCCTCGAGCAGCGGCACCGCCGACACCATGGCGTCCACGCGGCCCAGCTTGAGGTCCTGGAGGGCCGTGGTGTCGGTGTCGTAGGTCACGATCTCGACGTCCTCGGGCACGAGGAACTCGAAGTTGAAGCCGGGGATGGCCAGCGTGCGGTTGAGGTAGTACTCGTACGTGCAAGCGCCGCAGACGCCGACGCGCTTGCCGGCGAGCTGGTCGATGGACTGGATGTCGCTGTCGGCGTTGACGGCCACGCCTGCCGGGGTGAAGTAGTAGGGCTCGGTGAAGTCGAGCACCTGGGCGCGCTCCTCGGTGATCGACATCGAGCCGACCGAGACATCCCAGCGGTCGTTCCAGTTGCCCGCCGTGATGACATCCCACGCCGGGGTCTCCCACTGGGTGACCACGCCCATGCGCGTGGCGATCTCATTCGCCACATCGATGTCGAAGCCCTGCCACTCGCCGGTCGCCTCGTCGTAGGAGGACTGCGGCGGGTACGCCGGATCCGTGGAGACGCGCAGCGTCCCTGACTCGAGGATCTGGGCGAGCAGGCCGTCGGCTGCAGGCGCCGCACTCGACTCGGCCGGCGCTGCGCTGGTCTCGGCGGCGGCCGACGACTCCGCGGGAGCGGCCGAACTGCTGGTGCTGGTGCTGCTGCCCCCGCCGCAGGCGACGAGAAGGACGGAACTGGCCGCAAGGGCACCGAGGGCGATCAGGCCCCTCGGGGTGCGGCGGGTGGTCGTGCGCATGGGACTCCTCACGTAGACGCGTGGGGCCATTGTGGTCATGGCTTGGCGCCCCGTGGGGTGGATTCGCGGGATCCGCCCCGCCCCTGACGGATCAGCCCCCACGGAGGCGCTTGGATGGGCCTGTGACCGATGTCCCCGCGGCCCCCTACGCCGATGCGCTCCACCGCAATGCCGCTGGCGCCTGGACCCGGCTGGGCGTGCCCGGGCACCAGGACCAGCCGGAGCACCATGCAGCCCTGGCCTCGATGGCGGGCCCTGAGGTCCTCGCCATGGACATCCCGATGTTCACCGAGGGCGTGGACCTGCCCGAGCCGGGCTCCACCGAGCCCAGCCCTCTGCAGCAGGCGATGGCGCTCGCCGCCGACGGCAAGCGCGTGAGAGTGTGCGTGCAGGGCTCCATGGGACAGGGCGTGTTTCAGG
>JAPOKX010000129.1 GCA_029977425.1 Actinomycetota bacterium
CCGCGCCGGAGACGCCCGTCGCCGTGCGCCCAGCGAATGTCGTCACCGTGTCTGCCCAGGCGTCAGCGCGCTCCGCAACCGGATCGGTGTCGTGGTAGCGCCGCCAGGCCGCGACACCGGCAGCGGCGCCGGCAAGGGCAGCGGCGACAAGGAACACGCGGCGCATGGAACCTCCCTCGTCGACTGCGGACCTCCCTGGTCGACTGCCCCGACCGTAGCAGCGCCTGGCGGGGAGGCGCTTCGGATCAGCGCTGCTTGCCCGAGACGTAGGCCAGGAAGAGTTCCTTGGGGCCGCTCCCGGCGAGGAAACGGTCGCGTTCCGCAGGGGGCAGCCCGAGTGCGTACTCGCACACGCGCGCCCACGCACCGCCGACCGCGCGGGTGAGCGACCCGGCGACGGTCGCGGAGATGGCCGACGTCGCCACCTGGCCGCCGGGGACGAACTTGAGCAGCGTGGTGGCGAGGTAGCGCCCGGCCATCGTCGCGCCGCCGGTGAGGACGACCGCGCCAGCGGCAGCAAGAGCACGCGAGCGATCGGGCGGCAGGCCGTAGGCGGCCGTGATCCGCGCGATCATCGTCACCTGCGTCGGAACCAGGATGGCAGCGTCAGCGAAGGGGATGGGAGCCGCACCGACCCCGGCAGCGAGCGCAACCGACTGATTGATGATCGTCTTGACGGCCTGTCTTTTACGCTCCCAGTCGAGGATCTGCACCGCGGTGAGCGCGGCAGTGGCCACCTCGGGCACGACGAGGTACGTCGCATCGAGCAGCTCCTGCAGACCGAAGACCGGCGATGAGGTGAAGGGGTCCTCGAGCGCGTTGGTGAGCAGTGCGCGGCCCGCGGGTCGCAGCGGCAGCCCGAGCGACTCGATGTACTGCGCCAGCTCGATTGCCTCCGGGTGGGGCACGCCGTCACGACTCGGCACCTGGGTGATGACCAGGATCACGGGCAGCCCCAGGTCGGCGAGCGCGCGCACGAAGTCGCCCTGGCGCTCCTCGAAGCGACGGTCCGACCATCGCACGAGGTACCAGGCCGCGTGGATCTGCTGGTCGACCGGCAGCGACCGCGACTCCGCGACGCGCGAGCGCAGGGCGGCGAGGATCTCGTCACCCGACGTCCCCGTCTCGAATCCCTCGGAGTCGTAGAGCCCGAGCAGTCCCCCGGGATGGCGGTAGTAGACGAGTCCCCGCGTCACGGGCTTGCCGAGTCCGGTCTCCGCGACCTGGCTGCCGAAGACGGCGTTGACCAGGGTCGACTTGCCGACGCCGGTCTTGCCGAAGACGGCCAGGTTGAAGCAGCCGAGCGCCGCGAAGGCCTCGGCGAGGCGCTGCGCGAAGAGGGACTCGACCTCGGCCTGGCCGAGATCGACCCCCTTGGCCGGAGGGGTGGCGGAGCCGGGCTGCGGGGTGGTCATGGATTCACGGTAAGCCCCCGCACCAGCCGAACGCGCGGACTACCGTCGGGAGGGCCCGGAACGGTTCGGCGCGAACAGGCGGGCAGAGGGAGGTCAGCGCAGGTGAGCCACGACGAGCGCATGGGCGCCTTCGACGCCGTGATGTGGGGCATCGAGGACGATCCCGTGCTGCGCTCGGTCATCGTCGCCATGGTGACCACCGACTCGGTGCCTGACCGGCACGCGCTGACCGAGCGCGTCGAGCGGCTCACCCGCGTCGTGCCGAAGCTGCGCCAGTGCGTCATCGGCAACCCCGTCTCGCTCATCCCGCCGCGCTGGGTGACCGACCCGGACTTCGATCTCGACTACCACCTGCGTTGGGTCGCGCTTCCCGCCGGAGAGCAGGACCTCTCCGGTGCTCTGCGGATTGCCGAGCGCGCCGCCGAGCAGGACTTCGATCGCGACCGGCCGCTGTGGGAGCTCACGGTCGCGACGGGCCTCGATGGAGATGGAGCAGCGATCGTGCTCAAACTGCATCACGCGATCACCGACGGCGTCGGCGGCATGATGCTCGCGGCGACGCTCTTCGACATGGCACCTGATGCTCCTGACCTGGGTCCCATGCCCGCCGCGCCCGCGCCCGGCGAGCGACTCGACCCGGTCCAGCGGCTCGCCCACGGCCTGGACTACGAGGTTCAGGAGTCCCGCGGGCTTCTCCAAGGACTCGCGGCGCACGGGATCGGCCTCGCGCAGCGTGCACTGGCCGATCCCGTCGGATCACTGCAGGGCGCCAGCGCCTTCGCCGCTTCGGCGGCTCGTCTCCTTGCCCCCGCCAGCGAGCCCCTCAGCCCCGTGATGACAGGGCGTTCCCTCGACGTCCGGTGTGCACTGCTCCACGCGCCGCTGGCCGACCTCAAGGCCGCGGGCAAGTCGGTCGGCGGCACGCTCAATGACGCGTTCATGGCGGTGGTGGCGCGAGGGCTGCGCGCCTACCACTCGGATCTCGGCGTCGATGTCGAGGCATTGCGCGTGAACATGCCGGTCAACATGCGCACCGACGGCGACTCGGCCGGAGGCAACGCCTGGGTGCCCGCGCGCTTCGCCCTGCCCCTCGTGGGCGCGACACCGCAGGACACCATGCGCGAGTTGCATCCGGTGCTCCTCGCAGCGCGCACCGAGCCGGCACTGCCCGTCTCCACCGTCGTCTATCGCCTGCTGTGCACTCTTCCGAATCCGCTGGCCACCACCATCGCGGGCGGGCTCATGAAGGGCACCGACGTCGCGGCGACCAACGTCCCCGGTCCGCCGTTCCCCGTCTACGTCTCCGGCGCGCGCGTCACGCGGCTCGTGCCGTTCGCCCCCAAGGGCGGCGCGTCACTCAACGTCGCGCTCATGAGCTACGACGGCACGGCGTTCCTCGGCATCACCATCGACCCGGTCGCGGTGACCGATCCTGACCTGCTCGTGAACTGCCTCTCCGCAGCTCTCCAGGCGGTCCGCTCCGCAGCCTGAGGCGACCATCACTGCCCGACTCGGGTTACCGTGGACGGATGCTCAAGGGCCTGGCGATCGCCGGCGCAGCAGCGGTGCTCGTCATCGTCGCCGCCGCAGGAGCCTTCGTCGCCCTAGGCGGTGCCGACCTGCTCCGCGAGCGCACCGTCGTCGTGCCCGAGGAGCTCCGTCCCGTGATCGTCGAGGCCGCGCAACGCTGCCCCGTGGTGCCGGCCAAGGTCCTGGCGGCGCAGCTTGCCTCCGAGAGCAGCTGGGATCCGCGGGCCGTGAGCCCTGCGGGAGCGACGGGCCTCGCGCAGTTCATGCCCGAGGTCTGGGAGCAGTACGCCGTCGATGGCGACGAGGACGGCGACAGAGACATCTACGACCCCGTCGACGCGATCCACTCGGCCGCCGAGCTCAACTGCGTCAATGCCGAGCTCGTCGCAGACGTGCCCGGTGACCGACTGCGCAACATCCTCGCGGCGTACAACGCTGGCTTCAACCAGGTCGTGCGCTACGAGGGCGTGCCGCCGTTCCCCGAGACCGAGCAGTACGTCGAGCGCGTGCTCTCGCGTGCGGAGCGCATCGAGCTCCAGTAGCAGCGGTCAGGCGCGCGGGTTGCCGAACATGTCGGAGTTGCCTCGCGCATCGGACACCAGGCCGGGCACGACGTCGGTGAGCTCTGCAGGGGACCAGCGCGCACCGTCCTTCGTGGCGACCGGGCCCTTGATCCACGGCTCCGCGACACCGATCTCGTTGCCCGTGACGGTGAAGACGCGTCCGGTCACTCCCGCCGACAGCGGCGAGCCGAGCCAGACGACAAGCGGGGAGATGTTGGCCGGGTCCATGGGGTGGTAGCCCGACTCGTCGGGCTCGATGCCACTCATGTCCGAGAAGAGTCCCAGTCCCTCGGT
>JAPOKX010000012.1 GCA_029977425.1 Actinomycetota bacterium
CGCCCAGGGCCGCGGCCGCGAAGGTGTCCGTGCCGATGTCGATGGCCAGCACCTGGAGCACTCCGAGAGCCAGGGGGATCTGCCCACCGGAGAGAGCCCACACGACGAAGGGCGCCAGCTCCGCGACGTTGTCGGTCAGGTGGTAGGTGAGGAAGCGCCGAATGTTCACGTAGGTCGCCCGACCCTGTGCGATGCCCGCGACGATCGAGTCGAAGTCGTCGTCGAGCAGGACGAGGTCGGCGGCCTCGCGGGCCACGTCGGTGCCCGACTGTCCCATGGCGATCCCGATGTCGGCCTCGCGCAGCGCGGGTACGTCGTTGACGCCGTCCCCGGTCATCGCGACGACGTGGCCCTGCCTGCGTAGGACTCGCGCGATGCGCAGCTTGTCCGGCGGCGTCACGCGCGCGACCACCGTGCCCGGGCGGTCCAGGAGCCTCGCCAGTTCGCCATCGTCGGCGGGCAGTTCCGCACCGGTGATGACCAGTCCGTCGAGGGGGCGCAGGCCCACCTCCGTCGCGATGGCGGCGGCCGTCGCGGGGTGGTCGCCCGTGACCATGTGGACGGTGATCCCCGCCGTGCGGCAGGCGTCGAGGGCCTGTCTCACGCCCGGTCGGGGCGGATCCTCGAGGCCGACGATTCCCACGAGGACGAGGTCGCGCTCGACGTCGTCGACGTCCGAGGACAGGCATGTCGGCCCTCGCGCCACGGCCAGGACGCGCAGTCCGCGCGACGTCATGTCGTCGACCACGGACTCGGCCGACGGGTTCGGCGCGCAGAGGGGGAGCACCGCATCGGGGGCGCCCTTGACCGCGACGCCATCGGCATAGGCAACCGACATGCGACGACGTTCGGGCGTGAAGGGGTAGCGGTGCACGAGGGTGGACGGTGCCGCAGGGGCCCGGACGCGCCGGGCGAAGGAGTCCAGCGCGGCTTCCATTGGGTCGCCGCGTGCGACCCAGTGCCCATCGACGTGCACGACGTAGCCCTCGGAGCAGCGCTGGGCTTCGCCTGCGAGATCGCGCATGGACTCGACATCGCCGGTGATGTCGACGACGCCCTCGGGGTCGTAGCCGGGATCCGCGCCCGTGACCGACGATGCCGGTGTCCATGCGCGTACGACGGTCATGGCGTTTTGCGTGAGCGTCCCGGTCTTGTCCGTGCAGATGACGGTCGTCGAGCCCAGCGTCTCGACCGCCTCTAGTCGACGCACCAGCACGCGGTGGCGAGCCATGCGCTCGGCGCCCCATGCCAGCGTGAGGGTGACGGTGGGCAGGAGGGCCTCGGGGACCAGGGCGACCGTGACGCCGATGCCGAACACGAGGGCATCGGTGAGGGGTCGGCCCGTGACAAGAGTGATCACCAGGAAGAGCAGGCCTACCCCCACGGAGATGAGGGCGATGAGGCGCACCACGCGGCGGAGCGCGAGCGTCAGGGGAGTGGAGGCGTCGCCCGCGTTCGCGGTCAGTCGCGAGATGGCCGCCAGCTCGGTGCGCGGCCCTGTCCTCGTGACGACGGCGTGGGCGTCGCCTTCTACGACGAAGCAGCCGCCCACGATGGGATCCCCCGGCTTCATGCGCACGGGGACGCTCTCGCCCGTGAGCAGGGACGTGTCGATGCGCAGCGACGTGCACCGCAGGAGGGTGCCGTCCGCGGGGATGCGGTCACCTGGTTGAAGCCAGAGCACGTCGCCCGGGACGATCTCCACCGCGTCGATGGTGACCGGGCGATCGTCGCGGATGACGGTTGCTCGACTCGGCAGGAGCGACCTGAGCCGCTCGGCAGCGCGATCGGCCCGGCCCTCCTGGATGAAGGCGAAGATGCCGTTGATCAGGATCACGCACGCGATGGCCACGGCGAGCGGCGGCAACCCGGCAAGGAGGGCCAGTGCGGCCGCGCCCCACAGCATGAGCGCGAAGAAGTGAGTGAATTGACGGGCCAACTGCCACAGCGGCGCCGGCCGGTCGGGCCGGGGCTCCGCATTAGGACCGACCTCGTGCAGGACGTCGGCGGCCTGGGCCGAGGTCAGTCCGGTGACCACCGCCATGGCTGCCCTCCCGTGATCGGCGTCCCGGCAGGGAGCCGCCCCCAGGCTGGGGCACGAAGCGGGGGGCTGACGGGCAGCGCGTGGTCACCGCGAGGGCAGGGGACCCGCCGGGCTTCCCGCGGGGGCGGTCCCGTGATCCTTCTGTTACATTTCCCGGGTCGGTCGCCAGACCGGCCGCCCGGGGCACGCCGAGTCCTGCCCGCCCAGGGCGCACCACCGCGGGCAGGAGCGGGGGACCCACCGCTGGGGCCATCAGGCCCCGGCACGATCCGCCAGCAGCACCGGCGGATCTTGGGGTGAAGCGCGAAGGCCCGGCTCGCCGGGCCCCACGCCGGCGGGCGCATGAGGCCTGCCGAACCCGACAGCTGACCCCGCAGGCGACGGAGGACTCATGACCGCAGGTCTGCGTCGATCGCTCGCCCTCGTGACGACCCTCGTCGTCGCCGTCGTCACCCTCGCTGCCGTCCCGGTGGCCAGCCAGGCAGCCCCCAGCAGCCCCCGGACCCCGGCCTTCGCCGCGGACGCACCCGAGCTGCGCACCGGCAGCACGGGCGAAGCGGTGAAGGTCCTCCAGAAGGCCCTTGGGATCAAGCCCGTCACCGGCTACTTCGGTCCTGTCACCCGCATCGCGGTCGAGGAACTGCAAGCCGACAACGGCCTCGAGCCCACGGGCGTCGTCGGCCCGGAGACCTGGTCCCTGCTCGGCCGTGACATCGCGCGTGAGGCGGCGCAGGCGGATGAGACCTTCGGCGACAAGAGCGTCGACGGCCGCTACTGCCCCGCGGTCGACTTCCGCTGGGGCGATGGCCTCGGTGCTGGCCGCAACCACATGGGCTTCGACCTCCTGGGCACCCGCGGCACCCCGATCTACGCAGTCGATGCGGGCCGGGTGACGCGCAGTGGCTACCAGGGCAACGGCGCGCTGGTGCTCGACATCACCGACAAGAAGGGCTCGATGTGGTTCTACGGCCACTTCGACAAGATCTTCGTCGGGCAGGGCGACACGGTGAAGGCCGGTCAGCTCATCGGGACGATGGGTGACACGGGTTCGCCCGGCGCGGTGCACCTGCACATCGAGCTGCGCCCGCGCGGCTGGTCGGGCTCGGCCCAGGACGCCGAGCCGATCGTGCGCAAGCTCTGCGCGTAGCGCTCAGACGCCGGTCGTCGACCTCGGGTAGGCGACGTCGGGATCGGTCATCACGTTGACGACGTAGGGCACGCCGGCCGCGAACGCGCGATCGAGTGCCGGGCCGATGTCACCCGGGCGCGTGACCGTCTCGCCAGCGCCGCCGAGAGCGCGCACCACCTCGTCGTACGCCGTCGGTCGCAGGTCGGCGGCCACGTCGTAGCCGTAGAGGAAGCGCATGGGGTGACGCTCGAGATTCCAGCCGGAGTTGTTGCCGATGACGATGACAGCGGGCAGATCGTGGCGCACGAGCGAGTCGACGTCCATGAGCGAGAATCCCGCGGCGCCGTCGCCGAGGAGCAGCACGACCTGGGATGAGGGGTGCGCGAGCCGCGCGGCCATGGCGTAGCCGGGCCCGGTGCCGAGGCAGCCGTAGGGACCCGGGTCCAGCCAGTGCCCGGGACGGCGTGGCTCGACGTATCTCCCCGCGAACGACACGAAATCGCCTCCGTCGCCGATCACGACGGCATCGTCGGCAAGCCGCGGCAGGAGCTCGCCGTAGATCCGTGCGGGGTGGATCGGGTCGGAGTCGCTCGCCAGGTCGGCAGCGTCGGCGGCGATGGCCGCCAGGGCCCGTGCGCGCAGGTCGGCCGCCCAGTCCTCGACCGGAAGAGGCTCGCCGATCTCCTCGGCGAGCCGGAGGAAGAAGCTCGTGAGGTCGCCGGCGGCGCTTGCCGCAAGGTCACGATGGCGTGCCAGCTGGTCGGGGGAATCCGCGACGTGGACGACGGGTGCAGCCGGGTCGCCGAAGGTGCCGTAGCCGAGCCGGAAGTCCAGGGGGGTGCCCACCACCATCACGAGGTCGGTGCCGGCGAATGCCGCGCCCCGCGCTCGTGTCACGAGCAGCGGGTGGTCGGGCGGCAGGATGCCGCGCGCCATGCCGTTGGCGATCACGGGAATGCCGGTCGCGTCGACGAAGGCGCGCGCGGCGGTGTCGGCACCATCGGCCCAGACATCGCTGCCCAGCACGATCACGGGGCGGTCGGCGCTGCGCAGCAGCGCGGCCATGCGCGAGAGGTCCCCCTCCAGCGGAAGGGGAGAGGGCGGAGCCTCGCTCGCTGCGGGCACGGCCGGCGTGAAGAGCACGTCCATGGGCACGTCGACGAACGTCGGCCCGCGATGCGCGGAGCCGGCGAGGCGGAACGCCGCGTCGACGGTTGATGCGACAGCGGCGGGGTCGTGCACGGTCACCGCGGACTTGGTGACGGGAGCGAGAAGAGGCGGATGGTCGATCTCCTGGAGTGCCCCTGATCCCCAACGGCCGTCGGGCGCGCGACCGCCGATGAGCACGAGTGGCGAGCCGTTGACCCACGCTCCGGCCACGGCGCTCACCGCATTGGTGACGCCCGGGCCCGCGGTCACGGCCGCGAATCCCGGGGTGCGCGTGAGCTTGCCCATCGCCTCGGCGGCGAAGACCGCGGTCTGCTCGTGGCGCACGTCGATGAGCCGCAGGGGACCGTCTGCGGCCGCTTGCACCGAGGCCGCGCCGCCGACGGCAGCGTCGTACAGCGGGAAGATATGCGCGCCGGAGAGGGTGAAGAGGTGCCGCACGCCATGGCGGGCCGCCGCGTGGACGGCCTGGAGTCCTCCGTGCTGAGGGTCGCCGGCGCCCTCGGGTGCGGTCACAGGATGGCGAGCGCGAGGATGCTCACGCCGAGGGCGACGAGCGCGACGATGGCGGTGACGGTGATGAGCGTCTTGTTCTGCACGGGACTCCCTTCGATCCCGGCAGGCTACCGGGTCGCTCTCGCCAGGCCCGGTCGGCTCGATGGGCCCGGTCGTGAGGGGGCTCGGCCGACCGCCTAGCCTGCGCGAGCATGGGGAGCCTTAACCGCCTCGCGGGGGAGCGGACGGACCTTGCCCCGGACGAGGTCGACCATCTCCAGGCATTAGTCGGCGCCTGGGGACTCGTGGCCGACCTCGCGATGAGCGATCTCGTCCTCTGGCTTCCCACCTGGAACTCCGGGGGCTGGGTGGCGGCTGCGCTGGTGCGTCCCGCGACCGCCCCGACCGGCGTCCCCGAAGACGTGGTGGGCACTTTCGTGCCGAGGGGCCGCCAGCGCGTGCTCGACCGGGCGGCCGCGTCGGGTCGCATCGTGTCGGAGCCCAACGGGGCGGAGGCGGTGCCCCTCCACGTGGGCGAGCGTGTCGTGGGAGTGATCGAGCGGCACGCCGCCACGCGGCGATCGGGACGTCTCGAGGAGGTCTACCACGACCTTGCCGAGCGCCTCCTTGTCATGGCGAGCGAAGGGCGATTCCCTCCGCGCGACACGGACTGGGCCTCAGGGTCAGCGCCCCCGCGCGTGGGCGATGGACTCTTGCGCATCGACGAGCAGGGTCGCGTGCGCTTCGCGAGCCCCAATGCGGTGTCGGCATTCCGACGTCTCGGACTCGCGCGCCCGCTCGAGGGTGCCGATCTCGCGGCTATCGTGACGCGCCTGTGGCATCGCCCGGGACCTGTCGATGAGTCCCTTGCGCTCGCGGCCAGCGGACGCATCGCGGCGGATGCCGAAGTCGAGAATCCGTCGGCGTGCGTGACCCTGCGCTCCCTCCCGCTCGTCCCCGGTGGCCGGCCCGAGGGCGCCATCGTCCTGGTGCGCGACATCACCGACCTGAGAAGGCGCGAGCGAGCGCTTCTGAGCAAGGATGCCTCGCTGCGCGAGGTGCACCATCGCGTGAAGAACAACCTTCAGACGGTGGGGGCCTTGCTGCGCCTGCAGTCGCGGCGCGTCCAGGCGGACGAGGCCCGCGAGGCCCTGGCCGAGGCGGGGCGCCGGGTGGCGGCGATCGCGGCCATCCATGAGGTGCTGGCCCAGGAGCCGGGCGACCGCATCGACTTCGACGCGGTGGTGGATCGCATCATCGCCGTGGAGCGTGACCTTGCCGCTGCCTACTCGCCGGGTGTGGTGATCACGCGCGAGGGCAGTGTCGGCATCGTCGCTACCGAGGTCGCGAGCCCGCTCGCCATGGCGGTGTCGGAGTTGGTGCACAACGCCGTGGAGCATGCGTCGGCGACGAGCATCACGGTCGTGCCGGTGCGCGAGTCAGGCGACGTGCGAATCGAGGTGCGCGATGACGGCCGAGGGATGCCCGAGCATGTGGAAGAGGGGCTGGGACTTCAGATCGTCCGCTCGCTCGTGGAGCAGGACATGCGCGGCGAGCTGAGATTCGACGCACCGGACACGGGGGGCTGCTCGGCACGCATCAGCGTGCCCCAGGACGGGTAGGGCTCAGGCGGTGCTACGTGCCCGGAGTCGGGCATTGCGGCGCTTGAGCGCGCGGCGTTCGTCCTCGCTCAGGCCACCCCAGACGCCCGCGTCCTGCCCGGTCTCGAGGGCCCACTGGAGGCACTCGTCGATGACGTCGCAGCGACGGCAGACGGCCTTGGCCTCTTCGATCTGGAGGAGCGCGGGACCGGTGTTGCCGATGGGGAAGAACAGCTCGGGATCCTCGTCACGGCAGGCAGCATCGTGGCGCCAGTCCATGGTTCCTCCTCGCCTCGATCCCTGCTTGTGACGTCGTTCACGCACACTCCCGAGAGACGCAGCCGTGAGGCCAGGGTGCGAGTGTGACGAACGCGGCCGGGACCTGCCCGGCATCTAAGGGTCGCAGAGACGAGGGCGTCCCACAAGGCGAAACGGCAGAACGGATCCCAGCTTCGCCTGTCTGCTTGATCACATGAACGGTCAAATATCGGCGCCCGTCCGGTTATAGGACGGCGTACCGATGCTGAGACCGTGCTAGCACGGTACCTCCGAGAGCGGGCTGGGTCGGCGCTACGCGACCACGGTGAGGGCATCGGGGACGGCGGTGAAATCGGCGCCGCGCACGTCGCCCAGGCCCTCGCCATCGACCTGGATCGGCACGGGGCGTCCCGCTCCCACGTAGAGCCCGGGCAGGTCGTGGGCCACCGTGAGGCTGCGGGCCGTCGATCCGGCCCGGCTGCCCGCGACCATGCGGCGGGCCAGGCGCATCGCGGTGGCGAACGTCATCCGGCGCACGGCGAAGAGGTCGAGCCCCGTATCGAAGGACGCGTCGGGGCAGGGCGTGATCGGGAGTGAGCCGAAGTAGGTCCAGGGCGAGGTGTTCTGCACGATGGCGATGAAGACACCCGCGACGTGATCATCGGGGAGGTCCACGTGGAGCGCGGGCTCACGGCGGTTGGTCCGCCAGAGGAATTGCCGGATGGTCGTCATGAGATAGCGGGTCGGCGTGGCCTCGTGTCCCTTCGCGCGATCGGCCTCCATGGCGGCGATGATCTCCGCGTCGAGGCCCAGGCCCGCATTGGCAAGGAACCAGCGCGGCTCCCATGCCTCGCCCTCCCAGGGCGTGATGGTCACGCGACCGAGTCCTATCGTCCGTGTGCGTCGCTTGCGCAGCGCCTGGAGGATCTCGCCGGTCGCCTCCACGGGATCGGGTGGCAAGCCGAGCGCGCGGGCAGCGACGTTGGCGCTGCCGCCGGGGATGATCGCCAGCGTGGGGCCATCGGGGGAAGGGCCCTGGGCGAGGAGGCCATTGACGGCCTCGTTGACTGTCCCGTCTCCTCCGAGCACGCAGATGAGGTCGGCGCTCTCGGCCCGCGCGCGCTGGGCGATCTCGGCCGCGTGGCCGCGATGCTCGGTGCGGATCACCTCGAGGTCGACCTCATCGGCGAGGGCATGCACGAGGACATCCGTCACGCGCGGGGACGTCGTCGTGGCATGGGGGTTGACGACGAGGAGTCCGCGCACGAGGAAACCCTAGTCGTCCTAGTCTGGACCCATGGCTGACGGCAGGACGCGCCCGGTGACGTCCCTCGTCATTGGCGCCGCAGTCGCCGGCATCGAGGGCGTTGCACTGCTGGGGTACGCCGTCTACATCACGGTGCAGGTGGCCCGATTGGGCATTACCGGGCCCGCGGAGGTGTCGAATCCCGTGGCAGTGACGCTCGAGATCACGATCTTCGGCCTCCTCGGCGTGGCCCTGGTCCTGGCTTCACGGGGACTGTGGCGGGCGCGACGCTGGGCGCGAAGCCTGCTGCTGGTGGGCCAGTTCCTCGCGCTTGTCGTCGGCGTTCCCCTCGCGACGGCCGAGGGAGGCGTGGAGCGCAGCGCAGGGATCGGCCTCGTTGGCCTGGCGGTTGCAGGGATCGTGGCGGCCTTCTGGCCGAGCACGACCGCCGCCGTTGCAGATTCCTAGGCGCTCACCTAGCTCGTCTCGAGCACGGTGCGTGGTGCGCGCACCAGGGCCACGCCCATTGTCGCGGCGGCAAAGCCGATGAGGGCCAGGGCGGGGAGAGTCTCCCCGAAGAGAATCCAGGCTTCGAGCAGGGTGACCGGTGGCACGAGGAAGTACAGGCTGGCGAAGCCCGAGGCCGTGCCCTTGCGGATGAGCCAGAACATGAGCAGGATCGCGCCCACGGAGAGCACGACCACCATGTAGGAGAGCACGGCCACGAAGGTCGGGGTCCAATCGATAGCCAGCGGCTCCGTGAGCACAGCCCCGGCCATCAGCGCCGCGGCGGCGGCGATGTACTGCACGGTGGTTCCCGCAAGTGGCGGGATGTCATCGCCCCAGCGCTTCTGCAGCAGGGTCGCTGCCGTCGTGCCCGCGAGAGCGATGAGCACGGCGAGGACCGCCCCTGCGGGGATGGAGCCACTGGAAAGTCCTGGCGACAGCACCAGGGTGGCCCCCGCGAAGCCCAGTGCGAATCCGACCCACTGGCGGGCGTGGACGCGTTCACCGAGCACAGGCCCCGCGAGGAGTGCGACGAGCAGGGGCTGCAGGCACACGATGAGCGCGGCCACGCTGACTGGCAGGCCCAGATAGATCGCGGTGAATACTCCACCGAGGTAGACGGCGTGCAGGAGCACCCCGATGAGCGCAGCTTGCGGATACTGCCTGCGATCACGAATCCGCGGGGCGCGGAGGGCGATCACGAGGACGGCGAAGACCGCTGCCGCCAGTGACATGCGGACCCCGAGAAGCGTGAGAGGTGCGGCGTAGGGGAACGCGTAGATCGGGCCGATGAAGCCGGTGCTCCAGATGACGACGAAGGCGCCGGGTGCGATGCGCGCCCAGGCTGTCACGGGCACAAGTTAGTCGTCGACGGCGGCAAGGCGGCGCAGCGGCTCGCCCGTGACTCGATAGACCGTCCACTCGTCCATCGGCACGGCGTCGATCGATCGGTAGAAGTCGATGGCGGGAGTGTTCCAGTCGAGCACCCACCACTCGAAGCGGCCGTAGCCGCGTTCGACCGCGATACGGGCGAGTTCCTGGAGCAGCGCCTTGCCGTAGCCGTGGCCCCGGTGCGACGGGCGTACGTAGAGATCCTCGAGGTAGACCCCGTGGCGGCCGAGCCAGGTGGAGAAGTTGCGGAACCACAGGGCGAATCCGACCACGGCGCCGGACTCGTCGTCCTCGGCCATGAGTGCATAGACGGCGGGATCCGGGCCGAAGAGCGCATCGCGCAGCAGGCCGGGGGTAGCGACGACCTCATGGGGAGCCTTCTCGTAGTCCGCGAGCTCGTGGATCATCGCCAGGATCTCGGGCACGTCCGCGGGCACTGCTTCACGAATCGACATGACCGCATTCTGGCGAAGTCACTCCGGGACCAGTCATGTGCCCTTGCTGACTGCGCTGAGCGTGGCTTCGCCATGCGTGACCTGCCTAGCGTCGGAGGCGACAGGAATCGACGTGAGAGTGCGGGCGCATAGGTGCGGTCCGCGCGAAGGGGAGGCCAACATGCGCTCGTGGCGCGACGGTGGGCACGCATCAGCGGGCCGGAGAGGGAGGATCCGCAAGGGCCTTCTCGCACTCGTGGGATCCATTGCGGTCGTGGCCTCAGTGCTACCGGCCACAACCCAGGCCACGGCGGCGCCGAATGCCCAGGTGGCGGCCGAGCCGTCCGGGGTGTCCTTCACGCTTGAGGGCTGCCGCAACAACGTGCGCGGTATCTCCACCGACGCGCAGGGGGAGCGGGTCACGGTGGGCTGGTCGCCTCCCGTGGATGGGGGCCCCGTCACCGCGTATCAGATCCAGGCGAGCCGGGACGGAGTGCGCTGGCCCTCGAGCCGCATCTCCGAGTGCGACCCGCCGGTACCGGGTCAGCCCTGCTCACCTGAGCTCACTGCCGTGTTCAACTACGAGCTCACGGTCTACGAGACGTACGTCTTCCGGGTGTCGGCCTACAACTCGGCTGGCTGGGGGCCTTGGTCGGAGGTCTCCCCGCCCTTCACGGTGCTCCCGGGCAACCGTCCGCGCGTCGGCGCACCCCGCGATGTCGTGGTGACGCCTATCCTTCGAGGTCTCCGCATGGCCTGGAGTCCACCCGCCGACGCGTGGGACGTGTCCTATCTCGTGCAGTGGTCGCGCGATGGGCGACGCTGGCAAGGAGCGAGCACCACGCGTGGCCTCAGATTCACATTCGCGGGACTTCCCTACGGCGCATACGCAGTACGCGTGCGCAGTCAGCGCTACGACATCGAGTACAGCGTGTGGTCGTCTACAGGGCCCGTCACGGTGCCCGATCGCAGGCAGCGCCTCATCGATTTCCCTGGCCTTCCCCGGCACTTGTCATCGCCGGGCACGACCCGTCTCGTGCCGTGCGCTCTCAAGACGAGTGCCGGACAGGCCGTGCGTGTTGGCGTTCGCACGGAAGTGCGTGCCCTGGCGACCCGCGGGAACGTGGATCCTGTCGTGGTGCGCAGGAGCCCCTGCGGTCGAGTGTCGATCACCTTGAGCGGGGTGCCCGTGAAGGTGTGGGTCACGCTGGCCGCGCCCGCGACCGGCCGATACGCGGAGCTCTTCCGCACGAAGACGTACCGCGAGCCTTGAGCGGTACCCGCGGGCACGGCTTCTGGCCGTGACTTCCGGATATGCGTGAGGCCCCGCATGTCCATGCGGGGCCTCACGCATATCGAGTCTGACCTACGCCTTCTTGGTCTCCCAGAAGATCTCGGAGATCTCGTCGATCTTGCCGAGCAACTGATCCGCCACGGCGACGTCGACGGTGCCCTTCGTGCCACCGGCGCCTGCCAGCTTGGTGGCCTCATTGAAGAGCTGATTGAGGTTGGGGTACTTCTCAAAGTGCGGGGGCTTGAAGTAGTCGGTCCACAGGATCCACAGGTGCTCCTTGACCAGGTTGGAGCGCTCCTCCTTGATGGAGATGGCGCGGGCCTTGAAGTCGGGGTCGTCCGACGCGTGGTACTTCTCCATGCACGCCTTGACCGACTGGGCCTCGATCTTCGCCTGCGCGGGGTCGTAGACACCGCAGGGAAGGTCGCAGTGAGCGTGGACCGTCGTGCGCGGCGCGAGCCACGCGGTGATCCGAGTGAGCATCATTCCTCCGTCCGGGGCGCCAGGCGCCGAGAGCTCGGCGCCCAGAGCGCCGCTGCGTCTCACCCTAGTGCGGCCCGGGGTGCCCGGCACCTCGTGATCGGGGAGGATCCCCCCATGCCCGCGATGCCGCTCTTCCGGGTCGCCGTGACCGGCGATTCCATGGCCCCCGCCCTGCGTCCGGGGGAGTGGTGGATCGCTGCGCGCACGCGGCGTGCACGCGTGGGGGACATTGTCGTCGTGGATCATCCCGAGGAGGACCTGCTCGCGGTGAAGCGCCTGGTGCGTCGGGCCGGCCGTGACTGCTGGGTGGAGGGAGACAACCCCGTCCGCAGCAGGGACAGCCGCCACTTCGGGCCGGTGGACTCGTCTCGGATCATGGGGCGTCTCCTCGTGCGCTACGCACCCCTGCCGCCCCGGCGTCCTGCCCGATGGTTGACTACCCGGTCATGAGCATCGGCGACGGCGAAACCATCGATCCGGCATTTCCCCTCCACCAGGGCGGCAAGATCGAGGTGCGCCCGACGGTGCGCATCCGCGACCGCGAGGGTCTCGCGCTGGCATACACCCCGGGAGTTGCCCGAGTGTCGACGGCCATCGCCGAGAACCCTGAGCTTGCCCGGGAGTACACCTGGAAGTCGAACACCGTCCTGGTCGTCACCGACGGCACCGCCGTTCTCGGCCTGGGCGACATCGGGCCCGAAGCCGCGCTTCCGGTCATGGAAGGCAAGGCGTTGCTCTTCAAGGAATTCGGCGGAGTCGATGCCGTGCCGATCTGCCTCGCCACTAAGGACGTCGAGGAGATCATCGAGACGGTTATCCGCATCGCCCCGGCCTACGGCGGCGTCAACCTCGAGGACATCAGCGCCCCCCGCTGCTTCGAGATCGAGGAGCGCCTCGACGCGGCCCTCGACATCCCCGTCTTCCATGACGATCAGCACGGCACCGCCGTGGTCGTCCTCGCAGCCCTCCTCAATGCCTCGCGGGTGGTGGGCAAGCCGATCTCCGAGATGCGGGCCGTGTTCTCCGGCGCGGGAGCCGCCGGAGTGGCCGTCACCGACATCCTGCTCGAGGCTGGCATCGGGGACATCGCCGTCGGCGACTCGGTGGGCATCATCTCCAGCTCCCGCGAGGACCTCACGCCCGTGAAGGCCGCACTCGCTGCCCGCACGAATCGGCTGGACATCGAGGGATCCATCGAAGAGGCGATGGAGGGGGCCGACATCTTCGTCGGCCTGTCCTCGGGTCGGGTGTCTGATGCGGCCGTGGCCTCCATGGCCTCAGATGCCATCGTCTTCGCCCTGGCCAATCCCGATCCCGAGATCCATCCTGAGGTGGCCATGCGCACCGCCGCGGTCGTGGCCACGGGGCGCAGCGACTTCCCTAACCAGATCAACAACGTGCTTGCCTTCCCGGGCATCTTCCGCGGGGCGCTCGATGTGCGTGCCTCGACGATCACCAAGGGCATGAAGCTCGCGGCCGCACAGGCGATCGCCGACGTGGTGGGTGACGAGCTGGCCGCTGATTTCATCGTGCCCAGCGTCTTCGACCCTCGAGTCGGGGTTGCCGTGCCGCGGGCGGTCGCGGCCGCCGCGCGCGCAGAAGGAGTCGCGCGCCGCTAGGAAGGCGCCGTCACCGACTCCCGGCCGTCCTCGGCCGGGGTGAGCATCGGGCGGAGCGTCTGCGCGAATGCGGCTGCTGCGAAGCAGCCCACCGCAATGAGCATTGCCCAGGTGACGCCGCGCCCAGCTCCGATGAGTGCGCCAGAGGCAAGCGGTGCGAGCGTCGCGCCGAGGCTCCAGGTGAGCGACTGTGCGCTGTTGTATCTCCCGCGCAGGTGATCGGGCGCGATCGAGTTGATGAGGGCCGGCGCGGTGGGGCTCCAGATCGTCTCGCCGAGGGCGAAGATCACCGTCGACGTGAGCAGCAGGATCACGGCGGGAGTTGCGGACACGCCCGGCACTGTCGACAGCAGCAGCCATGACATGCCCCACAGCACGCCGACGGCGCCGATCATCCGGGTGCGCGACCGGCCGCGCACGAGACGCAGGACGAGGAGCTGGCCAAGGACGATGGTGATGGTGTTGGCCATCCAGACGACGCCGATGAGGCGTTCAGGCAGCGCCGCTGTGTCGGTGATGAAGATGGCCAGGCCCGCTTCGAGGGATCCGTAGCCGCAGGTGAGAAGCAGCAGCGACACGGCGATCTGCCTGCGCAGGCGCCGATCTCCCAGGACCTCGCGCCAGCCCTGGGGCGTCGGGTCGGTGCCGTCGACTCCCGGCGCATGGGGCACGGGTCCACCCAGTCCGCGCAGGCTTGCGACGGCCACCCAGGCGAAGAGATAGGTCAATGCGTCCACGAGGTAGAGCAGGACGAAGGTCTCCGGACGGTCGATGTCGATGATCGCCGCGCCGATGAGGCCGCCGACGCCCAGCCCGAGGTTGAGCAGCATGAATCCCACCGCGAAGGCGGTCGTGCGCTGCTCCTCCTCGACGACCTGCGCGGTGAAGGTGCTGAGCGGCCCCCAAATGCCCGCACCACCGAGGGCGAGCAGCGTCGCCACCGCGAAGGCGGCCGGCGCAGTCGTCACCTGGGACATCAAGGCGACGCCCGTTGCTTCGATCAGGATGGCGACGAGCAGCACGCGGCGAGGTCCGAAGCGATCGGTCAGGCTGCCCGCGAGCGGGACGGCACCCAGACCGACGACGGCCATCCAGGTGAGCACGAGCGAAGCCGTGAAGATGGGCAGACCGCGGACCTCGGCAAGGTAGACGACCAGGAGCGACAGGGTGAGTCCGTTGCCGATGGCATCGAGGAAGCGCCCGAGGGCGAGGCGACCGAAGGGCCCGCGCAGGACCGCGCGCACCTCAGCCGTCGTACTGGACATGAACCCTCCGTAGGAAGGGACCATCTTGTCCTAGTGCTCGGTACCGGTTAGTCCTCGGGATCGTCGAGGCGCGCGAGCCACGTGGCGAGACGCTCGATGGGCGTCTCGAACTCCGGGTTGAGGTCGACGAACTCGCGGAGGCGCTCAGCGAGCCATTCCAGGCTGACCTTCTCCTCGCCGCGTCGGCGCTGTAGTTCCTCGATGCCCCTGTCGGTGAAGTACATGGCCTAGGCGAAGGCCGCATCGATCACGGCACGCTGCTCTTCCTCGTGACGATGGTGGCTTCCCACTGCAGGCGAAGAGGAGGAGGGACGTGAGATGCCCTCGATGGGACGGCCGCCGAGGATGCCGGGGAGGTTGAGTGCCATGAAGGACCAGGCCCCTTGATTGGCCGGCTCCTCCTGCACCCACCGGATGCTCGCCTGCTGCGGGTAGGCCTCCACCATGGCCGGCAGCGTCCGCCAGGGAAGGGGATAGAGGCGCTCGACGCGCAGGATCGCGGTCCGAGTGTCACCGCGGCGCTCCCGCTCGGCAGCGAGGTCGTAGTAGACCTTGCCGCTGCACAGCAGGATGCGCTCGACCTGCGCGGGATCGACCGTGGTGTCGCCGATGGCAGGCCGGAAGTGCCCGTCGAGGAAGTCCGAGAGGGGAGATGTCGCCGCCTTGGCGCGCAGGAGCGACTTCGGCGTGAAGACCACGAGCGGCCGGATGAGCGGCGAGTGGACCTGCCAGCGCAGCAGGTGGAAGAACGATGCGGGTGATGACGGCATCGCCACCGTCATGTTGTCCTGCGCGCATAGCTGGAGGAATCGCTCCACGCGCGCGGAGGAGTGATCGGGCCCCTGCCCCTCGTAGCCGTGGGGGAGGAGCATGACGAGGGACGAGCGCTGGTTCCACTTCTGCTCGCCGGAGGAGATGAACTCGTCGATGATCGTCTGCGCGCCGTCGACGAAGTCGCCGAACTGCGCCTCCCACATGACGAGTGCATCGGGACGTGCGACCGAATAGCCGTACTCGAATCCGAGTGCGGCGAACTCGCTGAGGAGCGAGTCGTAGACCCAGAGCTTGGCCCCGTCGCGGTAGCAGCGCTTGAGGGGCTTGTACTGCCAGCCGGTGGCCTTGTCGACGATGACCGCGTGCCGGTGCCCGAAGGTGCCGCGCCGGGAGTCCTGGCCGGCGAGGCGCACGGACCGGCCCTCCATGAGGAGCGATCCGATGGCGAGTGCCTCGCCCATGCCCCAGTCGATCGTGTCGTCGGCGACCATTTGCGCGCGCCGCTGCAGCTGAGGGGCGAGGCGGGGATGGAGGGTGAACCCGTCCGGCATGGTGAGTTGGGACTCGACGACGCAGTCGACCATGTCCTGGGTGATGCCGGTGAGGATGTCTCCGGCCGGACCCATGGGGGCCAAGGCGAGCTGGCCTGTGCGGACGACCTCGTCCGAGCCCTCGCTGAAGTCGCCTTCGGCCTGCGCGGCTCGACTCCCCTGGAAGATCGTTTCGAGCTCCTCCTGGAAGTGGCGCAGGGCCGCTTCCGCCTCCTCCACGGTGATGTCGCCACGGCCGATGAGGGACTCGGTGTAGTGCTTGCGCACCGAACGCTTGGCGTCGATGAGCTCGTACATGAGCGGCTGCGTGAGCGAGGGGTCGTCTGCCTCGTTGTGCCCACGGCGACGGTACGTCACGAGATCGATGACGACGTCCTTGTGGAAGGCCTGACGGAACTCGAAGGCCAGGCGTGCCACGCGTACGACGGCCTCGGGGTCGTCGCCGTTGACGTGGAAGATGGGTGCCTGGACCATGCGCGCCACGTCGGTCGAGTAGACGCTCGAGCGGCTGTAGCGCGGTGACGTCGTGAAGCCCACCTGGTTGTTGACCACGACGTGCACGGTTCCGCCGGTGCGGTAGCCCTGGAGCTGGGAGAGGTTGAGGGTCTCGGCCACGACTCCCTGGCCGGCGAAGGCTGCGTCGCCGTGGAGCAGGAGAGGCAGGACGTCGAAGGCCCGGTCGCGGGGGAGCTGGTCCTGCTTGGCGCGCACGATGCCCTCGAGCACGGGATCGACGGCCTCGAGGTGGGACGGGTTCGCTGCGACGTAGACCTTGGTCTCGTAGCCGTCAAGGCTGCGGTAGGTGCCGCTCGTGCCCAGGTGGTACTTCACGTCGCCGGAGCCCTGGACGGACTCCTCGCCGTAGTTGCCCTCGAACTCCGCGAAGATCTGGGCGTAGGACTTGCCCGCGATGTTGGTGAGCACGTTGAGGCGACCGCGATGCGGCATGCCGATGGCCACCTCGATGATGTCGTCGCGGGCCGCTGACGAGAGCACTTCGTCAAGGAGGGGGATCAGCGACTCCGATCCCTCGAGGGAGAAGCGCTTCTGCCCGACGTACTTCGTCTGCAGGAAGGTCTCGAACGCCTCCGACTGGTTGAGCTTGTGGAGGATCCGCAGCTGCTCTTCGCGGCTGGGCTTGTGGTGGGGCACCTCGACGCGATCCTGGATCCACCGCCGCTGGTCCGGATCCTGGATGTGCATGTACTCGATGCCGATGCTGCGGGTGTAGGAGTCACGCAGCACGCCGAGGATCTCGCGCAACTTCATCAGAGGACGACCAGCGAAGCCGCCCGTGGCGAACTCGCGGTCGAGGTCCCACAGGGTGAGACCGTGGGAGAGGACATCGAGATCAGGGTGCATGCGCTGTTCGTACTCGAGCGGGTTGGTGTCCGCCATGAGGTGGCCACGCACGCGGAACGCGTGGATGACCTCCTGGACGCGCACTGTCTTGTCGAGGTCCGTCTCGTGTGATGCGGAGATGTCGCGCGCCCACCGGATGGGCTCGTAGGGAATGCGCAGGCTGCGGAAGATATCGCCGTAGAAGTCATCGCCCCCGAGCAGCAGCTCGTGGATGCGGCGGAGGAACTCCCCTGACTGCGCGCCCTGGATGACGCGGTGGTCGTAAGTCGAGGTGAGTGTGAGGGTCTTCGACACGGCGTTGCGAACGAGGGACTCCTCGGAGGCGCCCTGCCACTCAGCGGGGTACTCCATGGCGCCGACGCCGACGATGCAGCCCTGACCCTGCATGAGTCGGGGTACGGAGTGCTCAGTGCCGAGCGTGCCAGGATTCGTCAGGCTGATCGTGGTGCCGGCGAAATCGTCTACGGTCAAGGCTCCTGCGCGGGCACGGCGTACGACGTCCTCGTATGCGGCCCAGAAGCCGGCGAAGTCCAGCGACTGGGCGGACTTGATGTTGGGCACCAGGAGCTGGCGCGAGCCGTCGTCCTTGACGAGGTCGATGGCGATGCCCAGGTTGACGTCCTCGCGGCGGGACACGGCGGGCTTGCCCTCGGCCTCGGTGAAGGAGTCGTTCATGGCGGGCACCGAGGCGATGGCGCGGATGAGGGCGTAGCCGATGAGGTGGGTGAACGACACCTTGCCGCCGCGACCGCGGGCGAGATGGTTGTTGATGACGATGCGGTTGTCCATGAGCAGTTTCGCGGGCACTCCGCGCACGCTCGTGGCCGTGGGCACCGTCAGCGATGCCTCCATGTTTCCGACGACCCGCGCGGCCGGGCCGCGCAGCGGGACGATGTCGGTCGACCCCTCTGGTCCAGGTGACGTCGGTGCGGGTGCGGCCGATGTCGGAGCCGGTGCCGGAACTTGAGTCTCAGGTGCCGCCGGTGCAGGTGCAGGCGACGTCGAGGCTGCGGATGCCGCATGCCCGTTGGCGGCCGCGTGGTCGAGCTGGGCCTTGAGGGCGGAGCCGTCCGCCGGGGTGTAGTCGGCGAAGAAGTCCCACCACGCGGGGTCCACGCTGTCGCGGTCGGCGAGGTACTGCTGGTAGATCTCGTCGACCAGCCACTCGTTGGGTCCGAACCGTCCCTGCGCCACGGCTCCACTTTAGTGGCGGTGTGGTGAGTGACGGTGCGCCGGCTCAGTCTCCGGCGGTGGGGCACTACAGGGACGGTTCTGCCGAACCAGCGGGGAGACGGGCGTGATCGCCGCCGGCGATCTGGTCGAGGGCATGCTCGATGAGGGGCGCGAGGACAGCCAGGCCATCCTTGGCCCCTCCGGGGGATCCGGGCAGGTTGACGATGAGGGTGCGCCCGGCCAATCCGGCGATGCCGCGGCTCAGGACCGCGGTCGGGATGCCCTGGGCCACGCCGTACGTGCGAATCGCCTCGGCGATCCCGGGGATGGGCCGGTCGATCACACGCAGGGTCACTTCGGGCGTGAGGTCGGCGGGCGTGAGACCCGTGCCCCCCGTGGTGACGACCAGGTCGATGCCGTCGCTCACCGCGTCGCGCAGTGCACCTTCCACCGGATCGCCGTCGCTCACGACGACGGGACCGGAGACATCGAGCCCGAGGTCGCGCAGGCCCGCGACCAGCACAGGTCCGGAGCGGTCCTCCCAGATGCCGGCGGACGCCCGGGTGGACACCGTGATCACGCGCCCGGTGCGAGTGTCAGCCACGACGCCGCTCACCTGCCTCTCTGATAGCGGCGAGCAGTTCCTCGAGCGCTCGCACGGAATGTCCGCTGAGGAAGGTATCGACATGGGGGAGTGCGGCTGCCATCCCACCCGCAAGGGGCTGGAACTCGGCGGCCGCACTGCGCGGGTTGACCCAGATGACGTGATGGGCCAGGCGCCCGAGCCGCCGCATGGCCTCGCCCACCTCGCGAGGGTCCCCGATCTCCCATCCGTCGGAGACGATGACGACGATGGCGCCCCTCGCGATGCCCCGACGGCCGTGCTCGTCGAGGAAGCGCGTGAGCGCCGTGCCGATGCGCGTGCCCCCTGCCCAGTCGGGAGCGGACTCCGCGACCCGGGCGTAGGCGTAGTCGGGTCCGCCCGCGGAGAGCTGGCGCGTGAGGCGGGTCAGTCGCGTGGCGAAGACGAAGGCCTCGGAGCCGAGAGCCCGGACGGCCCCGCGCATGAGATGGAGGTAGACGCGCGCGTAGGGCTCCATCGATCCCGACACGTCGGCGATGAGGACGACGCGGCGGGGACGCTCGGTATGGCGGCGCTGCGATCGATGCACCGGATCCCCGCCGGTGCGATAGGCCTTGCGGAGCGTCGACCGGACGTCGAGGCGCGCTCCGCGCGCGTGCCGCCTGAGCCGGCGGCCGCGGCGCTGAGGCGGCACGAGGGGCAACTGCTCGACGAGTCTGCGGAGCAGGGCCAGTTCTTCGGCCGAGCACTCCGAGAAGTCACGTTCGGCAAGACGCTCGCTCAGGCTGGTGGCGGCGAGCATCGACATCTCCTCGACCTCTGACTCGCCTCTCGCATCCAGGCCGGGCGTGGCGCTGGTGATGGGCGAGTGGGAGCCGCCCGACTGCTGCGTTCCCGTGTCGCGCGGCGCGCGCTCGCCCGCGTCAAGCGGGCTTGCCGGCGTCGACGCCGGCGTGCGGGTGTCCTCGACCAGATCGACGTAGCCGCGGAAGTACTCGTCGAAGACGCGGTCGTACACAGGGATCTGGAAGTGCCCGGTGAGCAGCGTCACGCGTCCCAGCCAGTAAGCCTCGGACGTCGTGTGCGGTGAGGTGATCAGCACGGCCTCGGCGAAGCGCGCCATCCGCTCCGGCGTGACGGGCACGCCTGCCATCCGCAGGCGCTCCCCGAAGGCCGCCACAAGCGCGGCCAGGTCCGCCTGGGCCGGGGACAGGTCGGCAGTCTCAGGCACCGCTCACCCAGGCGAGCCCGGCCTCGATCGCAACGTCGTGGTCCTCGCGGTACTTGAGCACCGACCCCAGAGTGCGCTGCACGGCTTCCGCATCGAGCTGTTGCACGCCGAGGAGCACGGCGGCATGCACCCAGTCGATCGCCTCGGCGATGCCGGGCGGCTTCTGCACGTCGATCGTGCGCAATCGCGAGACGGCAGCCGCGATCTGCGAGACGAGTCGCTCGTCGGCCTCGGGCACGCGCATGCGCACGATGGCGGTGGCGTGTTCGAGCGTGGGGTAGTCGATCCAGTGGTAGAGGCACCGGCGCTTGAGCGCATCGTGGAGGTCGCGCGTGCGATTGGACGTGAGGATGACGATCGGCTTGTGATGCGCGTGGAGCGTGCCGATCTCCGGGATCGTGACCGCGGACTCGGCGAGCAGCTCGAAGAGGAACGCCTCGAACTCCTCGTCGGCGCGGTCGACCTCGTCGATGAGGAGCACGGCGGGACGGGGACCGCGGTGCTCGACAGCCTGCAGGAGCGGGCGCTCCACGAGGTAATCGCGTGAGAAGAGACTGGACTCCTCGAGTCCGTCGCCGCGAGCCTCCGCGAGTCGGATGCCGAGGAGCTGGCGCGCGTAGTTCCACTCGTAGAGAGCCTCGGCCGCATCGATCCCCTCGAAGCACTGCAGGCGGATGAGCGGGGTGTCCAGGACCTCGGCCAGTGCCTTGGCCGCCTGCGTCTTGCCGACGCCGGCCTCGCCTTCGAGGAGCAGCGGCTGGGGGAGCCGGACGGCGCAGAAGAGAGCGGTCGCGAGCCCCGGGTCGGCGAGGTAGCCGGTCTCCTCGAGGGTGCGCGACAGGGAGTCGACGTCGGGCAGCAGCCCGGCGAGTGACTCGCCCTGCACGTTCACGCCCGCGCGAAGGCCGCCGGGTCGGCGACGAACCGATCCAGGCAGCCCTGGCAGCAGAACCACCACGTCTCGCCGTCGACGTCAGCGTGCAGTGATGTGGGGACCATGACGACGTCCATGTGGCAGACGGGATCGATAGCCGTCTGCACGGACGAGGGAGCGGCCATGGCTCGGGGCTCGCCCGTGCGCTGGGCAATCACCTCCGCGAGGATCGATAGTGCGACCTCCTCTGCGGTGCGCGCACCGATGTCCATGCCGGCGGGGGTGCGGATGCGCGCCTTCTCCTCGTCCGTCAGGTCCAGCGAGGCCAGGACGGCGGCACCGCGCTTGCGGCTGGCGACGAGTCCGACGTAGGGCACTCCGGACTTCACCGCCGCCTCGAGGACGGCCTCCTCGCCGTTGCCGTGCGATGCGACGACGACAGCGTCGGTCGTGGTGAGCTCCGGGGTGCCTCCGCAGCAGCCGGAGTCCCAGGACTCCATGTCATAGCCGAGTGCGGCACCCACGCGCCCCAAGGAGGCGGCGATGGGCGTGGTGCCGAGGACGCGGATGAGGGGTGCGGGGAGAACAGGCTCCATGAAGATCTCCAGGGTGCCGCCGGACTGGCAGGGGTTGTGGACGACGGTGCGGCCGGGCTGGTCGGGTTCGGGCGACGGGGCGATGCGCAGCAGCATGGTCTCCCGGCTCTCGAGCACGGCGAGGCCCTGGGCGCGCAGGGTGGCCAGGGCGCACTGGCCCCCGACGAACCCTTCGATGGTGCCATCGGCGAGCACGATCGCCTCGTCGCCCGGCTTGGCCGATGTGGGTCGCTCGGCGAGCACGACGCGGGCATGGACGAAGGGCACGCGGTCGGCCTGCAACTGCTCGGCCTTCTCACGCAGCTCGCGCGCTGTCATGCCCATGGTGTGTCCTTCGGGTGGGGGAATCTGCGCCTAGCCGCGACGCCGGGCAATGAGCCAGATGATGCCGATGACCGCGACGATGGCGAGGACAGCGGGAATCGCGCGCTTGAGCACCGGCGCACCGGCGGTGCCGAGCAGATCGATGCTGTCGGCAGCCTGCGGCATCGGGGTGGCAGCGGCCGGTGGCTGCGGCGCGCCGCTGGCCTCGGCCTCGGCACGTGCGCCCCGGGCGGCGATCACGGACTCGAGGTTGGCGGAGAACTGGTCGATGATGCGACCGGCGACGTCCTGCATCACGCCGCGTCCGAACTGAGCGGGCTTGCCGGTGACGGTGAGGTCGGTGGTGACCTCGACTCGCGTGCGATCAGCGGTCTCCGCGACCAACTGGCATGTGACGAGGGCGGAGGCGGTGCCTGAGCCGCGCGTCTCCTTGCCGGTGCCTTCGATGACCGCGCGGTGCTGTGCCTCGTCCTTCTCGACGAAGCGCGCCTTGCCGCCGTAGGTCATGTTGACGGGCCCCAGCTTCACCTTGACCGATCCGGTAAACGCGTCGCCGTCGACGCTCTCCAGGGTGGCTCCGGGCATGCAGGGGGCGATCGCCTCGACGTCGAGGAGGGTCCGCCAGGCCGTGTCGATGTCGGCGGGGACGACGAACGAGTTCTGCAGATCCATGCACGACTCCCGAGGTCGAGGCCACGCCTGGCTCCGGGCCCGGGAGGCCCACGTGGCTGTGATGCACGACACTAGCCGCATGCCGGACGAGCCGCGACCCGTCGAGGTCCACCTCTTCGCTGCCGCTCGGGCCGCCGCCGAGGGCACTTCCGTGCTGGTCGTGAGGCCCGGGACGCTGGCGGGGGTCCTCGACGCCGCGGTCCGGCAGGCCCCGGGCCTGGCCGGCGTGCTACCGCGCTGCTCAGTCCTCGTCGACGGAGTGGCCGGTCATGACGAGACGGTCACGGTCGCGGCAGGCGCACGCGTCGACGTGCTGCCGCCCTTTGCGGGGGGCTAACCGCCGATCGCGCTCATGGGCCGCGGAGGCTGGATGAACGTCGGGTCGTTGATGCCGTGGCCCGGCAGCTTCGCGAGGACACTCACATGCAGACGGCGGCGTACCTCAGCCTCGCGATCGGTCTCGCTCAGGCCTTCGTCGCGGAGCACGGCCCGAAGGTCCGTCTCGTCACGGGCGAAGAGGCAGTTGCGCAGTTGGCCGTCGGCGGTGAGGCGCAGCCGGTCGCAGGTGCCGCAGAAGGGTCGAGTGACGCTCGCGATCACGCCCACCGTGGCGGGCCCCCCGTTGACGTAGAACTCCTCCGCAGGGGCAGTGCCACGCTGGGGAAGCGGAGTGATGTCGAATGCGGACGACAGGCTCTCAAGGATTTCCTCGGCCGTCACCATGTTGGCGCGATTCCAGAGGCCGCCTGCGTCGAGCGGCATCTGCTCGATGAAGCGCAGTTGCCAGTCCTCCTCGAGTGCGCGCTGCAGCATGGGCACCGCCTCGTCCTCGTTGACCCCGCGCATGAGGACGGCATTGACCTTGACCGGTGCGAGGCCAGCCGCACGGGCGGCGGCGAGCCCGGCGAGGACGTCGTCGAGGCGATCGCGGTGGGTGAGCTTCTTGAATCGCTCGCGGTCCAGGGTGTCGAGGCTGACATTGACCCGCTCCAGGCCGGCATCGCGGAGCGGGCCGGCGAGCCCGGAGAGTCGCAGGGCGTTGGTCGTGATGGAGATGCGCGGCGGGCGCGGCAGGGCGTTGATGCGCCGGACCACGTCGACGACGTCGGGTCGCAGGAGGGGCTCGCCACCGGTGAGACGCACCTCGTCGATGCCCTCGTCGACGGCGATCTCGAGGACGAACATGAGCTCGTCCGTGGTGAGGAGCTCGGCGCTGGGGATCCAGTCGGCGAAGTCCGCGGGCATGCAGTAGGTGCAGCGCAGCGAGCAGCGGTCGGTGAGGGAGATCCGCATGTCGCGGTGGCCGCGGCCGTAGGAGTCGACCAGGCGAGTCTCGTGCACGTCGTCGGCGTGGCTCATGCGCAATTCACCCACTCGTCGGTGCCGTCGGAGAAGTGCTGATGCTTCCACACGGGAATACGCGCCTTGGTCTCCTCGACCAGTGCGGCGCATGCAGCGAACGCATCGCCTCGATGTGCGGCACTCACAGCAGCCGCGAGTGCGCAGTCGCCTATCTCGAGTGGGCCCGTGCGATGGGCGACAGCGACGGCGATCACGTCGAAGCGCTCGGCAATCTCGGCCGCGATGTCGGCGAGGATGCCGCCCGCGGTCGGATGGGCCTCGTAGTCCAGCCGGGTGACGGAGCGCCCGTGGTCGTGGTCCCGCACATCTCCTGAGAAGGTGACGACGGCTCCTGCGCCGCGGTCGTCGACGAGCTCGGCCATGGCCCGTGCCGAGATGGGCTCGGCGGAGACGTCCGAGTGCCGGACGGCTCCCGACTGGCTGGTCGCCTGCATTCCGTCATTATTGGGCTCTCGGCACCTGCCCGCCATCGGATCGGCGCCAGCCGCCATCGGAGAGCCCCGAAGGGAGTCCCATGAGGGAGATCCTCAGCGATCTTCTCGCCGCCTATGACCGGGGCGAGCCCTGTGCCATGGCCACCGTGGTGCGGACCTGGCGATCGGCGCCACGGCCAGCGGGCGCCTCCATGATCGTCACGTCCGGTGGTGAGGCGATCGGCTCCGTGAGCGGCGGCTGCGTCGAGGGCGCCCTCTACGACCTCGGCCAGGAGGTGCTCGCCGATGGCGTGCCGCGATTCGAGACCTACGGCGTCAGCGACGACGATGCCTTCTCCGTCGGACTCACGTGCGGTGGCATCCTCGATGTCTTCGTCGAGCGCGTCGACCGCGATGCCTGGCCCGAACTGCCCGGCATCCTGCGCAGCGTCGAGGCGGAGGAGCCCGTGGCCATCGCCACCATCGTCACGGCACCGGACGGCGCTGCCCTCGGCCGCCACCTCGTCGTGCGCCCGGACTCGGTGGAGGGCTCGCTTGGCACCGAGCGGCTCGACGAGACCGTGTCGGCAGACGCCCGCGGCCTGCTGGCCTCGGGCACGACCGGCTTCCTGCGCTACTGGCCGGAGGGCGAGCGCCTAGGCGACGGTCTTGAGGTGTTCGTTGCGAGCATGGCCCCGCCGCCCCGCATGTACATCTTCGGTGCCATCGACTTCTCGGCCGCGCTATGTCGCGTGGGCAAGGTGCTCGGCTTCCGCGTGACGGTGTGCGACGCACGCGAGGTCTTCGCGACACCGCGACGCTTCCCGGATGCGGATGAGGTCGTCGTCGACTGGCCTCATCGCTGGCTGGCGAGCCAGCCGGTCGACCAGCGCACCGTGATCTGCGTCCTCACCCACGACCCGAAGTTCGACGTGCCCGCTCTCGAGGTGGCCCTGCGGACCGAGGCGGGCTACGTCGGGGCGATGGGGTCGCGCAGGACGCACGAGGACCGGTTGCGCCGCCTGAAGGAAGCGGGGATGACGGACGAGGAGATCGCACGCCTGCGCTCGCCCATCGGACTCGACCTCGGGGCGCGCACGCCGGAGGAGACCGCGATCTCGATCGCCGCGGAGGTCATCCAGGAGCGCTGGGGCGGCAGCGGCGAGCATCTCGCGTCGACGAGCGGACCCATTCACCCCGGCGCGCCCCGCTAGGGCGCGAGGGTGTCTCGCGTCGCGGGGCTGGTGCTTGCCGCCGGCGAGGGCCGCCGCTTCGGAGGGCCCAAGGCGCCCGCCTTCATCGGGGGCGAGCGGCTCGTGGACCGCGCGGTGCGGGTGCTGCGCGAGGGTGGCTGCGACCCCGTCTACGTGGTGCTCGGCGCCTGGTCGGGCGAGGTGCCCGACGCGATCATCGTCGCGAATCCGGAATGGCCGGAGGGCATGGGCTCGTCGCTACGCGCGGGCCTGGCGGCCCTGGAGGGTGCGCCGGTCGACGCTGCCGTCGTCACGCTCGTGGATCTCCCCGGACTGACGTCCGCGGCAGTGCGCAGGCTGGTCGGAGCCGATAGCGGTATCGCCGCGGCGACGTACGACGGCGAACGCGGCCACCCCGTCCGCTTCGGCCGCGGGCACTGGGCCGGCATTTCCGAGAGCGCCCGCGGGGATGCGGGCGCCCGTGACTACCTGCGTGCTCACGCTGATGAGGTCACGTTGATCGAGGTGGGTGACGTCGCGTCCGGCGAGGACCTCGACGAACCCGCGTGAGGGAAGGGCCGCGACCTAGAGCCCGAGGGTGCGGGCGATGACGAGGAGCTGCACCTCGCTGGCGCCCTCGACCACACGCAGCATGCGCAGGTGGCGCAGCACGCGCTCGACCGGCCCCTCGCGCATGAGACCCATGCCGCCGAAGACCTGCAGGCAGCGATCGGCCACGGCGTACGCCTGCTCGGTCGC
>JAPOKX010000130.1 GCA_029977425.1 Actinomycetota bacterium
CATCAGCCCACCGGCGGGCGGAAGCATCGCCGCGGTCGCGGCCGCGCTGCAGCCCTCGGTCGTGCAGATCAACGTCGATGGCGGTGGTGGCGCAGGCACCGGATCCGGCTTCGTCATCCGCGAGGACGGCTACATCCTCACCAACAACCATGTCACCGCCAATGGCAGTGATATCTCCGTCACCTTCAGCGACGGCCGTGTCGCCGACGCGACGCTCGTGGGTGCCAACCCCGGCTACGACCTCGCGGTCGTCAAGGTCGACGAGACCGGCCTGCCGGCCGTCACGCTCGGGTCCTCGAGCGCGCTCGAGGTCGGCGACGCCGCGATCGCCCTCGGCTCGCCGCTCGGACTCCAGGGCACGGTCACAGCGGGCATCGTGAGCGCGCTCAATCGACCGGTCACCGCGGGCGGCGAGGGGGAGCTCTCCTTCATCAATGCCATCCAGACGGATGCCGCGATCAACCCCGGCAACTCCGGTGGCCCGCTCGTCGACGGCAATGGCGCGGTCATCGGCATCAACTCCGCCATCGCTTCGCTCGGCGGCAGCCTCGGCGGCCAGGTGGGCAACATCGGCCTGGGCTTCGCCATCCCGATCGACACGGCTGCGCGGATCGCCTCCGAACTCATCGCCACCGGCACGTCATCGACGCCGATCATCGGCGTGCAGCTCGACATGGAGTACGCCGGACCCGGTGCTCGCGTGGCGGGCATCACCGACAACGGCCCTGCCTCCGGTGCGGGCCTGCGTGAGGGCGATGTCATCACGGCCCTCAACGGCACCATGGTCATGGATGCGACGGACCTCATCGTCGACGTGCGTTCCCTCTCCCCGGGCGAGCAGGTCACGCTCACCGTGGAGAGTGACGGGGCTGAGCGCGAGGTCACGCTCGTGCTCGGGGCGCAGAAGAGCTAAGCCACTCGCGCGATTGTGCAGTTGCGTGCAGCAGGACACGGCGTGTCGCGCACGCAACTGCACAGTCGACGCGTGACGGGCGTCAGACGACGGCGACCGCACCGCCGCGGCGCAGGTCCGCGGCGGCCGTGACCCGGCCATCCGGATCCCGGCTCACGGCGTGCACGCCACCGAAGAAGAGATCGGCCGAGGGCCACTCCCGCACCGGGGAGTGGCCCTCCGCCATGCGTGCGACGAACTCCGCGGGGAATCCCGGCTCGAGATCGATGAGATCCTCGCTCGCGTGCAGGCGGGGGGCGCCGATGGCGCTCGCGAGATCCTCGCCGAGATCGACATGGCGCAGCAGCACCTGCGTGAGCGCGGAGCGGATGCGCTCGCTGCCGCCGGTGCCGAGCGCGAGGAGTGAGCCGTCGTCGCTCGCGACGAGTGTCGGCGCCATCATCGAGCTCAGTCGCGCGCCTGGAGCCAGCGAATGGAAGCCGCCGGGATGCAGATCGGCCTCGCCGAGCATGTTGTTGAGCGCGATACCGCCGACTACGGTGCCCGAGCCCGAACCGTTCGACAGCGATAGCGCAGCCACGCAGCCCTCGGCGTCGAGAACCGACAGGTGCGTCGTGCCGCGGGGCACCTGAGCGCCGGAGCGGTGGCGCGCCGTCGCGCGCCGCAGGGCCTCGGGGACCTCGGTCCAGGGGTCGCCCGTCCATGGCACGAGGCCGAGGGACTCCAGGACGATCGCGCCGCCGAAGGCGGGCGGGGGATTGGTCCAGATCCACGAGCCGCCGCGCCGCGCTCGCACCGGGAGGCGCTCCGCGACGGCGTAGGACCGCAGGTCCTCGCGCGTGACGAGCCCGCCGTGCGCGGCGATGTCACGTGCCACCGGGTCGGCGAACGCGACATCGGGTGCCTCTCCTGCCGCGAGTCGGTCGAGCATGTCGGCGTACTCGGGATTGCGGAAGGGTGCTCCCTCCAGCGGCGGCCCGAAGAGCACGGCGCTCGCGGCCGTCAGGCGCAGGATCGGACCGATGACGCGAATGAAGTCGACCTGGACGGGGTCGAGCAGGGTGCCATCGCGCGCGGCGCGGCACGCGGGGGCGATCACCTCGCTCAGTGGCAGGCGACCGCCTCGTGCATGAAGGTCGAGCAGTCCGGTGAGGGTGCCGGGGACCGCGACGCTCGACCAGCCGACGTGGAACTCCTGCTGGGTACCGGAGCCGAACGTGACGGAGAGGTTCGTCATCGGCTCCGGATGCGCAGGGCGCTCGCCCAGCCCAGGCATGTCGACGAAGAAGTCGGCGACGCGCGGTGTCTCCCCGGGGGCTGCCGTGAGGCAGAAGCCGCCGCCGCCCAGGCTCGCCAGGGTGGGCTCCGCCACAGTGGCCGCGAAGGCACCGGCGACGACCGCATCAATCGCTGAGCCGCCCTGACGGAGCATGTGGGCTGCGGCATCGCGCGTGAGCGCGGAGCCGGCGGCGACCGCTCCGCTGCCGGGTGGCCCCGAGGCAGCCACCGCAATCTCGCCGGACACGCCCCGCACGCTATCCCGCGGCCCTAGCCTGGCGGCGTGGTGGACTTCCTCGCGTCTGCGGGCCCGAGCCTCGGTGTCGAGGTCGAGCTCGCGCTGGTCGATGCGCACTCCGGTGAGCTCGCGTGCGTCGCGCCCGACCTGCTCGCGCGGGTCGGTGAGGGGTATCCGGACACCGAGCACCCGAAGATCAAGAAGGAGCTCTACCAGTGCACCGTCGAGGTGATCACCGGCGTGTGCTCCACAGTGGCCGAGGCGCGCGCCGATCTCGCCGAGTCCATGCGCGTGGTCGAGCAAGCCGCGGCCGAGTCCGGTGCTGCCGTCATCGGTGCGGGCCTGCACCCCTTCACGCCGTGGCACCAGCTCAGCCTGTCCGAGGGCGAGCGCTATCAGCGCCTCGTCGACACGATCGCCTGGCCCGCGCGACGCCTCACGACGCATGGCGTCCACGTGCACGTCGGAGTCCGCTCCGGCGACAAGGCCATCGCCACGGTCAATGCGCTCACGGGCTACCTCCCTGTCTTCCTCGCGCTGTCGGCGGCGAGCCCCTACTGGAACGGGCGCGATACCGGCCTCGCATCGACGCGCACCAAGATCTTCGAGGCCATGCCCACGACCGGGTTGCCTCCCCACCTGCGCGACTGGGCGGAGTTCAACGTCTTCCTCGACACGCTCATCGAGGCGGGCGCGATCCAGACGGTGCGCGAGGTGTGGTGGGACATCCGGCCCCACCCGGGATACGGCACCGTCGAGCTGCGCATGTGCGACGCCATGCCCACGCTGTGGGAGATCTCCGCGCTCGCGGCGCTCGCGCAGGTCCTGGTGACCGACTTCGACGGCACCATGGACCGAGGCGAGACTCCTGAGGTGCCCCGCGAGTGGGTACGCCGGGAGAACAAGTGGCGTGCCGCGCGCTGGGGTATCGAGGCCGATCTCGTCATCGACGAGTCGGGCCACACGCAGCCCCTGCGGGCGATCGTTGACGAGCTGGTCGACCGACTGCTTCCCCTCGCCACCGAGCTCGGCTGCGCCGCCGAGCTCGCCGACCTGCGCCGCATCGCGCAGGAAGGGCCGAGCTACGTCCGGCAGCGCCGGATCGTCGCCGAGGGTGGCGACCTGCCCGGCGTCGTGCGGGCCCTGCGCGCCGAACTCGCGGACTCGATCGCCGGTGAACTCGATGACGAGGTCGCCACGACGTGAGCACCGCGATCACATCCCTCACCACGGCGAGGGAGCACGAGCTCGTCGCCTTCCGGCGCCGTCTCCACGCCAACCCCGAGCCGTCGTACGCCGAGCACGCGACGACGCAGGCCATCGCCGAGCGCCTGC
>JAPOKX010000131.1 GCA_029977425.1 Actinomycetota bacterium
GGCGGCGGCAATGGAGTCTGCCTGCGATGCCGCCGCGGTCTCCTGCAGTCGGCGCACGACCTCGCGGCCGCGCTCATCCCAGTCGGAGATCGCTTCGAGTCCCGAAAGGTCGGCCTTGTCCGTGAACTGCACGACGAAGAGATCGTCTCCGGGCTGCAGGTACGCCGACGAGTAGTCGCTGCGCACCCCGGAGTCGATCGTGGCCGATGACCCGCACGCAGTGAGGACGACAAGCGCGGCGGCAACAGCCCCTGGCATGGCACCCCTCATGCGCTGATGATGCCCCAGGCAGCGGCGGGCGCGTCGCCGACGGGGTCCACAGCGATGACGGCGATCACTTGCGTGCCGCCTCGTGGACCCGTAGCGCGCTGCCAACTCAGGCAGACCTGGTCGAGCATGCGGGAGCCAAGGCCGCGAGGCGCGTGGTCATCGACCCCTCGACCGCTATCGGCGACAGTGATCTGCACGCGTGCCACGTCAAGGGCGTGCACGGTCACATTGACCTGCGTCGCGCGACCGTGGTGCACGGCGTTGCCGACGCACTCGCGCACGATCTCGATCGCGGTCTCCGAGGCCGCAATGTCCCGGGAGAGGCGCTCGTGTGCGTCCGCGTCGACGTCCAGGGTGACCTCTGCCAGCCCAGCCCACACGGAGATGACGCCGGACATCGCCTCCTCCGGGTCGACCGTCGGCGGTTGGAACTCCTCGGTGGCCAGGCGGTTGACGCGTTCGACGGCGGCGAGCACCTGAGCGAGGACTTCGTCCATCGACTGGCCACCGGGATGTCGCGCCCACGACTCCAGGCGCAGGGCGGCCGCGGTGAGCTCTGATTGCACGCCTCCGTGCAACTCGCGCGCAAGCACGTGCGCCGCGGCCCAGGACTCCTGCTGCGCGCGATGTGACGACCATTCCGCCTGGGCGACTGCTGCCTCGCGCGCACGCTCACCGATCGCCAATCGACGGTCCTCTGCGGCGAACAGTGCGGCGCCGAAGGCAGCGAGCGGCGTGAGGATGAGGAGTGTCTGGCCGCCCTGCTCCCAGCCCAACCAGAACGTGTCGCCCAGGAGCAGGCTTGCCGTCACGGGCACCGCGGCCGTTGCGACACCGACTGTGACGTAGGTGAAGGCCGCGGGGAGCCACGACCACGTGCCCTGAGGTGCGGGATGGCGCGCGTGACGTCGCCGCGCGACGTGGAGGATCGCCCAGGTGACGAAGGCGATGGAGCCCACGCCGAGCAGGCCGATCGCGACCCCGAAGATGCGGATGGCCCCGGGAATTGCTGACGGCGTCACGACGGCCGCCGTCAGCACCGGGTGATACGGATCCATCCGCAGGGCATCGACCGAGATGGAACGCAGCCATCGGCGGGCGCGGGCCCGGAGCGGCACGGCCGGGGGTGCCGGAGCGCTCGGGGAATCAGGGCCCACCAGGGCATGGCTCAGCGGGCGCACGACGTCGGTCACCGTGGTGTGCATCACCGTGGCGAGCGAGCGTGCGGTCGCGGGATCACGATCCGTCTGCATCGCGGAGGTGAGCAGCGAGACGATCGCTGACATCTGGGTGAGCAGCGTGTCCCTGATGCGCTCGCGCGTGCGACGCAGGCGCTCTTCCGCATCCGCGCGCTCCGCGCGTGCGATCTCCTGGCGCGCGTGCAGATCCGCCAGCTCGTCATGGTGGCGCGTCCACGCGTCGACGATGATGGCCACAAGGGCAAACCAGCACATGCCGAGCGCGGCACCGCCCGTGATGCGGTAGATCCATTGGAAGTCCGCGCTCAGTCCCAGTTGGACACTGAGGACGGCGATCGTGGCGCCACGCACGACGCCCGCGACGAAGAAGACGCCGAGAGCGGTCGCGGGCCGCGGCTTGCGCGGTCGCTCGGGCAGCAGCCAGTGACCCAGCCCAAGGTAGACGAGGCCGCCGACAGCGGTGCCCGCGAGCCCCACGCCCGCCCACATGAGCACAGACCCGCCATTGACCGCACGGTCGAAGACCACGGTGGGCGCGAGCGAGGGGATCGTGATGATGAGCAGGCCCCGCAGCGTGACGGCGTACGGCCCCCCGATGCGATCCATTACATCGCGTGCCGAAGTCCAGCGCATGCCTAGTCTCCCGTGCGAGCAGAAGGCAGCCCCGCGTGAGCCGCGTACATGCGCGTCGCCGCAACGCGGGGACTGATGCGCGAGTCGCTGGAGACTCCGAGGATGGCGAAGATCCGACTCACCATGGCCTCCACCGCCCGCAGGGACGTGGAGCGCTGCTTCGCGATCTCCTCATTGCTCAGCCCCTCCGCGATGAGCCGCAGCGTGTCCCGCTGCGCAGGGCTCAGACGGTGCAGCGGGTCCTTGCGTTCCCTGTCCTTGCGGAATCCCGCGCTCGGATCTCCGTCGGCGAGGACGAGTTCGAGGGCCTGGATGAGGGTGTCGGGGTCGCCGAGGGATCGCTTGACGAGGTAGGCAGCGCTGGCAGGGATGGTGGCCGGCCTGCCCGTGATGTCGGGAGCCGCTGCCTGCGTGAGAAAGACGAGGGCGAGGTGCGGCATCGTGGCGGTGAGTGCGGCCGCGAGTTCGATGCCGCTCGGGCCGGGGCCCAACTCGATGTCGAGCACGGCAGCGTCGGGGTCCGCGTCCTCGACAGCGGCCAGGGCTTCCGCCGCGTCGGCTGCGGGGAGAGCGCGGAACCCCGCCTCCTCGATGACGCGGACGATGAGCCCGCGGACGAACGGCTCGTCTTCGACGACGAGGACCTGCCGTGTCCAGTCGCCCATGGCGCGCAGGCTAGTGCGGCCGTCCCCCATTCGGGGGGCGCTTCGAGAGATAACCGAACATGGCCGGCCCGGCGTACTCTGACAGGATTCCCCCGTGGCCGACGACTACGACCTCCCCGAGGGCTACCGCCATATCTACTCGGGCAAGGTGCGGGATCTCTACGAGGCGCCGAACGGCCAGCTCCTCTTCATCGCCTCGGACCGCATCTCGGCGTACGACTGGGTGCTGCCCACGCCGATCCCCGACAAGGGCCGGATCCTCACCCAGCTCAGCCTGTGGTGGTTCGACCGCATGCAGGGTGTCGTGCCCAACCACCTCGTCTCCACGCAGGTGCCCAAGTCGGTGCGCGGGCGCGCCATGCTGTGCGAGCCGCTCGAGATGATGCCGGTCGAGTGCGTCGTGCGCGGCTATCTCGCGGGCTCAGGACTCACCGAGTACAACGCCAAGCGCTCGATCTGCGGCAACGGCCTGCCTCCCGGTCTCAAGGACGGCTCGAAACTGCCCAAGCCGATCTTCACCCCCGCGACCAAGGCACCGATGGGCGAGCATGACGTCAACATCACCTACGACGAGACGATCGTGCTCGTCGGACAGGAGGAGGCGCAGGACCTCAAGCGCCTCTCCCTCGATGTCTATCGTCGCGCGGCCGCCATCGCGGAGGAGCGCGGGCTGATCCTCGCCGACACGAAGTTCGAATTCGGCATCGCGCGAGCGGGGCGATGGGCCGGGCGCATGGTGCTGGCCGACGAGGTCCTCACCCCTGACTCTTCGCGCTATTGGCCCGCCGATCAGTGGGAGCCGGGCCGCCCGCAGCCGTCGTACGACAAGCAGTTCGTGCGCGACTGGCTCACCTCGCCCGCGTCCGGCTGGAGCAATGACTCCGGCGAGCCCCC
>JAPOKX010000132.1 GCA_029977425.1 Actinomycetota bacterium
GATCGATGCCACCGGCGAGGAAGGGCAACTCGTAGACCGGTCGTCCGAGTGCGGCGATTCGTGCGCGCTCGGTCTCCTCGAGCGCCACGCGGGCGGCGTGGTCCGCGCCCTCGGCTCGCAGGGCCTCGACGATGCGCGGAGACGTCTCGATGCCCGCGGCGCGGAGGGATGCCTCGAGGCTTCCGGCTTCGATGGACGTGAGCGCGGCCATCGACGGCAGCAGCGGCGGGCGCGTCATGTTGACCACGATGCCGCCGACGGGAAGCGCCGCATCCTCGAGCTCGGCGACGCCATCGGCGGTCTCCTGCACCGGCATCTCCTCGAGGAGTGTCGTGAGGTGCACCGCGGTCTTGTCCGAGCGCAGCACGGCCATGACGCCGTCCGCCTGGTTGCGGATGGGCCCGACCTTCGCGACGCCCGCGATCTCCGTGTTGACGTTGAGGAAGCGCGTGATGCGACCCGTCGGAGGGGCATCGAGGACGATCGCGTCGTACGCGCGGGCATGCTTCTTGTCGCGTCGGCGTACCAACTCGACCGCCTTGCCGGTGAGCAGCACATCGCGCAGGCCCGGTGCGATGGTGGTGACGAACTCCACGGCGCCCATGCGGCGCAGCACCCCGCCGGCGCGTCGGAGGTTGTAGAAGAGCTCGAGGTACTCGAGCAGGGCCTCCTCCGGATCGACGGCGAGGCCCCAGACCTCGCCACCTCCGGGTGCCGAGGCGAGCTTGCGCTCCTCGTAGGGCAGGGGAGGCGTGTCGAAGAGCTGAGCGAGGCCCTGGCGGCCTTCGACCTCCATGAGCATGACGTGTCGACCGTCACGCGCGAGCGCGAGAGCGAGGGCCGCGGCCACAGTCGTCTTGCCGGTGCCACCCTTGCCGGAAACGACGTGCAGGACCACGTCGGGCCAGTCGGTCGAGGGCACCGCCCGAGCCTAGTCCGGCCCCGGTTGTCCGCGGCGTACGCCGTACTAAGGTCGGGCCATGACCCGGTGGGAATACGCGACCGTGCCCCTGCTCATCCACGCGACCAAGCAGATCCTCGACACGTGGGGGGAAGACGGCTGGGAACTCGTGCAGGTCGTCCCCGGACCCAATGCCGAGAACGTCGTCGCCTACCTCAAGCGACCCAAGGAGCAGTGATGAGCCATACCGCACGCCTCGCCGAACTCGGCATCGTCATCCCTGAGGTGGTGCCTCCGGTCGCCGCCTACGTGCCGGCCGTCGTCACCGGACGCTACGTCTACACCTCGGGCCAGTTGCCCATGCGCGACGGCGCCATGATCGCCGAGGGCCTCGTCGGCTCCGATGTCGATCCCGAGGTTGCCAAGGACTGCGCGCGCCAGAGCGCGATCAACGCCCTCGCCGCCGCTGCGTCGGTCATCGGTTCGCTCGACCGCGTGACCCGGGTCGTCAAGGTCGTGGGATTCGTCGCCAGCGCCCCGGGCTTCACCGCGCAGCCCGCGGTCATCAACGGCGCCAGCGAGTTGCTCCTCGAGATCTTCGGCGACGCCGGGCGCCACGCCCGCTCCGCCGTAGGTGTCTCCGGTCTGCCCATCAACGCCCCCGTCGAGGTGGAGATGGTGCTGGAGGTCGCCGACTGAGCGTCCCGCGCATGCCCCCGGAGGTGAGCAGTCGCGCCCGCGCGCTGCTCGCCGGAGAGTGGGAACCACCCCCTGTGAGGGATGCGTCCACCGTCGTGCTCCTGCGCGATGCCTCTGGCCTGGAGGCGACCGGACTCGAGACCTATCTCATGCGACGCGCGGCGACCATGGCCTTCGCCGCCGGGATGTATGTCTTCCCCGGCGGTCGCATCGACGAGGCCGACTGCGACATCGATCTCACCTGGGCCGGCGAGCCGCTCGACGCGGGTCGCATGACGGCCGGTCAGCGCCAGGCTCGCGGGCTCATCGTCGGCGCGGTCCGGGAGGTCTTCGAAGAGACCGGCGTTCTCCTCGCCGTCGATGACTCCGGCCGATTCCCCACCGAGGATGCCGCGTGGGAGGAGGACCGCACGGCGGTGGCGGAGTCCAGCCCCGCCCTCGCCGAGGTCCTCGGGCGTCGCGGACTGCGCATCGATCCCGGGGCGCTGCCGCTGTGGACGCACTGGGTCACCCCGGAGGTGGAGTCCAAGCGGTACGACGTGCGGTTCTTCGTGGCCGCCGTACCGCCCGGGCAGCATGCGCGCGATGTCAGCGGCGAGGCCGACCAGGTGCTGTGGACCTCCCCGGGGGCTGCGCTCGGCGACTACTCGCGCGGGCACCTTCCCATGCTCCCCCCGACCGTCGCCACGCTCGCCGACCTCGCCGCGCTCCCCGATGTCGCGACCGTGCTCGCGAGCGCGTCGGCTCGGGAAGTGCGCCCGCTCATGCCGCGCCCCCGTCTCGAGGATGACGGCGCCATCGCCTGGGATGTCATCGACGTGCGCGACGGATCCGTCGTCGTGCGCCTGCCTGCCGAGCCGGCCGGATCCGAGGTCGCGGGCGCATGAGCGGCCTGCCCCTCATCGGCTCTGACGCGCCATGGTCGGGCGGGTCCTTCAGCGCGACGGTCACCTGTGTCCTCGCGCCCAACCCGAGCCCCATGACCCTCGACGGCACCAACACCTGGCTCGTCGGCGCGCCCGGCGGCGCCCTCGTCGTCATCGACCCCGGTCCCGACGACGACGCGCACCTGCGGGCCATCGTCGATGCCGCACAGGGGCGTGTCGCTCAGATCCTGCTTACGCACGGGCATCCCGATCACGCCGAGGGCGCGCGCCGCCTGCACGAGATGACGGGCGCGGCCGTCCGCGCACTCGACCCCGAGCATGTGTTCGGCGGCGAGGGCCTGGATGCGGGAGACGTGATCGCCGCGGGCGACGACGAGATCCACGTGATCGCCACGCCGGGCCACACCTCCGACTGCCTGAGCTTCCACCTGCCGCGCGACGGAGCGCTGCTCACCGGCGACACGGTGCTCGGTCGCGGCACGACCGTGGTCGCGTGGCCCGACGGGCACCTCGGCGACTACCTCGACTCCCTCGCCGCCCTGCGCGCGCGGGCCGAGGTCAGCCAGTCGCGTGCGATCCTGCCCGGCCACGGGCCCGTCCTCGCCGATCCCGTCGGCGTGCTCGATGCCTACCTCGCGCACCGTCGCGCGCGACTCGATCAGGTGCGCGCTGCCGTCGCGGCTGGTGCCCGCACGCCCGACGACGTGGTCGATGCGGTGTACGACGACATTCCCGACGCGGTGCGCTGGGCGGCTCTGCTGAGCACCCGCGCCCAGCTCGCCTATCTCGAGGGCCCTGACTAACGCGCTCGCCGCGCGAGCCGCTCAGCCCTGACTAACCGACGCGGACGCGCGTCTAGCGTCGTGCAAGTGGCAAAAAGTCGGTGGCAGCCGCTCAGCCCTGACTAACGCGCTCGCCGCGCGAGCCGCTCCATGTCCACCAGCAGCACCTGCCGCTGGTCCACCTCGACCCACCCGCGCTGCGTGAAGTCCGCCAGCGCCTTGTTGACCGTCTCGCGCGAAGCACCCACCAACTGGGCGAGCTCCTCCTGCGTGAGGTCGTGGTGCACGAGCACTCCATCGGGGCCCGGCTGACCGAACTTGTCGGCCAGCTCGAGCAACTGCTTGGCCACGCGACCAGGCACGTCGGAGAAGACAAGATCGGC
>JAPOKX010000133.1 GCA_029977425.1 Actinomycetota bacterium
GGCGACATCGGGCCATCGGGTGAGCTCATGGAGCCGATGGGCGACCTCACGGTCGACTCGGCCGCCGAGATGTTCGGAGAGCAGATCCGCGGTCTCGTCGCCGGTGGCGTCGACGGCATCCTCATCGAGACGATGAGCGACCTCTCCGAGGTCGAGGCGGCCGTCACGGCGGCGCGCAAGGAGGCTCCCGGCCTTCCTGTCTTCGCCACGCTCAGCTTCGACACCAACCTCCGCACGATGATGTGCGTCTCCCCCGCCATGGCCGTGCAGGCCATGTCCGACATGGGGGTCGACGTCATCGGCGCCAACTGCGGGCGAGGCCTCGATGAGATGCGCATCATCGCCGCGCAGCTGGCCGAGGCGGGCGCGGGACGGGTGCGCCTCATCGTCCAGTCCAATGCGGGGCTGCCCAAGCTCCAGGGCGACACCTTCGTCTTCGACGGCACCCCCGAGGAGATGGCGGCCTACGCCGTCGAGATGCGCGACCTGGGATTCGCCGTCATTGGCGCGTGCTGCGGATCCTCGCCCGCGCACATCGCGGCGATGCGCGAGGCGCTCGCGTAGGAGCCCCGCTCAGACCACGTGGTGGAGCACCCGCACCGGGGTGTCCTCGCCCGCCGCGCGATACGGCTCGAGCTCGGCGTCCCACGCGGTGCCGAGCAGATAGGCGATCCCGTCCTTGAGCTGCGCCCCCGTCGACTCGGCGCCAGCGACAGCAGCACGCAGCCGGTCCTCCGACACGAGGATGTCGCCGTGCACTCCGATGATCGCGCGATGCAGGCCGAGGGCCGGCGTGAGCGCATAGCGCTCGCCCTCGCGCCCGGGTGACGGCTCCTCGGTCACTTCGGCCACCAGGTCGGGAATGGCCTTGAGCGCGCTCATGAATCGGGAGCCCAGTCCCGGCCGGCCAGCCCACGGCAACTCGGCCCGCAGCAGCGGTGGCGAGACCGGCTGGGGCTGCCAGTCGAGTCGGATCTCGGAGTCGACGACGGCGCTCAGCGCCCACTCGACGTGCGGGCACAGGGCGCGGGGCACCGCATGCAGGAAGACGACGCCGCGGGCGCGGCCATGCGTCGGCAGGGTCGGGGGGAGCATCGACGGATGCGTCGCCGACCGCGATGGTGGCATCGTGGACATGCCGTGGCCTCCTTCGTGAGGTTCGCCTTCCCCTGCGTCCTCACCCGGAGCCGGGCCAGCCCGACAGGGGCGGCTTGGCCGACCCGCCGGGCCTCAGCCCTTCACGGTGAGCCCACCCTAGACCGTCCCCGCCGCCGATGCGCGGATTGGATAGGGTCACGACACGCCGAAGCGCGCACCACACCACCGGAGGTACCCCATGGCCGTCGCCCAGCCCGCCGTCCTCGCCGACGTCTGGACCGACCGCGCGGAGGGGGCACGCTCCCTGGCCCGCCAGGCGATCCTCGTCCTCGGCGGCGCTGCCTTCGTCGGCCTCGCCGCGCAGGTGGCGATCCCGCTGCCCTTCACCCCGGTGCCCCTGACCCTGCAGACCTTCGCCGTGCTCCTCGCCGGCGCAGCCCTCGGCTCGCTGCGCGGCGTCCTGGCCATGTCGCTGTACGCCGTCGCGGGCGTCGTCGGCGTGCCGTGGTTCGCCGAGGGCTCGTCGGGCTTCGCCATGGCGAGCTTCGGCTACATCCTCGGCTTCATCGTCGCCGCGGGGATCGTCGGGCGCATCGCTGAGCGCGGGGCCACCCTCACCGTGTGGCGCACGGCGGGCCTCATGGTGCTCGGCAACCTCGTGATCTACGCCGTAGGCGTGACGTGGCTCAAGTACGCCATCGACGCCACCTGGGCGACCGCACTGCAGCTCGGTGTCGTGCCGTTCCTCATCGGCGATGTCGTCAAGATCGCGCTGGCCGCGGGCTTGCTCCCGCTCACCTGGGCGGGACTGCGCAAGGCCGGCCTGCTCGACTAAGTCGCTTCAGTCAAGGACCCGCACTTCACCGACGTAGCCGATCAGCTCCCCGTCCTCCACAGCGAGGCGCAGCCGGATATTCACGGTCGCGGGAGTCCCGTCCGAGCGCAGCACCGGCGCGCGGCTTAGCTCATGATCGTGGCCCAACGCGAGCAGCGCCTCCATGGATCGCGCAGTCGTTTCACGGTCAAGGCCGGCCAGACTGAAGTAGGTCCCGATAACGTCGTCCGGGTCCCAGCCGATGAACGGCTGGTGCGGCTCGACAGCCGTGAGGACGTGATTGCCGTCGTAGTGCAATCGAAACGGCATCCTCTGGTGGCCCGCGATCCCATCCAAAGGCGGTGCGCCCATGGGCCCGCCCACGACCCACTCTCCGATTCCACCCACGCGGTTGCCGTCGGCGTCCACGATCATCTGGCAGTAGACCTGAATGCCAACAGTGCGACCCTCGGCACTGACGACCTCGGTCTCGAATCTCACCATCGTGGGCTCGCCAGGAAGGGGCACGTTTCTCTGGAACTTCCCTTCCTCGCCCCTTGATGCAAGCGTCCACGGAGGCTTGCCCACGAGTTGATCGGGAGCCCAACCCAAGTGGTGAGTGAGCGAATCCGACACCCAGGAGACCCGCCGGTCTCGATCGACGAGAAGCCAAATGCTTCCCCGCTGCAAGGCATCCTCATGGAGAAGGTCGGTGTACTCGCGCGTGATCTGAGGCCATGGCAATGGAACAGGAGTCTCGCGTCGCTCCACGCGCAACAGGTAGCCGGCCTTGCGCTTGGTCACGATGAGCTTGCCGCAGGGGCCGAGCTTGCGGCGGATGTGATGCACGTGCACGAAGACGTGATCGACCGGCCCGAACCACTCGCCCCAGACGGCCTGGATCAGGTCGGGCGTGGACACCACCGTGCCGGCGCGCTGAGCCAGGCATGCGAGGACATCGAACTCCGTGGGGGTGAGGGCGACCTCAGCGCCGTCGACGTAGACGCTACGCGCCGCATAGTCGATGAGCAGGCGAGAATCTCCCGCCAGGAATTCGGAGGAACTGGGCCTTGAACCGACCACTCAGCACCCCCAGCAATTGGACCCCCCCCCTCACCAGAGGGGGTAACGGCTCACCCCCGATGGCGAGCACCTGATTCTTCCCGCGACCTGTACCCGTTTTCAGGGACGACGCGTCACACTAATTGCTCCCTAAGAAAATGCTAAGGATGCGCGTCAGGGGGCGGCGTCGCGTACCCGACGCGCGGCATCCGGATCCCCGAAGGCCGCGACGGTCGCCGCCGTCTCGGCTGCCATCGCGGCCTCGAGGTCTCCCACCGACACGGTCGTCATGATGCGTCGCAGGTCGGCCACGGCGCGCTCCGACAGGTTCGCTAGTCGCGCGGCTACCCCGACGGCCTCGTCGAGCACGGCGTCGTCCGCCACGCGCCAGTGGGCGATCCCCCACTGCAGCATCTGCTCGGAGTCGATCCGCTCGCCGAGCATGAGCAGCTGGCGCGCGCGCGAGAGCCCCACGATGCGCGGCAGGAGCGCGGTGACGCCACCGGTGACGAAGAGACCGAGGCCCATCTCGGGGAAGAAGCCCTTGGCTGACTCGCCCACGACGACGAGGTCGCAGTCGAGCACCCATTCGAAGCCCACACCCACGGCCCAGCCGCGCACAGCGGCCACCACCGGCACACGACCGAGCATGATGTGGCGCGTGACCTG
>JAPOKX010000134.1 GCA_029977425.1 Actinomycetota bacterium
CGACAGCCGGTCGCCCACCAGCGCCCGAATCGCGGTGATGCGGCGCACGTCGCCGGCGCTCTCCTTCACCGCTTTCAGCTGAGGGTAGGCCTCGGCCAGTTCGGCGATCACCTCGGGCAGCAGTGCCTGGGCGGCCGCGGCATAGCCCTCGGTCGAGGGATGGAATCGGTCCTCGGCGAACATCACGTCGGGGCGCTCATCGAACTCCGGTCCGAGCCGGGAGCCCAGGGCGACCGGCCGGGCGCCTTCGGCCAGCGTCGCCTGGGTCTGCGCCTCTGCCAGCTTGCGTGATGCCCGTCGCATGACGGTGCGCAGCGGCTGGGGCACCGGCTTCACGGTGCCGAGGTCGGGGCAGGTCGCCATGACGACCTCGGTCCCCGCGTCGCGCAGTCGGCGGATCGCGCGGCGCAGGCGTCGCGCGGAGAGCGCGCGAGGGATCAGGTGCGTGACGTCATTGGCGCCGACCATGATGACGGCGACGTGGGGCTTGGTCCACAGCGCGCGGTCGATCTGCGGGTCGAGATCGCTCGTCTGCGCGCCGATCACCGCGTGGTTGCTCAGTGTCACCGTGCGTCCGGACACCTCGGACAGCGCCGTGGCGAGTATCGCTCCCATGGTGTCGTCGGGCCGCTCCGCTCCCAGGCCTGCCGCTCCTGAGTCGCCGAGCACCGCCAGGCGGATGGACGTGCCCGGTCCACTGCCGTAGCGGCCGTCGGCGTAGGGCGCGGTGGTGGTGCGCGGTCCGATGCGCCGCCGGGCCTCGAAGGCCTGCGCCGCGAGCAGGCCGCCGACGGCGACCGCGGTGGCTCCGACGGCGGTGGCGGTGCGGGCGAGGGGTCGGGACACGCTCCCGGGCATCAGCTGCGGGCCCGCTGGAGGAATCCGCGCACCTGCTCCCGGGCGTTGTCGCGGATCTCGGGGCCGTGGGTGAAGGCTGCCAGGGAGTAGTCGAGCTCGCCGAGCACATGAGCGGTCTCGACGTTCTGCCGGAACGACGTGCATACGACCTTCGTCGGCCAGCTCATCCGAGCGTTCATGTTGAAGATCTAGTCGCCGGTGATTAGGACCCCGCTGGCCGGGTGCAGCAGCGAGATGTGCCCCGGGGTGTGCCCGGGGGTGTGGATGACACGCAGCCCGCCGGCCACGTCGAGGGTCTGGCCGTCGACGAGTTCGTGTGCCACGGGCGTCGCGCGGAAGTCTCCCCAGGGCGCCCGCGCGAAGATCCGCCCCGAGGTGGTCGACATGTCGCCGGGCACACGCGTCCCCGTGCGCACGTAGCCGGCGTCCTCGGCATGGACGTCGACTCCGGCGATCGACGTGTCGGCCACCATCGTCGCCGCGCCACCCGTGTGGTCGAAGTGGGCGTGCGTGAGCACGATGCGCTGGACGTCGCGGGGGTGCTTGCCGATCGACTCGAGCGCGCGGACGATCTTGGCGGGGGCTCGCTTGAGGCCGCAGTCGACCAGCGTGACCGAGCCGTCGTCATCGACGAAGGCGTAGGAGTTGATGAAGTCGCCGAGCGTGGGGATCCGGAAGACCCCGGCGGCCAGGGCGACGGCGGGTGTGCGGGCCACGGGCCCAGCGTAGGCTCTCGTCTCGTGCGCGTCGTCGACTCAGTCGTGGAACTCATCGGCAATACCCCTCTCGTGAGGCTGAATCGGGTCACGGAGGGGATTGCCTGCCCGGTCTACGCCAAGGTCGAGTACCTCAACCCCGGTGGCTCGGTGAAGGACCGCATCGCCACCAGGATGATCGAGGCGGCCGAGCGCGAGGGCCTCATCGGTCCCGGCGGCACCATCGTGGAGCCGACGAGCGGCAACACCGGCGTGGGTCTGGCCATCGTGGCGCAGCAGCGCGGCTACCGCTGCGTCTTCGTCTGCCCCGACAAGGTGTCGAAGGACAAGCAGGACGTCCTGCGCGCCTACGGTGCCGAGGTCGTCGAGTGCCCCACCGCCGTCGACCCGGAGGATCCTCGTTCCTACTACTCCGTGAGCGATCGCCTCGCGCGAGAGATTCCCGGTGCGTGGAAGCCCGACCAGTACTCCAACCCCAACAATCCGCGCTCGCACTACGAGACGACAGGCCCGGAGATCTGGGAGCAGACCGACGGCAAGGTGACGCACTTCGTCGCGGGAGCCGGCACGGGCGGCACCATCAGCGGCGTGGGCCGCTACCTCAAGGAGGTCAGCGACGGTCGCGTGCGGATCATCGCGGCGGATCCCGAGGGCTCGGTCTACTCCGGCGGCACCGGTCGTCCCTACCTCGTCGAAGGAGTGGGCGAGGACTTCTGGCCCTCGACCTACGACGCCGCTGTCCCCGATGAGGTCATCGCCGTCAGCGATCGCGACTCCTTCGAGATGACCCGTCGCCTCGCCCGCGAGGAGGGGCTGCTCGTCGGTGGCTCCTGCGGCATGGCCGTCGTCGCTGCACTCGACGCCGCGCGCCGGGCGAGCGCGGACGACATGGTCGTCGTGCTGCTGCCCGACAGCGGGCGCGGCTACCTGTCCAAGGTCTTCAACGACGAGTGGCTCGCGTCCTACGGCTTCGGCCCAGCGGCAGGGGACCGCACGGTGGGCGATGTCCTGCGGGGCAAGTCCGGGGACCTCCCGCCCTTCGTTCACGCGCACCCGACCGAGTCGGTGCGCGAGGCCATCGACACCCTGCGCGAGTTCGGCGTCTCCCAGATGCCCGTCGTGCGCGCGGAGCCGCCGGTCATGGCGGCCGAGGTCGTCGGATCCGTGGTCGAGCGCGACCTGCTCGACGCGCTCTTCGCCGGACGCGCGTCGCTGGCAGACACGCTCGACCAGCACATGTCGCCCAAGCTTCCTCAGGTGGGAGCAGGCGAGCCGGTTGCGGCAGCGGTGACGGCGATGGAGTCCTCTGACGCGATCCTTGTGCTCGACGACGGCAAGCCGGTCGGGGTGCTGTCGCGCCAGGACCTGCTCGGCTACCTCGCCGGATGAGCCCTCACCGGCTCCAGATGTCCCCCACGGTGAATCCGGTGGGGAAGGGGTCGGTCGGGTCCACGACATAGTCCGCGAACCCGGTGATCCACGCGTGCCCGGTGATCTCGGGCACGACGGCCCGCACTCCGCCCAGGTCGACCTCCTCGACGAGGCGGCCGATGAAGACGGTGTCGGTGATGCTCTCGTGGCGGAACTCCTGACCGAGCGCGAGCTGTCCGCGCGCATGCATCGTCGCCATGCGCGCGCTCGTGCCGGTGCCGCAGGGGGAGCGGTCGAGGCAGCCGGTGAAGCTGCCAGGGGCGTCCCAGCTCGGCTGCCCGGTGCCCATCGTCACGGCGTTGCGGCGGGAGTTGGCCGATGAGCGGGGCGGAGCGGAGAGCTGCGAAATGGTCACGCCCGCGAGCGTGGGGTCGAGCGGGTGGTGCACGGGGTACTGCTCGCTCGCGGCGAGGGTGAGCATGCTGCCCAGGCGCACGATGTCCGCGCCCTCGTCGGGGGTGAGTTCCAGGCCGAAGGCCGATGCGTCGGCGATGGCGTAGAACATCCCGCCCCACCTGTGTGGGGGGAGGCGTGGGGGAGGCGTGGCGGAGGAGTGGGTGGGAGCTGGGCAGCATGTAGGCGGATCAGGGGCCGCCAAGAAGCCATGTCGAGGCGCAC
>JAPOKX010000135.1 GCA_029977425.1 Actinomycetota bacterium
TGGCGCCGAGGTCCAGCGCGATGAGGGTCTTGCCCTGGAGCGAGGTGGGGACGTCGCCCTCGACGATGCGGCGCGCGAGGCCCTCGACGACGGCGGTCTTGCCGACGCCGGGCTCGCCGATGAGCACGGGATTGTTCTTGGTACGTCGCGACAGCACCTGGATCGTGCGGCGGATCTCCTCGTCGCGGCCGATGACGGGGTCGATCTTGCCTTCGCGCGCACGCGCGGTCAGGTCGACGCCGTACTTCTCCAGCGCCTGGAAGGTGCCCTCGGGGTCGGGACTGGTCACGCGCGCTCCTCCTCGCATCTCCTGCAGTGCGGCCATGAGCGCATCCGGTGTGGCGCCCGCCTGATTGAGTCGCTCGCGCACCCCGGGCTCCTTGGCCAGGGCGACGAGCAGGTGCTCCGTGCTGACGTACTCGTCGCCGCGCTCCTTGGCCAGCTCCTGCGCGGAGTTGACCACGGCGTAGGACTGCTGGCTGAGCTGCGGTGCGGCCACGGACGAGCCGCTGGCGCTGGGCAATGCGTCGACGGCAGCCCGCACCTCGGCGGTGAGGGCCGCGCGATCGACATGGCCAGCCGTCCCGTCGGCCAAGCCGCCGGGCTTGGCTGGCTCGACGGCATCGAGCAGTGCGGTGGCGATGCCCTCGCCCTGCTGGAGCAGGGAGTCGAGGATGTGCAGCGGCTCGACCTGGGCATTGCCCTTGGCCGCCGCAATGCGCACCGCGGCACCCAGGGCGTCCTGGGCCTTGGTGGTGAACTTGATGTCCATCGTTCTCTTTCTGTCTTCCTTCGTCAGGTCCTAGGCGCCGCGTCGGCGCTGGGGTCGGTAGAGGACGAGTGCCGTGGAGCGCTTCTCGCGCGCGTAGGTCTCGACCTGGTCGCGCAGGCGATCGACTTCGGCCTGGAGCTCGAGCAGTCGCTTGATCCCCTCGAGGCTGATGCCGGCAGCCGAGAGATCTGCGATCTCGCGCAGCCGCTCGACATCGCGTGCGGAATACAGCCGATTGCGACCGTTGACGCGCTGCGGACTCACGAGGCCGAGGCGGTCGTACTGCCGCAGCGTCTGCGGGTGCATGTCCGCGAGCTCCGCGGCGACGGAGATGGCGTAGACGGGCCGGGTGTCGTCCATCACGACCCCTTCGCTGCCTCGAGCAGGTCCTTGCGCGGATCCTCGCCACCACTGGCCTCGACGAAGCGCTCGAGCGCCTCCCGTGCCTCATCGTTGAGACCGGACGGCACCTGCACATCGACGGTCGCGAGAAGGTCGCCCTTCGTGCCGTCCTTGCGGGTCACGCCCTTGCCCCGCACCCGAAAGGTGCGGCCATTTGCCGTGCCGGCCGGGATCTTCAGCGTCACGGTGCCGCCGCCGGACACCGGCACGGACACCTGGCCGCCGAGGGCCGCCTCGGCGAAGGTGACCGGCACCGTCACGGTGAGGTTGTCGCCTTTGCGCGCGAAGACCGGGTGCGGCGTCACGTGCACGACGACGTAGAGATCGCCGTTGGCTCCACCACGCTCGCCCGGAGCGCCCTTGCCCTTGAGCCGGATGCGTGCCCCGTCCTTGACTCCCGCGGGGATGCGCGCCTGCACGGTGCGCGTGCTCACGCCGCGGCCGGAGCCACGGCAGCTCGGGCACGGATCATCGACGATGAGCCCGCGCCCGGCGCATGCCGTGCATGGCTCCGCGAAGGCGAAGCCGCCCGCGTTGCGCGTCGTCTGCCCGCTGCCCTGGCAACTGGGGCACACGCGCGGGACCGTGCCCGCGCGCGCACCCGTGCCCTTGCAGCTGTCGCAGGCCGCGTCGCTCGCGAGGCGCAGCGGCACGGTCACGCCGTCGAGCGCTTCGTTGAAGCCGAGGGTGATCTCGCTCTCGACGTCCTGGCCCCGGCGCGGTGCCTGGGCACGACGGCCGCCGCCCCCGCGTCCGCGGCTGAAGATGTTGCCGAGGATGTCGCCGAGTCCGCCTTCGTCTGCGCCGAAGACATCGCTGAAGTCGTACGACGCTCCACCGCCGAAGCCACCCGGGGCGCCGTAGCCGCCCCCGAATCCGCCTCCGCCGAATCCTCCGCCGCTCGCGAAGAGCGTGCGTGCCTCGTCGTACTCGGCACGCTTCTTGTCATCGGAGAGGACGTCGTACGCCTCGGAGACCTCCTTGAAGCGCTCCTCGGCCTTCGGGTTGTCCGGGTTCTTGTCCGGGTGCAGTTCACGCGCGAGCTTGCGGTACTTCTTCTTGATCTCGTCGGCTGGCGCGCCCTTGTCCACGCCCAGGACCTTGTAGAAGTCCTTCTCCAGCCAGTCCTTGTTCATCCTGCCTCGTCTGTCTTCGCTCTTCTATGCATCGGCCACGGCCACGCGTGCGGGGCGTAGTACGCGCCCTGCGTGGCGGTAGCCGCGCTGGTACACCGACGTGACGACCGGGCCGTCGAGGCCTTCGCGCGTCTCGCTGGTGAGCGCCTCGTGGATGGCCGGGTCGAAGGGCTCATTGGCCTCGCCGTACATCTCCAGGCCGAGCTTGGCGCACGTCGCCTCGAGTGACTCGCCCACCGACTTGAAGGCGCCCTCGAGTTCGCCGTGCTCACGCGCCCGCTCGACATCGTCGAGGATCGGGAGCAGCTCGGTGAGTACGCCGCCGATCGTGATGTCACGCGCGGTCTCGCGGTCGCGATCGACGCGCTTGCGGTAGTTGGCGTATTCGGCATGCACCCGGCGGAGGTCGTCGGTCAGCTCGGCGACCTTGGCATCGGCGGCCGTGAGGTCAGCCTCGATGACGGCCTCATCCGAGGCGGAGGGAGCAGGGGATGCCTGCTCCCTCACCTCGAAGGTCTCCGGATCGATGCGCCTGCGGTCGTTGACGCGGACGCCCTCCTCGGGGTGCTCCTCAGTGCTCACTTCGCCTCGTTGGCGTCGTCGTCGACGATCTCGGCGTCGACCACGTCGTCCTCGGACATGTCGGCGGCAGCATCGGCCGTGGCGTCGCCGCCACCGGCCTGCTGGGCCATCGTGTACATCGCGGCGCCGAGCGTCTGGCTCGCCTGCGCGACCTTGTCGGTCGCGGCCTTCATGCCGGGGATGTCATTGGCCTCGATGGCCTTCTTGAGCTCGTCGAGCGGCTCGTCGACATTGGCCTTCGCGTCCGCCGGGATCTTGTCGGCGTTGTCGGCGAGGAACTTCTCGGTCTGGTAGACCAGCGCCTCAGCGGTGTTCTTGACCTCGATCTCCTCGCGGAGCTTCTTGTCCGCCTCGGCGTTCGCCTCGGCCTCGCGCATCATGCGATCGATCTCCTCCTTGGGCAGCGCACTGCCGCCGGAGATGGTCATCGACTGCTCCTTGCCCGTGGCCATGTCCTTGGCCGAGACGTGCACGATGCCGTTGGCATCGATGTCGAAGGTGACCTCGATCTGCGGCACGCCGCGCGGCGCCGGCGGGAGGCCGGTCAGCTCGAAGGTGCCGAGGCGCTTGTTGTAGGCCGCCATCTCGCGCTCGCCCTGGTAGACCTGGATGAGCACGCTCGGCTGGTTGTCGTCGGCCGTCGTGAAGATCTCGCTGCGCTTGGTCGGGATCGTCGTATTGCGCTCGATGAGCCTCGTCATCACGCCGCCCTTGGTCTCGATGCCGAGG
>JAPOKX010000136.1 GCA_029977425.1 Actinomycetota bacterium
GTGCTGCACGACCCCGCGATGCGCGAGTGGACGATCAACGAAGCGAGGCGCGTGGCCGATCTCTTCGAGCGTGCTGGCGCGACCGAGTTCATCTCCGCCATCGTCATGGATCCCGACTGGTCGATGCCGCGCCCCCTCACCGCAGACGAGCGCAAGCACATGATGGAGATGTTCGGGGTGCTCGACGAGATCTGCGCCGAGCACGGACTGCAGCAGGTCATGCACTCCCACGTGCAGACTGTCGTGGAGACCAAGGACGACATCGACATGGTCCTCGAGGGATGCGACGTGGGCTTCTGCCTCGACACCGGGCACATGGCCATCGGCGGCCAAGACCCCGTGGAGTTCGCCCAGAAGGCCTTCGATCGCGTGGGCCACGTCCACCTCAAGGACGTCAACCTCTCCCTCGTGCCGCCCGTCCTCGCCCGCGAGAAGACGCTCATGGCCGCGACCCAGGAGGGGCTCTTCACCCCGCTCGGCCAGGGGGATGTCGACATCGCCGGAGTCGTTGAGGCACTCGAATCCCGCGGCTACGACGGCTGGTACGTCATCGAGCAGGACACCGCCATCACCGACGGCTTGCCCGCGGAGGGCGAGGGTCCGATCGCGCAGGTGATCACCTCCATGGACTACCTCCGCGATGTCGTCGCGCCGCGCGTAGGCAAGTAGATGTCCATCCCGGAGGTCGTCACCGTCGGACGCGTGAGCGTCGACCTCTATGCGCAGCAGGAGGGGGCGAGCTTCCTCGAGCCGCAGACGTTCATGAAGTCCGTCGGCGGCTCCCCCACCAACGTCGCGGTTGCTGCCGCGCGTCTCGGCCACCAGGCCGCGATCGTCACGAAGGTCGGCGAGGGCGCGCTCGGTGACTACGTCCGCGCGCAGCTGGCCTCCTGGGGCGTGGATACGGCGTACGTCGGGACCGGAGAAGGGCAGACCCCGATCGTGCTCGCCGCCCTCGATCCCCCCGAGGATCCGCAGATCGTCTTCTACCGAGGCCTCGCCGCCCCCGACACCCAGGTCACGACCTCCGATGTGCCCGTCGAGGTCATCCGCGAGTGCCCGGTGCTGTGGATCTCGTTCGGCGCGCTGGCCCAGGGCACCACGGCCGATGCCTGCCAGGACTGGCTCGACCTCCGCGACCGCCGGGCCGAGGTCGTGCTCGACCTCGACTACCGCCCCAGCATGTGGCCCGATCGCGACGCCGCGCACGAGGTCGCCCTCGCCGCCGTACGCCGCTCCACCGTCGTCGTCGGCAACCGCGTCGAGTGCGAGGTCGCCATCGGCGAGACCGACCCCGATCGCGCCGCCGATGCGCTGCTGGCGCAGGGCGTGCGCCTGGCCATAGTCAAGCGCGGCGGCGACGGCGTGCTGCTCGCGACCGACGAGGACCGCTGGACCATCCCGCCCCTGCCGATCGACGTGCTCTGCGGCCTCGGAGCCGGGGACGCCTTCGGAGGCGCACTCGTGCACGGGCTGCTCTCGGGGTGGACCGTGCCGGAGATCGGCATGTTCGCGAATGCCGCGGGAGCCTACGTCGCCACCAAGCTCACCTGCGCCGATGTCATGCCGACGATCGAGCAGGTCGAACTCATGATGGAGGCGTGATGCTGGACCGCGACCACTATCGGGCCCTGTGCGATGCCCGCATCTTCGAGCCTGCGTCGCTGCAGCGCGCACTGCGCGAACGGCCGCGGCGCACCATCGCGGGCACCGACGGCAACCTCCTCATCCTCGCGGCCGACCACACCGCGCGCGGCATGCTCGCCGTCGCGGGCGACCCGCTCGCGGTCGCCGATCGCTACACCCTGCTCGACAACCTCATGCGCGGGCTCTCAGTGCCCGGGGTGGATGGCGTCATGGCGAGCGCCGACATCCTCGAGGAGCTCGCGTGGCTCGGCGCGCTCGACGGCCAGCTCGCGATCGGCACGATCAACCGCGGCGGCATCAAGGGCGCCCTGTGGGAGCTCGATGACCGGATCACGGCGTACGACCCCGATCACATCGCGTCATCCGGACTCGACGGCGGCAAGCTGCTCCTGCGCATCGAGTTCACCGACCCAGGCGTCGCGCGCACGATCGAGATGTGCGGCGAGGTCGTGACCAAGCTGAGCGACCAGGGCATCGCGTGCATGGTTGAGCCGCTGCCCTATCTCAAGGACGAGGCAGGCCGTGCTTTCCTCGACACCCGCGACGAGGAGCTCATCCGCGTCGTCGCGATCGCATCCGGGCTGGGCTCGAGCAGTGCGTACACCTGGCTCAAGATCCCCGCGACTCCGCGGATGGCCGAGGTGGCTGCCGCGACCACGATGCCCATCCTCATGCTCGGCGGCGACCCGGGCGAGCGCGCTCCCGAGGTCATCGCCGGCTGGGAGCAGGCGATGCGCGAGCCCAACGTCCGCGGGCTCATCCCCGGTCGCGCACTGCTCTACCCGCACGACGGCGATGTCGAAGGCGTCGTCGCGACTGCAGCACGGATCGTGCATGGCAATGATGGAGGTGGCTCATGAACTCGGGTTGGCACCGGCCCCACGGCACGCTCACGCATGCCCACGGACCCATGTCCATCACCGCGGAGGAAGCCGACTGGGCCTACAGCGGCCTCACCGTGATCGACCGAGACCACGTGATGGATCTCGGCGATCGCGAGGCCGTCGTGCTGCCCCTGTCGGCGCGCGACGTCACGGTGATGATCTCCCGGGACGATATGCGCACGGAATACACACTCGCCGGCCGCGACGGCGTCTTCGCGGCGGTGAGCGACTGGGTCTACGTCCCCCGCGGCAGCAGGCTCGAGCTCAGCGACGTCACCGGAGAGGTGGCGATCCTCACCGCCAAGGCCCGCGCCGACCATCCGGCGACCTACACATCGGCGAACGACGTACCCGTCGAGGTCCGTGGCGGAGGACGGGCGACGCGGCAGGTGACCAACATCGCGACACCCGACTCCTTCGCGGGTGCCGATCGCATCAACGTGTGCGAGGTCATCACGCCGGGCGGCAACTGGTCGAGCTGGCCGCCGCACCGCCACGACGGAATCGGCGACTGCCCCACCACCAACGAGGAGATCTACTACTTCCGCATCGGCAAGCAGGAGTCCCTGCACGGCGACCCGGAGGGCACGGGCCTCTTCCGCGTCTACACCGTCGACGGAAGCGTCGACGAGACCGTGACGATCCGAGACGGTGACACCTACCTCGTGCCGCAGGGTTACCACGGGCCCACCGCCGCGGCACCGGACTACCCGATGTACTTCCTCAACGTCCTGGCCGGCCCCGGCGAGGACCGCACCATGGCGTTCTGCGACGACCCGAACCACCACTGGATCCGCGGCACCTGGACGGACACGGATCCCCGACTGCCGATGACCTCGGCCGCAGGGAGGATCCGATGAAGCGCATCGGCATCGCCGTACTCGGACTGGGCTGGATGGGCCAGGCGCACTCGCGCTCCATGCTGCGCATCCCGTCACTCTTCCCCGAGCGCAGCTTCCAGCC
>JAPOKX010000137.1 GCA_029977425.1 Actinomycetota bacterium
AGGGTGAAGATCGTGTAGGTGCCCAGGTCGGAATCGAGCGAGTAGACGCGGCCCTTGAGCGTGCCCTTGTTGAGGTCCGCGGTCAGGTTGCTCACGACGACGGTCCGCCAGCCCATGGCTCCGGTGTGGGAGAAGAAGAGATCACCCGTGTGCGAGGCCTTGCCGTCCTTGACGCCCGACACGGGGAACTCCAGGGCGATCTTGCCCGGGGCGAGGATGGTGCTGCCGCCCGGATCCTCGCCATTGACATAGACGTTGGCACCGAGGAGCGCCTTGGTGACGTCGTAGTTGACGCGCACCGCCGTCACGCCGATCGGCTTGCTCTCCGCAGCCGTCGCGACCGACGCCGCCGGCACGAGGAAGGCCCCGGCCAGTCCGATGCTCGCCGCGATTCCGATGAGTCTCTTCACGTTCACCCTCCGCAAGGCATGTCGTTCGCGCACCCTGCGTGCGCTTCCGCCATGACTCTAGGCCTTGGGCGCCGCGTCGATCCCGGGGTCCTCGCCCTGAGGTCCCTTGGGGCGCAGCACGAGGACGAGCACGCCGGCCAACGCCACGATCGCCCCGAGCACTGTGTAGACGGGCTGCCCGGTCATGAAGCTCTCCTCGAGGAAGCCCAGGGAGATCGCCACCCAGAATGCGCCGATCATGATGAGGACCAGGCCAATGGTGCGGCGCAGCGGGCTGAGCTCCTTCATCCCCGCATCCTCTCGCACTCAGGCACGCGTGAGGAACCACTGCACCGTGGCGAAGGACTCGTCCTCCTCCATGAGTTCGCCCACGATGACCTGGCCCGTCCAGTCTCCTGCGCTCACGTCGAAGTACGACGCGCCGACCATGATCGAGTCCGGATCCACGAAGGTAAATCCGCCTGCCTCGAGGGCATCCCCCGCGTAGAACTCCTGCAGGGCCTCGAGTTGGTCCACGGGGAAGCGCCAGGTCGCGGTGACGAGTCCGTTGACCGCAGGGAAGTACTCCACCTCCACTTCGCCAATCCCCTCGCCCACCGCGATGAGCTCGCCGCCAGGCGGCACGGGCAGCGAACCGAGCCACACGGGCTGGGGGATCTCCGACGCATCGGACTCGAGTCGGAACTCCGCCGGTGGCACACCGGGCCCGGGGTCCTTCGACGACATGAAGACGATGCGCTCCCCGTCGCTCTCCCGGGTCATCACGAGCGTGCTGCTCGAATCCGTGGTGGAGATGGAGTTGTAGGTCCAGCCCTGCGGAGCCGCCGCGCCGTACGCCTCCAACTCATCCTTGCTCGGCGCGACGTCGACTCCGATCATCTGGACGACATCGAGAGTGTCGCCCCACTCCTCCACGATCCGTCCCGCGCCGACGACGGTGCCGCCGGGCAGGGGGACATCAGCGTCGAAGAGCGACAGCGCCGACGCGAGGTCGGCCGCCTGTCCTGGCTGTCCGATGAGCGCGGCGTAGGCCTCGAGCGCCTGGTCGACGACCTCGACGAAGGGCTCACCCGCCGGATCGGGTGCGGACGACGTCGACTCGTCCACGGATGGCGCGGGTGCTGCTGATGTCGTTGCCGCCGACGCAGCACTCGACTCCGGTGCAGCTGATGTGGGCGCGCCATCGGTGCCCCCACCGCAGGCGGCGAGCGCGAGAATGCCGGGCGCGAGGAAGAGGGGAGCGCGGCGCATCACTCGATGGTAGGCGCGGTGCCTGTCTCCGTCGACCCATTCAGGCCGGCGCCTCTCCTGCGCCCCTCACCCGAGCCACTCGCCTAGTCTCGGGGCATGCGCGGACCTGGCTGGCTCACCTCCACGGTGTCGCGCTACCGCCGCCTGGAAATCGAGTACGCCGCCCTCCGCGTCGTCGGTCGCGGGCTCTTCCTCGCGGTCATGCTCATGGTGGCCTTCCTCTACGTCTTCGTCCGCGTCACCGACCTCATCTCAGGTGCCAACGAAGTGCTCATCCCCACCGTGGCCGTCAACCCCGATGTCGACCTCGGCGCCTTGGCGCAGGGAGCCTTCTCGCGGACAAGCGCATCCGTGGTGAGCCTCATCGGGCTCCTCACGCTCGTCGCATCAGCGCTGCTCACCGGCCATGCGATCCGACAGGGCAGTCGCCGGGCACTTCTCGGCGAGAACGCCGCGCCCGTGAAGTTGCTGTCGGGCGAGACGCTCGTGGTCTCGCTCGTCCTCGCCATCGGCGTCTTCGCCACCTGGCTGCTCACGCTTGCCACGTCGATCCGCCACAGGGCCTGGGTCACGCTGCTCGCGCGCGACATCCCGACGACCGCCATCGACGCCGGCAAGGCGCTTGCCGTGGCCGCAAGCCTGCTCATCGTCGCCGCGGGCGTGCTACTGGTGGTGCGCATCGTCCTCGGGCACCTGTCTCGGCGCGCCATCATCGCGGCCGCCGTCGTCTCCGCGATCGTGGTGGCGGCCAACTTCTTCCTGCTCTACACCTACGTGGGGGCCCTCATCAACCCGGATGTGTCTGCCGGCATCGTCCTCGTCTTCACGCTGCTCCTGTGGGTCAACGTCTGCGTCCGCGCCTACCTCGCCGCGCTGTGCTGGGTCGGCACGGCCAGCTCCGACGAGGGCTAATCTCGACCCGTGGCCCTGCTCCTGGACGAAGCGCACTGGCATTGGCGCGGGCGCATGTGGTGCCACCTCATCAGCGACCACTCCCTCGACGAGCTCCATGCCTTCGCCGCATGGATCGGGATCCCCCGTCGCGCATTCCAGGGCGATCACTACGACATCCCGGACGAGGCGCGGCCGGTGGCGATCGAGGAAGGCGCCCTCGTGGTGACAAGCCGGGAGATCGTCCTCGCGCTCTACGCCGCCGGCCTGCGCCTGCGACCGGCGCAGCGCACGGCGGTCTGACCGATCGCGGACCACGGGAGACCTTCCCCCGCGTGAGCGCACGACCCACGATGGCGGCGTGAGCGCACACGATCCGCACGGCACGCCGCCCCCGGCGCCGGGATGGCAGCAGCCCTCTGCCACCGAACAGCGGCGTGCGCAGTCCCATCCGGAGCAGCGCCGCAAGCGCTGGCGCATCTTCAGCAGGCGCGCGCCACGCGGCGACGTCGGCGTCCCCGGCGGCAAGTTCGATACGCGCAGGGAGACCTAGCATCCTGAGCACATCGAGCGAGCGCACGGCTCCCAGGCGCCCCTGGCTGCCCTGGGTCATTGTCGGCGCAGTCGTCGTGGCCGCGCTCGCCGCGGCGGCGATCGGCATCGCCCTGGTCTCGTCGCTCTTCCGCCCGGATCCTGAGTTCGTTTCCCTCGCCGATGCTCCAGATCCATCGCTGTCCGGCACGGTCGCGTACTTCGACGACGAGTCCCTGTGCGTGCGCGTCGTCGCAGCGGCCGGCCTGCCCAATCGCGAGGCCTACTGCCTGGAGGACCAGACGCCCTCGACGGCGGAGAAGGAGGGCAAGGACGTCGGCGTCGACATCGCGTGGCTGCCCGATGACCGCCTGCCGCTCACTCTCTACCGCATGGTC
>JAPOKX010000138.1 GCA_029977425.1 Actinomycetota bacterium
CGCCTAATCCGGGCCGTCAGCCGTAGGTGTCCCGGGGACCCCGACCGGGCACCCGACGCGGACCGGGATTGCGCTTCGGCGGTGCCGGCCCGGTCACCTTGATCCGGTCGACCACGCCCGACCCGAGGAGGGTCGCGATGCGCCCGAGGATCTGGGGGATGAGCAGCCGGACCTGAGTGGCCCACGCGGTCGAGTCCGCGCGCAGCCAGAGCTCGCGACCGTCGTCGGTCTCGCGCACCGAGTCGGGGACGACGTGATCGGCGAGCGCATCGCCGACGATCTCGGGCCAGCGCGCGATGAGGGACCCGGAGCCGACCTGCGACTCGTAGCCGTGGTCGCGCAGCCACCCCTGCATGACCTTGTCCACCGTCTGCGGGTCCCGGTCGTCGCCGTACTGCGGCTGCCGCACCGGCGCCTTCTTCGATGGAGCTGGCCTTGGCCCGCGCGAGCGCGGTGCGTGCCAGGTCGCTGCCGGCCTGTGTGGTCGCGTCCGGTGTCGGCTCAGTCACGACGCGTCACCGTGCCCTCGACCACGTCGAACCACGCGCCTGACATTGCCGGCGGCACGTCATCGGCAACCGCTGCGGTGATGAGCACCTGCGGAGCTTGTGCCACGCGCTCGGCGAGGTGCGCACGCCTGCGCGCATCGAGCTCGGCGAAGACGTCATCGAGCACGAGCACGGGCGCCCCGGACTCGGAGGTGAGCAGGTCGTACGCCGCCAAGCGCAGCGAGAGCGCCGCCGACCACGACTCTCCGTGGGAGGCATAGCCCTTGACAGGGGCGTCGCCGAGCACCATGTCGAGATCATCGCGATGGGGTCCGACCAGGGTGATGCCGCGGTCGAGCTCCTCCTTGCGGCGCCGGCCCATCTCCGCCAGCAGCGCACGCTCCACGTCGGCCGCATCGACATCGTCGACCACGGACCGGTAGGAGATGGCCACGGTCGCACCGCCGGGCACGAGTTCGCCGTAGGCACCCGCAGCCAGGGGTGCGAGCGCAGACGTGAGTTCACGCCGCGCCTCGATGATCTCCGCACCGAGGTGCGCCAGCTGCTCATCCCACACCTCGAGTGTGCGCTCCACCTCCTCGGCGCTGGCGCGGCGCGCGGCGCCCGCGGACTTCAGGAGCGCGTTGCGCTGCTTGAGCACCCGGTCGTAGTCCGCGCGCGTGCCGGCCAGCCGTGGGTGGCGCTGGACGAGGAGGTCGTCGAGGAAGCGGCGACGCTCGCCGGGATCGCCCTTGACGAGCGCGAGGTCCTCGGGCGCGAAGACGACCGTGCGCAGGATGCCGAGGATCTCGCGGGTGCGCTGCACGGGAGCCTTGTTGATTCGCGCGCGGTTGGCGCGCCCCGCCGTGATCTCGATCTCGAGCACGAGCGAGCGATCCTCACGCACGACGTCGGCCCGGATTACGGCCCTCTCGGCGCCATGGCGCACCAGCGGGGCGTCGGTGGCGACGCGGTGGCTGCCGAGCGTCGACAGGTAGGCGATGGCCTCGACCAGGTTGGTCTTGCCCTGACCGTTAGGCCCGACGAAGGCATTGATCCCCGGCTCGAGGCTCACCTCGAGGTGCGCGTAGTTGCGGACGTCTGCGAGCGAGACGTGCCGCACCCGCACCGGGGGATCGGCGGGCGCGCCCATCTCAGCCGGCGAGGCGCACCGGCATGAGCAGGTAGCGGTAGTCGGCGTCGTCATCGCCGCCGCCACTGAGCACCGCGGGGCGGGTGGACTGCGTGAAGGACAGCCGCGTCTCGGCAGCATCGAGCGCACCCAGGCCATCGAGGAGGTACTGCGGGTTGAAGGCGATGTCGATCTCATCGCCATCGAAGGCGCAGTCCAGGCTCTCCGTCGCCTGCGCCTCGTCTCCCGCACCTGCGCGCAACGTCAGCTCGCCGCCAGCGAACGCCAGGCGGACGGGAGTGTTGCGCTCCGCGACGAGTGCAACGCGCTTGACGGAATCCACGAGCTGCGCGGTCGAGACCGTGGCGACGGCCAGGCTCTCCGAGGGCAGGAGCGAGCGGTACTTCGGGAACTCGCCGTCGAGGAGCCGAGTCGTCGTACGCCGGCCATTGCCTTCGAAGCCCATGAGTCCCTCGCCGCCCTCTGCCAGCGACAGGTGCACGGTGTCGGCGCCAGCGAGCGACTTGGCGGTGTCGGCGAGGGTGCGTGCGGGGACGAGGGCCTGCACCTCGAGCTTGGGCGAGGCGGGAGTCCAGGTGAACTCGCGTACGGCGAGGCGGTAGCGATCTGTCGCCGCGAGGGTGACAGAGGAACCGTCGATCTCCACGCGTATGCCCGTCAGAGTGGGCAGCGTGTCGTCACGACCCGCCGCGATGGCCACCTGCGCGACGGCATGGGCGAAGTCGGCGCCGGTGAGCGAGCCCGAGGAGTCAGGCATCGCCGGCAGGCTGGGGTAGTCCTCGACAGGGAAGGTCGGGAGCGCGAAGGTCGACTTGCCACACACGACGCTCACGCGCGTGCCCTCGAGGCTGATCTGCACGGGGGCTGCGGGAAGGGCACGACTGATGTCGGCGAGGAGGCGACCGGGCACGAGTGCGCGACCATGATCGGTGACATCCGCGTCGATGCCCACGCGCGATGAGGTCTCGTAGTCGAAGCTCGATACGACCAGGCCGGTGCCCTCGGTCTCGAGAAGGAGGCCGGCCAGGATCGGCAGCGACGGACGGCTGGGCAGCGTGCGCGCGGCCCAGGCGACTGAGTCGGCCAGGGCATCGCGCTCGACGCGGAACTTCACGGTGACCTCCGAAGGGGGCACGACCGTGCCCGCAGACGCGTCATCCTGCCACCGAGCCCGGGAAGGGGCCAGGGGTGTGGCAGGTGGGCTGGGGGAAAGCCTCACGTCCACAGTAGGGCCGGGGCTAAGGCTCTTCTGGATTCATCCGGTGTAGTTACTCGTCTTCGTCATAGCCCCGGTGGAATCTGGGGACGGGGTGCGTCGGCCCACGTCAGGGCAGTTGTGCTGTGCACAGCACCTGTGGACACGGTGGGCAGTGACGTGGAGCTGCCGTGGACGACGCGTTTGGAGGCGAGTGGAGTTCACATAGCGAGGGAAGTTATCCACAACTTCCCCCAGGCCTGTGAGGAAGGGAAGTTGAGTTGTCCACAGGTATTCCCCACTCTGGGGACGCCGTGACCTTTCGGTGACCTTGTGGAGGGAGGGGAGGCTGGGGTGTCTGGTTACCCGCGGGATTGGGACTTGATCCGGGCCGTGAGGTCGGCCACCTGGTTGTAGAGGCTGCGTCGCTCACCGATGAGCTGGCGGATCTTGCGGTCGGCGTGCATCACGGTGGTGTGGTCGCGGCCACCGAAGGCCTGGCCGATCTTCGGCAGCGAGAGGTCGGTGAGCTCACGGCAGAGATACATGGCGATTTGTCGCGCGGTCACCAGGACACGCGATCGCGACGTACCGCAGAGGTCGTCGACAGTGACGCCGAAGTAGGCGGCGGTCG
>JAPOKX010000139.1 GCA_029977425.1 Actinomycetota bacterium
TGGCGGCCCTGGTCCAGCAGCAGGTGCCCGATGAGGTCCGTGGCCGGCTCACGGGCGGGATGGCGGCCGCGCGCAGCCTGCTCATCGCCGGGTCGGCCATCCTGCTCACCGCCGTCGTGGTGCCGCTCTCGACGACGGGAGCGGCCATCTTCGTCGCCCTGCTCGGCGTGGCAGCGCTCGTTGTGCTCCGAGGCTTCCGAGGCGTGACTGCCTAACGCACTGTGGGCCGGTCCCGAAGGACCGGCCCACAGTGGTGGCAGGAGTGCTAGACGCCCGCGGCCGTCGCCACGGCGCGCTTGGTGAGCACCTTCGCAAGGTGCTCGCGGAACTCCGCCGACGCGTGCAGGTCGCTCGTCGGGCGGGTGCCATCAGCGGCATTCGCCGCAGCGGCGGCGATGGCGTCCGCGGTCGCGGCTGCGCCAGCCAGGGCAGCCTCGACGCTGCTAGCGCGCACGGGGGAGGGCCCCATGTTCGTCAGCGCGACGCGAGCCTCGGCGATGGTGCCGTTCTGCCGCTTCACGGCGGCAGCGACACCGACCGTGGCCCAGGCCTGGGCGGTGCGGTTGAGCTTCTCGTAGTGCGTGCTCCAGCCATCGCCCAGCTTCGGCACCTTCACTGCCACGAGGATCTCCTCGGGCTCCAGCGCACTTGTGACGTAGTCGACGAAGAAGTCCTTCGCCGCGATCTCGCGAGTGCCGTTGGGGCCCTTGGCGACCATGGTCGCGTCGAGCGCCAGGGCCACGGTCGGCAGGTCGCCGGCCGGATCGGCGTGGGCAAGGGACCCACCGAAGGTCCCGCGGTGACGGATCGCCGGATCGGCCACCGTGCCGGCCGCCTGTGCGAGCAGCGGTGCGTGCTGCTTGACCAGGGCGTCGTTCATCACCTCGTAGTGGGTGGTGTTGCCCCCGATGACGAGATGATCACCGCCGTCGGTGACCCCCTTCATCTCCGCGATGGAGCCGATGTCGACCAGGGTGGTCGGCGCGGCCATGCGCAGGCGCAGCACCGGCATGAGCGACTGGCCACCGGAGATGACCTTGCCGTCCTCGCCTGCAGCGACGAGGGCTGCGACGGCCTCGTCAACCGTGCTCGGACGCACGTAATCGAATGCCATGGGGATCACTGGGCACCTCCCTGTCCGGCCTGGATCGCTCGCCAGACGTTCTCCGGCGTCGCGGGCATCTTGACGTCGGTCACGCCCATGGGGCGCAGCGCGTCGACGATGGCATTGATGATCGCCGGCGGTGACGCGATCGCGCCGGCCTCGCCGACGCCCTTCGTGCCGAGCGGGTTGGTCGACGAAGGAGTCACCGTGCGGTCGGTCGTGAAGCTCGGCAGGTCCGCCGCGCTCGGGATGAGGTAGTCGGCGAAGCTCGCGGTGAGCAGGTTGCCGTCGGAGTCGTACTCCACTCCCTCGTAGAGCGCCTGGCCGATGCCGCAGGCAAGGCCGCCGTGCACCTGGCCCTCGACGATGAGCGGGTTGACCTGGACGCCGACATCGTCGACCGCGACGTAGCTGCGGATCTTCGACTTGCCGGTCTCCGTGTCGACCTCGATCGCGCACAGATGGGTGCCGTGCGGATACGAGAAGTCATCGGGGTCGACCGTGGCCTCCGCCTGCAGGGTCGGCTCGACGCCGTCCGGCAGGTTGTGCGCGGAGAATGCCTCGAACGCCACCGCGGCGAGCGGCTGCGACTTGGCCGGATCGCCCTTGACCCGGAAGGCGCCCTGCACGAACTCCAGGTCGTCCACCGAGCACTCGAGCTGATGCGCCGCGATGACCTTGGCCTTCTCTACCAGGCGCTCGGCCGCCTTCTTGATGGCCTGGCCGCCGACGGCCAGCGAGCGCGAGCCGTAGGTGTCCATGCCGTAGGGAGCGCGGCCGGTGTCGCCGTGGACGACCTCGATGTCATCGACGGGGACGCCTAGGATGCTCGAAGCGATCTGGCTCCACGCTGTCTCGTGACCCTGGCCGTTGGGCGACGTACCGGTGATGAGCTCGATCTTGCCCGTGGGAAGGGCGCGGATCGTGCAGTGCTCCCAGCCGCCCGCGACGTACTTCAGGGCGCCCAGGGTGCGCGAGGGTGCCAGGCCGCACATCTCGGTGAAGGTCGAGATGCCGATCCCCAGCTGCACGGGATCGCCCGAGGCACGGCGCTGCTCCTGCTCGGCACGCAGCGCGTCGTAGCCGAAGAGCTCCATGGCCTTGGCCGTGGCGGCCTCGTAGTTGCCGGTGTCGTAGGTGAGGCCTGCGACGGTGGCGTAGGGGAACTCCTCGTGCGTGATCCAGTTCATCTCGCGGAGCTTCATCGGATCCATGTCCAGCTCGGCGGCGAGCTCGTCGATGATGCGCTCGATGGCGTACGTCGCCTCGGGACGCCCGGCGCCGCGGATCGCATCGGTCGGCGTGGTGTTGGTGAAGACGCCCACGCAGTTGAACTCGTACGTCGGCATCTTGTAGATCGCCGGGTACATGAACATGCCGAGGAGCGGGATGCCCGGGGTGATGATCTGCAGGTAGGCACCCATGTTGGCGATCAGGTCGACCTTGAGGCCGATGATCTTGCCGTCCTTGGTCGAGGCGATCTGGATGTCCTGGATCTGGTCGCGGCCGTGGTGCGAGGCGACCATGTCCTCACTGCGGGTCTCGGTCCACTTGACCGGTCGGCCGAGATGGCGTGCGATCTGCACCGCGAGGACCTCCTCGCGGTAGAGCTGCAGCTTGCCACCGAATCCACCGCCCACGTCGGGGGCGATCACGCGGAGGGAGTTCTCCGGGAGCCCGGTGACGAGGGCGAGCAGCACGCGCAGGATGTGCGGGATCTGCGTCGCGGACCAGATGGTCATCTCGTTGCTCATGCCCATGGGCGAGGCGACGACGGCGCGCGGCTCCATGTAGCCCGCGATGATGCGCTGGTTGATGAAGCGTCGCTTCACGACGACGACATCGTCACCGGCCGCCTTGACCGCTGCTTCGAACGCACCGTCACCCTGAGGCTTGAGCGGGAATTCGTAGCAGACGTTGGTCCCGTGGCTGCCGTCTGCGGCATCGTGCACGGCAGTCGAGCCCTGCTTGAGCGCCGCCTCCATGTCGATGACCGCGGGGAGGGGCTCGTAGTCGACCTCGATGGCGTCGAGGGCGTCGGCGGCGGCGTACTTGTCGGTCGCCAGGACGACCGCGACGCAGTCGCCCACATGGCGGACCTTGTCGACGGCCAGGGCCGGGAAGGCCGGCATCTGGATGTCGTCGGTCACCGGCCACACGCAGGGGATCGAGCCGTTGAGGTCGCCGAGATCCTTGGCGGTGAAGGCGGCCACGACATGGGGGCGCTTGAGCGCCGGGGTCACGTCGAGGTTGGTGATCTTGGCGTGGGCCATCGGGCTGCGCAGGATGGCCATGTGCAGC
>JAPOKX010000013.1:0-20131 GCA_029977425.1 Actinomycetota bacterium
CGCGATGACGCCCTGCGCGCGCATCGCACCCAGGTCGATCCCGAGGGCATGTGGTTCGCCGTACCCCTCGACCTACAGCGCGACCTGTGGCCCACCGAGGACTACCACCTGGCGATCTCCCACGTGGAGACCCAGGTGCCCGAGGCGGATCTCTTCGCAGGGATCAGGGAGGGATGATGGTGGACGTGACCACGTTCCTCGCGGCGCTCCTGCTCGAGGAGAGCCCGCTGCCGAGCCCGCTCCCCGAGGAGCCACCGATCGATCCCTCGCTCGTCACTCCGGGGCTGCTCGGCCTCATCTCGTTCCTCTTCCTGGTGGTGGCGATCGTGTTGCTCTACCGGTCGATGCGCAAGCAGATGGCCAAGGTCGATCCCAACCTGCCCGAGGGCCCCGGCGACGCCGAGCGCGCTGCGGACGCGCACCTCACCGAGGAAGCGGAGGAGCGCGGGGAGCAGGAAGACGGCACGGGGACGTCCGGGGGTCCTGGCACTCCCGGAAGTCCTGGCGCCGAGCCGCCGACGCGCTGACATGGTGTGAAGGACACGGCGTTGAGCGCTCGCGTGATCGGGCTCACCCTCCTCGCGGTGGCCCTCTCTGCACTATGCGTGGCCGCCGGCCTCTGGCAAGGATCGCGCACCCTCGACATCGTCGAGGCCGAGCGTGCCGCGGTCGCCGCTCCCCTCCCGGTCCTCGAGGCCGCGAGCGTCGACGGCTTCCCCGCCACGTCGGTGGGCAGGCCCGTCACGGCGGAGGGCGCGTACGCCGATGCCGAGCAACTCCTGGTGGCGCAGCGCTCGCTCGACGGACGTCCGGGCGAGTGGGTGGTCACGCCCTTCGTCGTCGGCGGGACGACCGTCGCCGTGCTGAGGGGCTGGATCGATTCGCCTGCCAGCCCGGCGCTCGCCGTGCCTGCCGGTCCGGTGCGACTCGAAGGTGCGCTCCAGCCCTTCGAGGAGTTCTACGCGGAGCAGGCTCGTCTCCCTGATGGTCGCCTCGTCGCGGTCTCCCGCGAGGAGATCGAGCGTGCCTGGGGCACTCCCGTCGTCTCCCTCGTCCTCGTGCTTGCCCGCCAGGACCCCGCGTCCGTGCCGGCGCCGGCTCCCGTGCCCCTTACTGTGCAGACGGCGGACGTGCCCTTCCCCTTGCAGAACGCGGCCTACACCCTGCAGTGGTTCGTCTTCGCCGGATTCGTCTGGGTCATGTGGTGGCTGTGGGTCGTACGCCGCAGTCCGGCCGAGGCGGGCCCTGAAGATAGCCTGACCGGATGAAGGGTCTCAGCGGCGCGCTCCTGCGCTTCCGGATCATGGCCTGGGTCACCGGCGTACTCCTGGCCGTGATGTCCGTCATCTTCCTGCCGTTGAAGTACGGCTTCGGCCTCACCGATGAGGGGATCCTCGCGACGATCTATGCGCTGGGCTGGCAGGCCCACGGGTGGCTCTATGTGCTGTATGTCGCGGCCGGTCTCGACATCTCGTTCCGGATGCGCTTCACCGTCGTGCGCACCGTCGCGGTGCTCCTGGCCGGGACGATTCCCTTCGCATCGTTCTTCGCCGATCACTACGTCGCCCGCAGCGTGCGCGCGAAGCTCGACGCGACCGCCTGAGAGCGCCGGGCCTCACGCGTGCGGAGCGTCCTCGACGCGCGCCGCCGGATTGCGATCCGGACGTGTCGCCAGGTAGGAGCCGAGGAGCACGAGCGGGAAGCCCAGCACGAGCCCCCACGTGATGGGCTCCGAGAGAACGATCACGCCGAGAAGGACTGCCACCGCGGGGTTGAGGAACGTGATCACCGTCATGCGCGAGGGCCCGACCTCGGCGACGAGCGCGAAGAAGATGAGGAAGGCGATCGCGGTGGCGACGACGCCCAGCACCACGATCGACCACCAGGCCACGGCGGGCACGGGGACGGTGGGCCGTTGCACCCAGGCAAGGGGCGCGTAGATGATCGCGTTGCCCGCAAGGGCCAGGCTGATCACCGCGAGCGGCGGGGCGCCCGCCAGCTTCGTCGAGATGACGATGGGTCCGAGCGCGTAGCCGACGACGGTCACCGCGGCCGCGCCTACCGCCCACCACTGGTCCCCGGGGACGTCGAGGCCGACCAGCACGGCCACGCCGCTGATCCCCACGGCCAGCCCGATCACGCGCATCCCGCCCAGTCGCGCGTCCAGGCCGAGCCAGCGAGCCATGACCGCCGCGACGATGGGCACGGCGGCGATGAGCAGTGCCGTGGTGGAGCTGGTGAGCTGGGTCTCGGCGTAGCCCAGCATGAGGAACGGTCCCGTGATCTCCACGAGGCCGAAGAGCGCGATCCACGGGAGATACGGGCGGATGCCGCGGAACTGCCCGCGGACGAGGGCCACGGGCAGGAGGAGCAGCGCCGCCAGTCCGACGCGCAGGGCCACCATGACCGACGGCTCGACGTACTCCACCGCGATGCGGATGAAGAGGTACGGCGTGCCCCAGATGATGGACAGCGCGATGAAGAGAGTGAGACCGCGGCGCGTCATCGATCAGTCCGGGGATGGATGACGATCAGAAGGTGGGCATCGGCGACGTGAAGGTGCCGATGATGGTGGCGATGAGCCACAGGATAGCCAGCGCGATGCCGATGTAGCCCGTGACGAGGCCGGCAATGGCGTAGCCGCGGCCGGGCGCCCCGGTCTTGCGCGTCTGCGTGAGCCCGATGTGACCGAAGACAACCGCGAGGATGGGCAGGACGGGGAAGAAGAGCAGGCAGATCCCGACGGTGATACCGAGGATGCCCAGGATCATCGACGTCAGGGCAAGGCCGTTGGCCTTGGGCTTCGCCTGGTAGACGGGCGGTGGCGGAAATCCGGGCGGTGGTGCGTATCCGTACGCCGGTGCAGGGGGAAGGCGCGTCGGAGGAAGAGGCGGCGGCGTCGGCGCGGGAGGCGGCGGGGCGGGCGTCTCGTCGGACGGCCCGGCCTGGGATGGGTTCACTTCCTGATCGCTCGGGGGTTGATCGCTCGGGGGTTGATCGCTCACGGGGCCAGCCTAGGCGGGGCATCCGCCGCATCGGGAAGCCGCCACTCCACCTCGCGGGCATAGGGGCGCAGGCCTCGGCCCTCGTAGGTGGACAGTGCCGCGGGACCGTCGAGCGTGCAGGTGTGTACCCAGACGCGCCGCGTCCCGGGCAGTCGCCAGGCCTCGTGCAGCACCTGAGCGAGCCACCAGCGTCCCAGTCCGCGGCCGATCGCCTCGGGCATCAGCCCGAAGTAGGCGATCTCGACATCGCCGCCCGGCTGCTGCTCGAGCTCGGCATAGCCGACGTCCTCGCCGTCCTGTCGGCAGATGAGCAGGTGATGCTCCAGGCGGTCTGTCCACGCACCCCACTGGGCGTCGTCCCAGTCCAGGCGATCGACCCAGTGCCAGGGCCCGCCCACGCGCCGGTAGAAGTCGCGCGAAGAGCGGGCCTTGTCGACTTCCACGCGGAACCACGACGTGCCCGAAGGAGAATCCGCGGGGACGAGCTGATCGACGGAGGTCATCTCCAGGGAGGTCACCGTGACGGCGACGGCTCCTTCCACGGGCCCGGGCAGGAGGCGCATCCGCACATCGTGCCACCCGGCGACCCGCTATCTGATGGGATGTGCCCGTGGGCGACGGGCTGCTGGTTGATCTGTCGAGGCTTCAGTTCGCGACGACGACGCTCTACCACTACCTCTTCGTGCCGCTCACCCTCGGGCTCGCGCCCTACGTCGCTCTCCTCGAGACGCTGCACTGGAGGACGGGCAAGGACTCCTATCGGCGGCTCGCTCGCTTCTTCGGCTCGCTTCTCATCATCAACTTCGCGATGGGAATCGTGACGGGGATCGTGCAGGAGTTCCAGTTCGGCATGAACTGGTCGGTCTTCAGCCGATTCGTCGGCGACGTCTTCGGTGCGCCCCTGGCCATGGAAGGCCTCTTCGCGTTCTTCCTGGAGTCGACCTTCCTCGGCCTGTGGCTCTTCGGCCGAGACCGATTGCCCCGCGGCGTCCACGTCGCGTGCATCTGGATCTTCACGCTGGGCACGTGGCTGTCGGCGTACTTCATCATCGTCGCGAACTCCTGGATGCAGCATCCGGTCGGCTACGCGATCGACCCGCTCACCGGCTACCCGGTGCTCAACGACATCGGCGCTGTCCTCTTCCAGCCCTTCGCGCTCTGGGCCTATGCCCACACCGTGCTCGGTGGGCTTGTGGCGGCATCCGTCTTCGTCTTCGCCGTCGCGGCCTACCACCTCAAGCGCCGGCAGCACGTGGGCGAGATGCGCTGGGCCTGGCGGACGGCCATCGCCATGGGGCTCATCGCCGCGACGGGCCAGATGATCGTCGGCGACGTGCTCGGCGTCATCGTCACCGACGTGCAGCCGATGAAGATCGCTGCGGGCGAGGCACTGTGGGAGACCGAGGGGCCCTGCGCATCGCTCGGAATCGTGGCGATCATCGACCAGGAAGCCCGTGAGAACACCTGGGAGCTGTCCATCCCCTGCCTGCTGTCGATCGTCGCGACGAACTCGGTCGATGGAGTCGTCGTCGGCGCAAACGAGCTGCAGGAGCAGTACGAGGAGCAATTCGGCCCCGGCAACTACACGCCCAATGTCTGGATCGCCTTCTACGCCTTCCGGCTCATGATGGGATTCGGCCTGATCGGTGCAGCGTGGATGCTCGTCGCGTGGTGGCGCACGCGCAAGGGTCGCTTGCCCGAGGGGCGCGTCTTCTGGGCCATCTCGATCTGGATCGTCTTCACGCCGTGGCTCGGCAACATGTTCGGCTGGATCTTCACCGAGAACGCACGCCAGCCGTGGGTGGTCTACGACATGCTGCTCACCCGTGATGCGGTGTCGCAGATCTCGCCGACCTTCCTCCTCATCAGCCTTCCCGTCTTCTTCCTGCTCTACGGCGCATTCGCGATCGTGGAATTCATCCTGCTGCGCCGCTACGTGATCAAGGGGCCACCGACCGACGACGAGCCGATGGCGGGCCAGCCTGCGCCTCCTCGACCTGCGCAGGTGGCGTGATGGGCCTGCCTGAACTGTGGTTCGTCATCGTCGCGGTCCTGTGGACCGGATTCTTCTTCCTCGAGGGCTTCGACTTCGGCGTGGGCATGCTCGCGCGCACGCTCGGATCAGACGAGGCAGAGCGTGCGCAGATGCTCACCGCCATCGGCCCGGTATGGGACGCCGACGAGGTGTGGCTGGTCACGGGTGGCATCGCGATCTTCGCGGCCTTTCCCGCGTGGTACGCCGCGCTGTTTCCTGCTGCCTACCTTCCCCTCCTGCTCGTCATCGTGGCCATCGTGGTGCGTGCCGTGGCCATCGAGTACCGCTCCAAGCGGCCGGGCCCAGCGTGGAGGTCGCGCTGGGACACGGCCGTGGCCGTGGCTTCGCTCCTGCTCGCCTTCCTCTTCGGGGTCTTCTGGGCGGGCATCGTCCATGGCATCCCCATCGATGCGAGCGGGCAGTTCGTGGGCCGGAGCCTGCTGTCCTTCATCAACCCCTACTCCGTGCTCGGCGGCCTGACTCTGCTGGCCTTCTCCCTCGCGCACGGTGCGACGTTCCTGGCTCTGAAGACGGCCGGATCGGTGCAGCGCAAGAACGAGGCGTGGGCGACGCGGTTCGACTTCGTGGCAGGTGCGCTCATGACGGCCTTCGCGGCGTGGACCTACTGGTCCTACTCGCGCGACGATGCCATCGCCCTGGGCGTCGGCATCCTCGCCGTCGCCGGGATGCTCGTCGCCCTGATCGCCAACCTCCGCACCAGGCCACTGCTGGCGTTCTGGGCGCACGGCGTGGCCATCGCTGCGTTCGTGGCGTCGATGTTCATCGCGCTCTATCCGAATGTCCTGCCCAGCACCTTGGACCCCGAGGCGAGCCTCACCGTCGCGGGCGCTGCTGCGAGCCCCTACTCCCTCGGCGTCATCACCGTCGTCGCTGCCATAGGCCTGCCGATGGTCATCGCCTACCAGGCGTGGTCCTTCTGGGTATTCCGCAAGCGCATCACCGTCGAGGACGCACAGCGCTCGCACTACGCCTAGGCCTCCACGAGGCGCTTAGGTCATCGTGAGGACGATCTTGCCGATCACGTCGCCGTCGGCGAGCTGGACGAATCCCTCGCGAGCATCGGCCAGGGAGTAGGTCGCCGAGATGGTCGGACGCACACCGGATGACACGACGAGATCGATGAGCCGCTCGAGTTCCTCTCGGGTGCCCATGGTGGAGCCGAGGACCTCGAGCTGCAGGAAGAACACGCGGTTGAGGTCGGCCGGCGGGTTCGGGCCGCTGGTCGCGCCGCAGACCACGAGCCGACCACCGGGGCGCAGGGACTTCAGCGAATGCGACCACGTCGCCTCGCCCACGCTCTCCATGACGGCATCCACGCGCTCGGGCAGGCGCGCCCCCGGCTCGAAGGCCTCGTCCGCGCCGAGAGTGAGTGCCGCGGCGCGCTTGGCCTCATCGCGGCTCGTCGCCCACACCCGCGCGCCCAACTGCTTGGCGAGTTGGATTGCTGCAGTCGACACGCCGCCGCCCACGCCCTGGACGAGGACGGTCTGCCCGGGCTGCACCTGCGCCTTGGTGGTGAGCATGCGGTACGCCGTGAGCCACGCGGTGGGCAGGCAGGCTGCCGAGGCGAAGTCGAGGGCGGCCGGCTTGGGCAGGACGTTGCGCTCGGGGACGCACACGAAGTCGGCGAGCGTGCCGGGGTAGACCTCGGACAGCAGGGAGCGCCTCGGGTCGAGGGTCTCGTCGCCTCCGCCGGCAGCAGGATCGCCGATGACGCCGTGCACGATCACCTCGGTGCCGTCGGCGAGCACTCCGGCGGCGTCGCACCCGAGGATCATGGGGAGCCGGTCGGCGGGCAGGCCGACGCCCTTGAGGCTCCACAGGTCGTGGTGGTTGAGGCTCGCCGCGCGGACCGCGACGCGCACCCACCCCTCCGCGGGCTCAGGGTCGGGGAACTGGCCCACCGTGAGACCCGACAGCGGATCGTCGGGGTGAATGGATGTGGCGGCAGCGGCGAGCATGGGACCTCCCAGGTGGGATGAGCGTGATCAGGCGGTGAGGTCGCGCAGGCCCGCGATGAGCCGGTCGACGTCGTCGTCATGGGAGTAGGGCGCGAGCCCGACCCGCACGCCACCGGCGTCGCCGAGGCCGAGCCACCGGGACACCTCGAGCGCGTAGAAGTTGCCTGCGGGCGCGTTGACCCCTCGGCTTGCCAGGTGAGCAGAGATATCCGCGGACGCGTGACCGTCGATCGTGAAGGTCTCGGTGGGCGTGCGGTGCTTGGCATTGCTGTAGAGCCGGATGCCCGGGATCGACTCGAGGCCCTCGCGCATGCGCGCATGGAGGGCATCCTCGTAGTCCTCGAGTGCCTGCATCGACGTGAGGATGCGGGTTCGGCGGTCGCCATCGCTGGGGACCAGGTCGGCGAGCACGTCGACGGCGGCCGTCACGCCCGCGAGCAGCTCGTAGGGCAGGGTGCCGAGCTCGAAGCGCTCGGGCACGACGTTGGTCGCGGGCAGCAGCTTGTCGGGGTGCAGCGTCTCGAGCAGGTCGGGCGATGCGGCGAGGACGCCGAGGTGAGGACCGAGGAACTTGTACGGCGAGCAGGCGTAGAAGTCGCAGCCGATCGCGGCCACGTCGATGGGGGCGTGGGCCGTCAGGTGCACTCCGTCGACGTACAAGAGGGCTCCGTGCTCGTGCACGCCGACGCCGATCGCCGCAAGGTCCGGCCTCGTGCCGATGAGGTTGGACGCGCCCGTGAGAGCGACCAGGCGCGTACGCGGCGTCACGTGGCGCACCACGTCGTCGGGCGTCAACTCTCCGGTGGCCGGATCGAAGTCAGCCCACCGCACGGTCGCCCCCGCGCGCTCGGCGTGGATCACCCACGGGCGCACGTCCGCGTCGTGGTCGAGGCGACTCACCACGACCTCGTCGCCGGGACCCCAGTCCTGCGCGAGCGTGCGCGCGATGTCCATCGTGATCTGCGTCATGCTGCGCCCGAAGACGATCCCGCGGGGATCAGCTCCCAGGAGATCCGCCATCGCCTGGCGCGCGCCGACGACGATGTCGTCTGCGCGGCGCTCCGCGGCGGTGCCGCGGCCGCGGTTGGAGACCGCAGCGCGCAGGGTCTCCGAGATGGCGTCGGCGACCTCGTCGGGCACCTGTGTGCCGCCGGGTCCGTCGAAGTGGGCAGCGCCCTCACGCAAGCCGGACACCCGGGCGCGCAGGCGATTCGCGTCGTAGGCCATGGCGTCACACTAGACGCCGCCCGAATGCGGCCGCCGGGGGACGCAATCCCCGCCACAATGAGCCGATGACGTCCCGGGCATCGGTCGCTTCGATCGTGGTGGCCGTCCTCGTCGCGGTGGCCGCAGCCACGGCGACCTCGCCGGTGGCCCTCGCGACCGCCTTCTGGGTGGGTGGCGGGGCGATTGCCTCCGGGCTCCGAGCTGGAGCGCCGACCTATGCCGTCGCGGGCGTCCTCATCGTCGTGGTCGCGTCGCTGGTCGTCGTCGCATGGGCGGCTGTCCCCGGAGTCGTGCGCGGCCGCCGCCGCCCTGCGGTTGTCGCCCTCGCTGCCCTCTCCGCTCTGGGCATCCTCTCCCTCACGCGCGCGTGGCAGGTGGCCGTTGCCTCCTGGGCGCCGCGGCCGGTCGCGCTCGCGACCATGCTCCTCGCCGTGATCGGGCTGATCGTGTTCCTCGTCCGGGTGCGAGCATCGCGCGCACCGGTGGTGGCCGAGCCGGTCGTCGGGGTCGCCCCCGCGGTCGCGGGAGTCCTCGGTGCGTACGTCCTCGTGGCAGCCGTCGCGGCACTGCCCGGATCGGGGATTCCGCAGTTCCCCCGGCCACCGTGGGTGCCGCAGCTGCAGGGAGACGCGGCGGGGGCGCAGCCCATGGCCGGCACTCCCGTGCCGCAGAACCCCGCGCTCGCGCCGGGGGAGTGGGCGACGATTCACAACGACTCGTGGATGACGGACGCGTACGCGACAGCGCTCCTGCCCGACCCCACGACGGCCGACGTGACCAGTTTCTTCGCGGGCGGCGACTGCGCCTCGCTGCTGTGGAATGACCGCGGAGAGGTAGTGGCCGTCTGCGTGAGCCCCACGGAGGTGCGCGCCTACGTCCTCGACGCCCGCACCCTCGCACCGCTCGCCGAACGTCGACTCGCCTCGCGTGCGCTGGCCGCCGACGCGCTGACCAACTTCTCGGGCGGCGGCTACGCCGTGCTCGACGCGGAGCAGCGCCTCGTCACGCCCCTGCCCGATGGGGTCATCGCGAGATTCGACGCCCGTGACCTGTCGCCCATCGACGACTTCGACGTGACGGATGCCCTGCAGCCTGGCGAGGGCATCACTTCGGTCGTCCCTGCCTGGAGCGGACTGCTCTGGTTCGTCGGCCGCCAGGGCACGGTGGGAGTCCTCGACCCTGCGTCGGGAACCGCCCGCTCATTGCTTGCCGGTCCCGGTGGCAGCCCCGTGGACATCGAGAACTCCTTCGCGGTCGTCGAGGGCGGTGCCTATGTCGTCACGGGCGCCGAGCTGCTGCGCCTGAGCGTGTCTGAGGGCGCGCCCGTCGTGGACTGGCGCCTGGCCTACGACCGGGGGGTGCGACTCAAGCCGGGGCAGACCAGTCGTGCCTCGGGCACGACGCCGACCGTCTTTGGAGTCGACGGCCGCTACGTCGCGATCACCGACAATGCGGACCCGCGGATGAATGTCGTGGTGGTCGATGTGAGCGGTGAGCGGCCCTTCGAGCTGTGTCGCGTACCCGTGTTCGGCGAGGGCGAGAGCGCGACGGAGAACTCCCTCATCGCACTGGGCGACTCCCTCGTGGTGGAGAGCAACTACGGCTACAGCGTCACCGCGGTGGCCGGTGGGCACTCGACGGTCCCGGGCCTGGCCCGCGTCGACGTCGGCCCGGGTGGGTGCGCGGTGGCGTGGGAGTCCGCGGACATCACCATTCCGTCACTGGTGTCGAAGGGTCTCCTGGCGGATGGTGCCGTCCTCACCTACACCAAGGAGCCGAGCCTTCTCGGCACGGACGCCTGGTGGTTCACGGCCGTCGACGCGCACTCAGGTGAGGTGCGCTGGCGTCGGCTCGCCGGCCTCGGCCCCTTGCTCAACAACCATTACGCGGCCGGCTACGTCGGGCCCGACGGCTCTGTCTACGTGGGCACGATCAGCGGTGTCGTGGCTCTGGTCTCACGAGCCTGACCGCTCCCAGGTGACGCCGTCGGGGGTGTCCCGGACCTCGATGCCCAGCGCGATGAGCCCGTCGCGCAACGCGTCGCTCGAGGCGAAGTCCTTCGACGCGCGGGCGCGCTGCCGAGAGTCGAGCAGGAGATCGATGAAGGGGCCGATCACCTCGCGCTCGTCGCGCAGGCCGGTCCGGGCGGCCGTGGCCAGGTCCACGAGCATCGACCGGAGGATCGCGCGGGCGGCATCTATGTCATCGCTCTGCAGGGTGTCGGCGCTCCAGGCGTGGATGTCCTGCTCGAGGCCCAGCGCCTCCTCGAGCGCGCGCTCCGCGTCGGCCTCGACGAGTGCGGCATCGAATGCCACACGACGCGCCTCGGCATCCGCGCGCAAACCCGTGGATGGTGTGGCGCGTGAGGCGACCGCCACTGAGGGTGCGGCCGCGGGGCCGCTCGCTACGGCGCCGCCCTCGCCGAGCAGGGCTGCGGCCATGGAGTCCACGGTCGTGGACTCGCCGGCGGGGATGATGCGCTCGCGATCCCGGTAGCGCAGGGTGAGCCCGCCCGCGCCACGGACGTCCACGGCACCCGATTCGACGTCGATGATGACAGCGGTGTGCTCGTCGACCCCGAGGATGCCGACGTCGTCGGCCAGCATCCCTTCGAGCTCGAGCAGCCGCTGCTCGCCCATGTAGCAGAAGCGCGTGTCGTGGCGCCCGCCCTCGCGGTTGTCGTAGTGGGGGATGACAGCGGCGCTGATGCCCGTCAGGGTGCCGAGCAGGTCGAGCCCGGGCAGCCACCGCGCCTCGTCGCCGACCTTGTAGATCTCGTAGACGGGCAGGGACGCGACGCCGACGGTGACCGCGGCAGCGCTGCCCATGACGAGCGACCCGCCGCGGCGCACGATGTCGGCGAGGGCAGCGGGCATGGGCGTCTCTGCCCACTGCCGCAGGGCGTACGACGGGCTCCCGGGGCCGGCGAAGGCCCAGGACGCGCGGCCCAGCAGGGCCAGGGCCCGTTCACGCGAAGCGACCGGCTCGTCTCGCCTGCGCCACGAGGCCACCGAGATGTCGACGCCCACGGAGTCGCGGAAGTACTCGCTGATCTTGTCGGTGAGGTCGTCGGCATTCGCCTGGAAGCCGAACGGCGTATCCAGCATCGCGCTGCTGCCGCTGCCGGCGGTCGCGAGAAGCTCGCGGTGGACCTTCACCATGGTCGGCGACGTCTCGCCGGATCCGATGATGACAAGACGAGCGGGCACCCGCCTAGTCTCCTAGACGAGTGCCCGCGCGCACGTCGGGGTCTCAGACAGGCTGTGCTGGGCCCTCGCCGTAGCGGTTGGGGCCGCGAGTGCCCGGCAGGATCCACCAGATGAGCAGGATGATGGCGCCGACACCGCACAGGGGGATCGCAAGAAGCCACAGCCAGTTCCACGCGGACTTGTTGGAGTCGTGGAAGCGCCGTGTGGCGACGGCCAGGGTGGGAAGCAGCACCGCCAGGCTCCAGATCGTGCTCAGGACCGAGGTGCCCGGGATCACGATGACCGCGGCCGACGCACCCTCGCCCATGACGTACTCGCCGCCGCCGAAGGTGAGTCCCAGCGGGCGGGAGATGAGTTCGAGCACGAGGCTGACGATCGCGCTGAAGAGGTAGAACCACCAGAACTCGGAACGCGAGGCGCGTCCGCGGAAGGTGGCGTAGTTGCTGAAGACGTGCTTGATGGACTGACCGAAAGTCATGGTCATCGGTGGAACCCTTCCTGTGTCGCGCGCCCCTCCTGGTCGCTGTCCCAGACCCTAGGGGAGTCACGGACGCATACGCGGGATTTCGGGCCGCGCTCCGCTAGCGTCGCGGCGTGGACGTGGCCATGGCGGTAGGCATTCTCGACGAGCGCATGGCGCAGGCCGCGTCCACTCACTCCGTTCCCGTGGTCTCCTACGGACTCATGCTCGGGGGCGAACTCGTGCACCGCGGATCGGTCGGGGATTTCCCTCCTGAGCGCGCGGCAGCGTCCCCGTTCCGTATCGCCTCGATGACCAAGAGCTTCACCGCGGCGACGGTCCTGCTCCTGCGTGACGATGGCCTTCTCGCGCTCGATACGCCGCTCGTCGACGTACTTCCCTGGGCGCGCTCGATCGGGCTTCCCTCCACGTCGCCCCCACTGCGCATCAGTCACCTGCTCACAATGACCGCAGGCTTCCCGACCGACGACCCGTGGGGCGACCGGCAGGAGTCTCTCCCCATCGATGAGTTCGACGCCCTCGTCGCGGCTGGTCTCACCTTCTGCCGTCCGCCCGGACTGGAATTCGAGTACGCCAACATCGCGTACGCCCTGCTCGGCCGCGTCATCACCACGGTGACCGGGCAGGACTACCGCGATGTCGTGCGCGAGCGGCTGCTCGATCCGCTGGACATGCAGTCGTCCACCTTCGACGTAGCTTCGACAGCCGGTCGCGTCATCGGGATGCATCCCGTGGCAGCGGGTCTCGTGGAGCAGGAGGAAGGGCCGTCCGGCGCCTTCAGTCCGATGGGCGGATTGTGGAGCACGGTCGACGACCTCACGAAGTGGATTGCCTTCCTCGAGGGCGCCTGGTCCGATGCCCCGGACGTCGGCCCGCTGTCGCGCTGGTCGCGCCGCGAGATGCAGCGCGCGCACGTCACCGTGGGCCGCGACCCGGACGGATCGTTCGGCTCCTACGGCATGGGCATGCACGTCACGGAGCACCCGGAGCTGGGGCGCTTCATCCACCACAGCGGTGGCTATCCGGGCTACGGCTCGCACATGCGCTGGCACCCCGACACCCGCTGGGCCGTCGTTGCCCTGGGCAACCGCACCTACGCGCCGATGCGCCTCGTGTGCGCCGAGGCCCTCTCGGAGATCGTCGCCGACGAGGCGGCAGAGGCGGCACGCCTGCGCGCCATCGACCGTCTGTGGCCTCAGACGGAGCGCGTCATGGACCTCGCCGAGTCCCTCCTCGAGGATTGGGACGATGCGGCCCTCGACGCCATCGCTGCGGTGAACCTCGACCTCGACCAGCCGCGCGCGGAGCGGCGGCAGGCATGGCTCGCCCTCTCTGCAGGGTCCGTGCGACGGGACGTGGCCAGCGTCACCTCCCGGAGTCCTGCTCACGCGCGGTGGATGGTCGACTCCCAGGCCGGCCGAATCGAGTTGGACGTGCAGATGACCGCTGAGCGCGAGCCCCGGCTGCAGTCCCTCGTGGCACGTCCCCTGGATGCGGGGCGATAGGGGGTTTTCCGCAGTAGGGTCAGAGGGTGGCCGACCTCCTCATGTCGCCGCGTGTCCGGCGCACCGACCGCGCGCTGAGTGCTGCCTCCGTGCGCGTGGCGGCGGAGGAAGGCTGGGGCGATTTCACCTTCGCAAGGGTGGCTCGCGAGGCGGGCACCTCGCGCCGGCCCCTGCAGGATCGCTACGCCGATCGCTCTGAGCTGGCGGCATCGACATGGACCGAGTCCGCTGAGCCTGTGCTGCGCGGCCTGCTTCTCGAACTCCTCGCCTCCGCGGGACTTCTCGAGACATCTCCGGACCGTCAGCGCTTCGTCAGCGTGCTCGATTCCCTTGCCCATCCGGTCGAGGAAGTCCGTGCCGCGGTGGAGTTCCTCATCGTGGGGCAGTTCGACGAGGACCTCGGAAGCGCGGTCGACCAGACCCTGGGTGCGCAGATCACGCGGTGGTGCACGCCGGCTCCCGGTGCCCTCTCGCGCGAAGACGCAGCGCGTCGGGCATTCGTGCTCAGCGCAGCATTGGGACTCGTGCTCGTCGCGCGTCGCCCCGGAATCGGCGCGATCGACGTCCATCGCCTCGGGGTGGTATTCCTCGCAGCGTTGGCTTCCGGAGTCCCACCCCAGCTCATGCCTGACGTGGAGGCCCCTCACATCGACGCTCCAGTGCCCTTCGGCACGGGCGATCCTGTGCGCGACCGCCTCCTGCAGGCGACTCTGGATGAAGTCGGTGAGCACGGCTACGACGCGGCAACGGTCGACGCGATCGCGCATGGCGCGCACTCGTCCCAGGGTGCCCTCTTCGCTCGCTATCCCACCAAGGCGGCCCTCTTCCTCGATGCCTCGAAGCGTCAGGCTGCCTACGCGATGCGCGCCAACGAGGAGTGGATGGCCCGGATCGCGGCCGACTGGGGGCGCGGTGTTGCCGAGGCCGCGTTCATCCGCGAGTCCCAGCGGCCTGGACGTCACCGCCTGCGCGTGATCACCCTCGAACAGATGCGCACAGGCTGGCACGAGCCCGCCGTACGTGAAGCCGTGACGAGGGAGTACGCCGCCTTCATTGCTGAGGCTCACGCCACCAAGCCTGGTTTCAATGTCAGCGAGGCCCACGCGGGCCTGGCGATCGGCGGAGGCACCCTGCTGCTGTGCATCCTCTACCCGGATGCTTGGCTGCTCCCGTACGACGTCGTCACGGTCGCCTGGGAGGGCTGACCCAACCGGAGGAGTAGCGGTGGCCTGGGTCCTCCTCGTGCTGGCCATCGCGGCGGAAGTCGTCGGCACCCTGTCTCTCAAGGCCAGCGATGGCTTCTCGCGTCTCTGGCCGTCCGTCGCGGTCGTCGTCGGCTATGGCCTCGCCTTCACGCTGCTGGCCTTCGCGCTCAAGACGCTGGACGTCGGTCCGGCGTACGCGCTCTGGGCGGGTCTCGGCACGGTCGGTGCTGCGGTCGGCGGTTGGCTGGTCTTCAGCGAGCGGATGAACCTGCTCACGGTGGCCGGCATCGCGATCGTCATCATCGGCGTCGTCGCGATCACCCTGGGCGAGAGCCGGGCCTAGCCTCCCGCCACGCTGTCGCGGAAGGGGCTGGCCGGGTAGGTGCCGAGCACGCGCAGGTACGCCGTGTAGAAGGCGAGCTCCTCCAGTGCGAGCGCGAGCGACCGCTCGGCCGGATGGCCCTCGACGTCGGCATAGAACTGCGTGGCGGAGAAGGTGCCCCCGAGCTGGTAGCTCTCCAGCTTCGTCATGTTGACGCCGTTGGTCGCGAAGCCGCCCATCGCCTTGTAGAGAGCGGCGGGCACGTTGCGCACGCGGAAGACGAACGTCGTGATCATCGGGCCAGCGTCAGCAGGAGGGGTTGCCGCCTCGCGCGCGAGGACGAGGAATCGGGTCGTGTTGTGGTGCTCGTCCTCCACGTCACGTTGGAGTACGTCGAGCCCGTAGAGCTCTGCAGCGAGCACGGGCGCGAGTGCGGCGACGGAGGGGTCCCCTGCCTCTGCGATCTCGCGCGCCGCTCCGGCCGTGTCGTCGGCCACGACGGATCGCCAGCCGTGCTCGCGGATGAACTGACGGCACTGGCCGAGCGCATGGGAGTGGCTGCGCACCGTCGTGATGCCCTCTTCGCTGGCTCCGGGCACGGCGAGGAGGGCGAAGTGGATCGGCATGAAGTGCTCGCCGACGATGTGCAGGCCGGACTCGGGCAGGAGGTGATGGATGTCCGCGACGCGGCCGGCGATGGAGTTCTCCACGGGGATCATCGCGAGGTCGGCCTGGCCCTCGTCGATGGCGGCGAAGACGTCCTCGAAGGTGGCGCAGGGAAGTCGGTCGAGATCGGGGTAGACCTCGCGGCTCGCGGCATCCGAGTTGGAGCCAGGCTCGCCCTGATAGGCGATGACCCGGGGCGCGCGAGAAGCGTCGTCGGACATGCGCTGAACCTTACTTGTCGGCCGACGTGCCCGTCGGGTCGGCGGAGCCGCCCTTGTCGGGCTTGCCGGACGCGCGCGTGGCGTAGGAGAAGGCCGCGAGCGCCAGCACGAGCGCACCCGCTCCGATGCCGATCATCATGGTCGCCCCCGCGTCACTGCCCTCCACGAGCTCGCCGAGGAAGACCACGGCGATCACCGCCACCACGACGCCGATCAACTTCCCCTTGAGGTCGTCCAGAGAGTGGATCTGAAGCCACGCCGGCAATTGAAGGTCCTCGTCCACGAAGAGCTCGTACAGCCCGTAGCCGATGACGAGCAGGACGGTCGCGAGGAGCAGGGTGTCCACGGCCGCGAGCACCGAAACGACGGACTCCTTGAGGTCGACGTTGGGCTGGACGAGCTTGAGCGCGGCGGCTCCCATGTCCCACAGGCCGATGATGATGAGAATCAGGCCGCCGAAGAGGGCGCCCAGCGAGGGGAGGACGACGACGTATCGGGTGGTTTCGATGATCCTGCGCACGACTCGAGGCTACCCTCGCGTCACCCGCGGGTGGCCCGGATGCACCCGTCTGCGAAGGAGCCCCTCATGAACCCTGAGACGATCCTCGACACGCTCGACATCGCCGTCTACAGCAAGGACACCGAGGGCCGCTACACCTATGCCAACCGTATGGTGTGCGAGCTCTTCGGCGCCCCCCTCAGCGAGATCGTCGGCCTGGACGATTCCGCCTTCTTCGATCTCGCGGAAGCCGATGACCTCAAGGTCAACGACCGAGAGGTGATGGAGTCCGGCGTGGCCGTCTCGCGCGAGGAGCGCGATGTGGTGAAGGCCACGGGCGAGGAGCGCGTCTACTGGACCGTCAAGGCTCCGATCACGGATGCCAGCGGCGCGGTGATTGGCCTGTGCGGCGTCTCGATCGACATCACGGGCAAGTAGCCGTCACGGGGAAGCAGTCGATGCGCTGCCCTCGTGGGGGTGCGCGTCGGCGGTGTGCGGTGGATCCCCATGCTGGAAGCGCTTGAGCAGCAGCCAGGCCGCGATGCCGGCGATGACGACAGTCACCGCGAGCACCACCATGGTGACGGCGAAGGACGCACTGAACGCGAAGGCCGCATCGGGCAGCACGGAGGAGTTGCTCGGCTTGCCGCCCGTGGCCGACCACTGCTCGAGCTCCGTCCCCGCCGAAGGCCCCAGCTTGTTGCTCACGGCGTTGCGCGTGAGCCCGTCGATGAGCACGGTGGAGCCCGCCAGGCCGAGGGCGTACCAGAACTGGCCGACCGTGGTGCGCGAGGACGACACCGCGCCGTAGTGCTTCTCGTCGGCCTCCTGGAGGAAGAGGCCGCCGTAGGGGATCGCGGGAATGATGAGGCCGAAGCCGGTGATGATGAGGGCCGGCAGGAAGAAGAGCACATTCGAAGGGCGAGACATCGCCGTGACGGCGAAGAGCGCGAGGCCTCCTGCGAGGACGATCGTGCCGACCAGGACCGCTCCGCGCTGCGAGATGCGCCCAGCGCCCCGCATCCGCCCGACCACCAGGGCAGCCACGATGCCCGCGAGCAGGAAGGGCATCTGCATGAGGGAGAGCGACAATCCCTTGAGGTCGTTGGCGTACTGGAAGAGATTGCTGAAGGACAGCAGCAGGACGCCATTGCTGAAGTTGAAGACAAGACCCACCAGGATCGCCGCGATGAAGACGGGCTCGCGGAAGAGGCGAATGGGGAAGACACCGTCCTCGCCCTTCTTGCGCATCCACAGCGCGAAGAGCCCGAGGATCGCCGCGCCGGCGAGCACGGGGATCACGGTCAGCGGCGAGGTGAGGCCGTTGGTGGCATGCGAGACGCCATAGAGGAAGACGATGATGCCGACCGCGAGGAGCAGCTGTCCGGTGAAGTCCCAGGGCCCCTGATGCGCCGCGCGAGGGCCGTCCTTGGGCAAGAGTGCGAGGACGAGCGCGATGCTCACGAGGCTGAGCGCGGGCACGACGACGTAGGCCAGCCGCCAGTCCACGCCCACGAGCGATGAGCCGAGGAATGTGATGACCAGGGTGAAGAGGCTGGACGCCGCGGTGAAGAGTCCGAGTGCCGCCGGGAGCCCGCCCTTGCCCGACGCGAAGGTCTTGACGTAGGCGAAAGCCGCGCCGAAGACCGCGCCCAGGCCCACGCCCGCGAGCGCGCGGCCGATCAGGTAGACGTACACGTCCGGGGCGAGGGCGACGACGAGGTCGCTCGCGGCGCTCAGCAGCAGCGCGGCGATGAGGATCTTCCGCCGTCCCAATCGGTCGGCCATCATCCCGGTCGTGATGACCGTGGCCGCGAGGACGAAGGTGCTGATGCTGGCGGCGAGAGCGGACAGCGTGCCCATGTCGAGCGCCTTGCCCGCGGTGAGCAGGGCTGAGGACGAGATGTTGGGGTCGGCCGACTGGATCGCAGCAAGCAGCCCCAGGAAGAGCAGGGGAATGAGGGGCTTGCGTGCATCAGGCATGCCAGGCCTCCGCTCCATCGACGTACGTCGCCTGGAACGCGATGTCTGCCCAGCCCTCGGGGTCCGAGCCCCAGGGGTTGCCATCGGCGATGCCGAAGTCCGCTGCCTTGCCGACCTCGAGGGAGCCGCGGTCATCAGCGTGGATCTGCCACGCGGCGTGCGTGGTGATCGCAGCGAGCGCCTGATCGGGGGTCGCGCACTCGGCCGCGTTGAGCACCTGGTTGTCGGCCTTCGTGCGGCGGAGCACGGCGGTGCGCGCGCTGAGCAGTGGGTGAACGGCGGTGACGTTGTAGTCGGAGTGCAGTGACGGCCTGAGCCCGGCGGCATACGCCGAGGCGACGCGATCGAGCCTGCCGGCGCGTGCGGGCCCGAGGATGGTGTCGCGGAACGCGGCGCCCCAGTAGTAGAGGTGGTTCATGAGGAAGCTCGGGGAGACGCCGAGCGCCGCCATGCGGGTGAGCTGGTCGTCCATGGTGAAGGAGCAGTGCTCGAGGCGATGGCGCAGGTCATGGTCGCCGTATCCCGGCAGGATCTCCTCGAAGGCCTCGAGCACGAACTCCACGGCCGCGTCGCCGTTGGTGTGCACCATGACCTGCCAGCCGTCGTCGAGGCCGGCCTTGAGGGCCACGCGGAGGGACTCGGGGGTGTAGTCGGACTTGCCGCCGTTGTCCTCGCCGAGGTACGGCTGGAGGAAGTAGCCGGACCGGCCCTGATTGGAGCCGTCGGAGACGACCTTCCATGCGTCAGCGCGGAGCATCTCGTCACCGCTGAAGGGGGTGACTCCGGCGGCCTTCCACATCGCGGCGACCTCGACGGGCGTGTGCCCGGGCAGGACCGCGAACTGCGCTGTCGACACGCGGACGGGGAAGCGCGCCTGGCCATTGAGCTGGTGCAGGAGCGCGAGTTCCTTCGGTCCCGCGAGAGCGCCGGTCGCTGCCTCCCGCACCGACGTGACGCCCTGGGCGGCGCACGCGGTGAGGATCTCGCGGATGTACTTCGTGATGTCCGCCATGGAGGGCTGGGGGAGGCCCTTGAGGATGAGCTGCTCCGCGGGGGGCTCGCCCACGACACCGGTCATCTTGCCGTCGGCTCGCTCGAAGGTGCCCCCGGGCGGATCGGGGGTGTTGTCCGTGATGCCGGCCGCCTCGAACATCTTGCTGTTGACGTACATGAAGTGGCCCGAGGCATTCCAGACGAGGACCGGGTTGTCGGGCGCGATCTGGTCCAGGGTCGCGCGGGTGAGCACCGGCTCGCCGGGGTAGAGGCTGGGGTCGAAGTTCTTGAAGCACACGGGCTGGCCGGCGGGGGCCTTGGCCACCGCGGCCTTGATGGCCGCGACCGCATCGTCGAGGGTGGGGCACAGGTCGTGCGCGAGGTCGACGTTGGGGTAGGTGAGCAGCGACGTCCAGATGTGCATGTGCGGCTCGATGAGGCCGGGGAGGATGACGCCACCGGGCTTGAGCGTCGTGGTGGCTGCCGTCACGAGTCCCTCGACGTCGGCCTGAGAGCCGATTCCGATGATCTTGCCACCGGAGATCGCCATCGCTTCTGCCGCGGGTGCCGCGGGGTTGTTGGTGACGATGTCGCCGACGACGAGGAGTTCGGCGGTGGGACCCGAGGGTCGCGACGCACCGTGGTGCGCGGGGGTCACCTGCTGCGGTGCCTGCGCGAGCGCTGGGCTCAGGTGGGAGTTCGCGAGTTCCTTGGGATTGCAGCATGAAGCGCTGGACAGCATGAGGCTTGACCTTTCGCGTCGTCGAGACAGGTGCACTGGACGAGGCCCGCGAGTCC
>JAPOKX010000013.1:20141-24526 GCA_029977425.1 Actinomycetota bacterium
TGCAGCATGAGGTGCTCGACAGCATGGCTTCTCGGCCTTTCATCTCTTGATCTGTGTGGCACAGGTGACCGTGACGAGGCCCGCGAGTCCTCCGGGGTGCCCGACCCCGCTGGCCGGGATGCTAGGGCCGCGTGGCGGAGTCGGCGACCCGTGCGGTGGGGGTTTCTGCAGGTGTACGCGCGGGGGAGCAGACTCCTCCCATGGCCAATCGCCTCGCCGACTCCACCTCTCCCTATCTCCAGCAGCACGCGGACAACCCGGTCGACTGGTGGGAGTGGAGCGAAGACGCCTTCGCCGAGGCGCGGCGTCGCGGCGTGCCGGTCTTCATCTCCGTCGGATACTCCGCGTGCCACTGGTGTCACGTGATGGCGCATGAGTCCTTCGAGGACGATGCGATCGCGCAGCTCCTCAACGACAACTTCGTGAGCATCAAGGTCGACCGCGAGGAGCGCCCTGACGTCGACTCCGTCTACATGGACGCCACCGTCGCGCTCACCGGGCACGGCGGCTGGCCCATGAGCGTCTTCGCCGATGCCGACGGCAGGCCCTTCTACGCCGGCACGTACTTCCCGCCCCAGCCACGCCACGGCATGCCGTCCTTCCCGCAGCTGCTCACCGCGATCACCGAGTCGTGGCGCGACCGCAGAGACGAGGTCGCTGGTGCGGCGGAGCGCATCACCCGGGCGCTTGAGCAGCGTGAGCGTGCCGTCGCCTCCGAAGGCACTCCTCCGTCTGCGGGAGACCTCGACGCCGCAGTCGCGGCCCTGCGCCAGTCCTACGACGTCGCGCGGGGCGGCTTCGGCCGCGCGCCGAAGTTTCCCCCGTCGATGGTGCTCGAGTTCCTCCTGCGTCACGCGGCGCGCACGGGCCAGCCCGACTCCCTTGCCATGGTGCAGGGCACGTGCGAGGCGATGGCACGTGGCGGGATGTACGACCAACTCGGCGGCGGCTTCGCCCGCTACTCCGTCGACGACTCCTGGGTCGTTCCGCACTTCGAGAAGATGCTCTACGACAACGCGCTCCTCCTGCGCGTCTATCTCCACTGGTGGCGCGCGACCGGCGACCCGCTCGCCGAGCGCGTCGTGCGCGAGACGGCGGAGTTCCTCCTCCGCGACATGCGCACGCCGGAGGGAGGCTTCGCCGCGGCCTGGGATGCCGATAGCGAGGGAGTGGAGGGCAAGTTCTACGCCTGGACGCCCGAGCAGTTCATCGACGTGCTCGGCGAGGACGACGGCCGCTGGGCGGCGGCGCTGCTCGAGGTCACGCCTGCCGGGACCTTCGAGCACGGCATGTCCACGCTGCAGCTGCTGCGCGACCCCGAGGATCGCGAACGCTGGGCGCGGGTCCGTCAGCAGCTCTTCGACGCGCGTGCGCTGCGCGTGCCGCCCGGGCGCGACGACAAGGTCGTGGCCGCGTGGAACGGCCTGGCCATCGCCGCTCTCGCGGAGGCCGGGGCTCTGCTGGACGAGCCCGAGTGGGTCGATGCCGCACGTGGCGCCGCCGACCTGCTGCTCGCCGTTCACCTGGGAGCCGGCGAGGAGGGAGACCGACTCGTGCGGACCTCCCGCGACGGCCGGGCGGGGTCGACCGACGCGGTGCTCGAGGACTATGCGGACGTCGCGGAGGGCTTCCTCGCCCTCTATGCCGTGACGGGCGAGGAGGAGTGGCTCCCCCTCGCCGGCATCCTGCTCGACGTCGTGCTCGCGCACTTCGCGGACGGCGAGGGCGGCTTCTACGACACCGCCGACGATGCCGAGCGACTGGTGCTGCGTCCGCGGGATCCGTCGGACAACGCCACGCCCTCCGGTTGGCTCGCTGCGGCGCAGGCGCTGCTCACCCATGCGGCGTACACCGGGGTGAGCGAGCATCGCCTCGCTGCCGAGCGCGCGCTGGGAATCGCCGCCGACCTCGCCGCACGCGCCCCCCGAGGCGTGGGCTGGGGACTGGCGGCCGGCGAGGCCCTGCTCGACGGTCCCCGCGAAGTCGCCGTCGTCGGGGCCGCTGACGACCCGCTCACGCGCGCGCTGCACCGGGTCGCACTCATGGGCACCGCGCCCGGCCTCGTCGTGGCCGTCGGACCACCCGCCGGCGCGCCTTCAGCATCCGACGTGCCCCTGCTCCGCGACCGGCCCCTCGTGGATGGCCGGGCAGCGGCGTACGTGTGCTGGCAGTTCACCTGCGAGGCGCCCGTGACCACCGAGGAGGCACTCGCTGTTCGCGTCGGGGCCCGATCGGGGCCCTCGCCGGACTAGCCTGACGGCGTGGGTCTCTCCGACGTCCTGTACGGCGCATACGAGCGCCGGCTGCTGCGTCAGATCCCGCCCGACCGCAGGCCGCGCCACGTCGGGGTCATCCTCGACGGCAACCGCCGCTGGGCCACGAGCCAGGGCAGCGGTTCCGAGGCCGGCCATCGCGCCGGAGCCGCCAAGATCGTGGAATTCCTGGGCTGGTGCGAGGAGGCCGATGTCGAGGTCGTCACGCTCTGGCTGCTGTCCACCGACAACCTCTCGCGGCCCGAGCCCGAGCTCGCCGCTCTCCAGGCGATCATCGAGGAGACGGTGACGGGCCTCGCAGAGACCGGGCGCTGGCGCATCCACCCCGTCGGCGCGCTCGATCTCCTGCCCGATCGCACCGCACGACTGCTCAAGCAGGCAGCCGAATCGACCGCGGACATCGACGGCATCCTCGTCAACGTCGCCGTGGGCTACGGCGGCCGCCGCGAGGTCGTCGATGCGGTGCGCTCGCTGCTCACCGAGCATGCCAAGGAGGGAACGTCGGTCGAGGAGATCGCGCAGATGCTCGACGTGGAGCACATCGCCGAGCACCTCTACACCCGCGGCCAGCCCGATCCCGACCTCGTCATCCGCACCTCGGGCGAGCAGCGCCTCTCCGGATTCCTGCTCTGGCAGAGCGCCCACTCGGAGTTCTACTTCTGCGAGGCCTACTGGCCCGATTTCCGTCGGGTCGACTTCCTGCGCGCCATGCGTGCGTACGCCGCTCGGCACCGCCGCTACGGCGTGTAGGCCGGCCGGCTTCGACCGTTAATTGTGCGGCTGAGTATCGATTCCGCGAGCACTGAGCCGCACAATCGGGTCGTGACCGGCTAGACCCCGTCCCGGCGTGAGTCACATGCGCCCCGGATTTCACTTTTCTTCACCGGAGCATCCGGCGTGTTGCACGGTCCAGGAGGACGCCCCGTCCTAGTGTCCGGCCTACGGGTCGGCACCCGGTCGGCCCGCCGGACACGGTGCGCCGTGACTGCCGGTCTGGGGGCTCGGGCCACCCGCCGGGACGCGGCGTACGACGAGGAGACCTCGTGCCCGCTGCGCGCAGCCGCTCACGCAAGCAGGCCCAGCGGGACGGCGCGGCCGTCCCTGATGGGCCCGAACGCCGCACTTTCGTCCTCGACACCTCCGTCCTGCTGTCGGATCCGCACGCGTTGCTGCGCTTCGACGAGCACGAGGTCGTCATCCCCGTCGTGGTGGTGACCGAACTCGAGGCGAAGCGCACTCATCCGGAACTGGGCTACTTCGCCCGAGCCGCACTGCGGCTGCTCGATGACTTGCGGGTGAGCCATGGCCGCCTCGACGAGCCCATACCCGTCGGCGACGCGGGCGGCACGATCCGCGTGGAGCTCAATCACACCGATCTCTCCGTGCTGCCCAGCGGCTTCCAGCTCGGCGACAACGACACGCGCATCCTTGCCGTGGCCCGCAATCTCGCTGCGGACGGCCACGACGTGGTGCTCGTCAGCAAGGACCTGCCCATGCGGGTCAAGGCCTCCTCGGTGGGCCTGGCCGCCGAGGAGTACCGCGCTGAGCTCGTGGTGGAGTCCGGGTGGACCGGCATGGCCGAGGCGGACGTGGCCGCCGACCTTCTCGATGCGCTGTACGACGAGACCGTCGTTGACCTCGATGTCGCCCGGGACCTGCCCTGCCACACCGGCCTCGTGCTCCTGTCCGACCGCGGCAGCGCTCTCGGACGAGTCACGCCGGAGAAGCGGGTGCGGCTCGTGCGCGGCGACCGCGAGGCGTTCGGGCTGCACGGCAACGCAGACATCGCCTACTACACCTCGGCGACGAAGGAGCTCTGGAGCAACCTCGTGGATTTGCAGCCGCGCGTCGTCGCCGGCGGCGGCGGCGCGGGAACGTCTTTTTCCGCGACGGCCACCGCCGTCTTTGCGGGCTGAGACACCTGGAGCACCGCCGAGAGACTCGCGCGCGCGGTCGCACTTCCCACCTGGTGCGCCGCGCCGCGCTGGCGCTGCGACGCGCGCGGACGCTGCGAGTCCGGAAAGTTCGCGGCGCCGTCGCGGGTCTCCGGCGCCGAACACGAAGGCGCGTCTTCGGCGTCGGCGTCCTCGCGCGCTTCGCCAGAGCCGGACC
>JAPOKX010000140.1 GCA_029977425.1 Actinomycetota bacterium
GGCGCAGACGCCCGGTCCGTCCCACCTCGGAACAACATGTCACCAACTCGAGTGACATTGTTGCTCTCTACCACTTGAATGGTCAGATAGAGACTCATGTCGTCGTCGAGACCAAGCCCCTGAGCCATGCCCTCCTCGGTCACGCCGAGCCGCGTGCCCAGGGCGAGCCGCACGTCGTTGAGCGCGCCCAGCCACGCTCCCGCCTCGTCTGCGCTCAGCGTCACCTTCTCGCCGGATCGCCGCAGCGTCTCTATGGCGGTCGCCGCATGGGCAAGCTTCGTCTCGCGCAGGGACCGCTCCGTGAAGCGGCGGAACTGCGCGGCCGACTCCGCGTCGTCGAGATAGGCGTCAGGGAAGAGCCTCGCGAGTGCCGGGTCCTCGGGTCGCTCGGCATCCGGGTCGAGGCCCACCAGGCTGACAAGCGGATCCTCGTCCGCAGCGCCCTCCGGGGTGACGAACTCGACGAGCTGCTCGAGCAGCGTCGTGAGCAATCCCTTCTCCACCACGTCCACTCGGAGCACGATGCGGCCGGTGGAGGTGAGCGTGAAGCCGTGGACGCTCAACTGTCGTCCTTGGCCAAAGTGGCCCAGAGCCCATAGGAGTGCATGGCCGCGACGTCGCGCTCCATCTCCTCGCGGGATCCCGACGACACCACCGAGCGCCCGTCCTGGTGGACCTGCATCATCAGCTTCTCCGCCTTGGCCCGGGAGTAGCCGAAGTGGCTCTGCAGCACGTAGGTCACGTAGGACATGAGGTTGACCGGGTCGTTCCACACGATGGTGATCCATGGCGTGTCCGTGGTTGCGGACTCGTCGACGTCAGGACGCTCGAGCTCCGTCGGTGCCGTGGTCACGGCTCCAGGGTACGGCGGTCCGTCAGTCGACGGTGATGACGATGCGGGTCGATGCGCCCTGGGCGATCGTGGCGGATGCCGGGACGAGGAGGCGGTAGGACGCCTCGCCGGCCACGGTCGGCTTGACCGTCGTCGAGACGGATCCCCCGGCGCCCGTGGTCGTCGTCGTCACATCGCGCCAAGCACCTGAGGCGCTACGACGCTGCACGGTCACGGGAGTGCCCTCGACTCCCGGCGACACCATGCCGCTGATGGTGACGGGAGTGCCCACAGCAACCTTGGTCGCACTCGCCTCTGCCTTGACGGCGTACCGGACTGTCGTGGAGGCGGGATCGCTCTCGCCCGCGGCGCGCGACCACGACCCGGCAACCGAGACCGTCCAGGTCCCGCTGGCCTCGGCGGGGACCTTGAAGACGCCCTTGCCCTCACCGTCGAGCGTGATCGACTCGACCTTCGCGCGCGTGGCGGATCCACTCCGGGCCTGGAAGTACAACGTCGCCTCGGCGCCCTTGGCGACCCCCGCGCGCGAGTCGGTCTCGACCTTCACGGAAATCGTCCGGCCGTGCGTCGTCGCCTGGGGTGCCTTGACGATCACCTTGGTGGCAGCCGGCGCGATCTCGCGGCCGTAGTCGGCGAGGCGCGGGTAGAAGTCGCTGCTCACGGTGCCGAAGTCCCATACGGCGATGCCGCCGATCTTGAGGTCAGGGACGATCTGGGCCCGACTCAGCGCGGAGCGCGTGTCGGCAAACCACACACGGCGCTTGACGTCGCACGTGCGCTCCTTCTTGTCGACCTTGCCCGGCGTCGGCAGCCAGTAGTCGAAGGTCCACTCGCCCGACTTGGCATCCCAGGTCGGCTCCACCTTCTCGCGGGCCGCGAGATCGCGAGCGGTCATCGGCGTGACACTCGTGCGCACGGGGGTGGTCGTGGGCTTCCATCCGGCAGGGCACTCCGCATCGACGGCCCAGCCGGTGCCCACCTGCATCGGCCAGTTGCGGCCGTACTGCGGGGCGCCGATCCAGACGCGGTCGGCGTACTCCTCGCCCACCTGCTGGACCGCGCTCTTGGCGACGAGAGCTGCCCAGTCGTTCGGGCCAATCGGTCCGGGAACGCTCCAGCTGTAGTCGTAGGCCATGATGTTGAGGCGATCGACGTAAGGCGTGATCTCATTCCACGCGTAGACCCAGTATCCCGTGCCGGGATTGGGGGCGCCCGAGCCTGAGAACGGCGGCACGCCACCGGGGACCGTCGCCCACAGGGTGAGGCCCTGTGCCTTGAGTTGAGTCGAGAGCTCCTTGATCATCGCGACCCAGCGCGGCTTCGTGGCCTCCCACGAATCGCGACCGTCTGCGAAGGCGAAGGCTTCCCAGTCGAGGTCGATGCCATCGACGCCTGCCTTGACGGCGTAATCGGCGATCTGCTTGGCGTAGGCCTTGCGGTTCTTCGCCGTGGAGAGATAGGCGCTCAGCTGACCGGCATTGGCCGAGCCGAGGTCGGTGATGGAGGCATTGACCTTGATCCCCGCCGCCTGGAGCGCCTTGCGCTGACGATCGAACTTCGGCGTCGTCCAGGGGGTCGCGCTCTTGCACAGGGGGTCACCCCACGCGCCGTCCTTGTCGTAGTCGCCGGCGTCGTAGAGGCACAGGGGGTTCTTCTCGCCTTGGAAGGACCACCAGAACATCGCGATCTCGCCCACGACGCCATCGGCGGTGGAGGTCATCTGCGCGATGGCCGTGTCGGAGGCCCACCAGCCGAACCAGCCCGAGACGATCGGCCGCGGGGTCTCGGCTGCGGATGCCGGGGGCGCCGCCACGAGCGTGGCAGCCGCGACGGCAGCCGAGGCGAGGAGGGCGGTGGTCCCGCGCAGGCGCATGGTGCTCCCTTCGATTCATTCCAGGCTACGTCGGGTGTCGCGCTGAGAGCCTCAGCCGATCGGTGCCCCGCGCCGATTCCCAGGGCGATCTGCGTCACATAGGAGGGACGCGCCTCGCCGGAGGACCTAGCCCAGGGCTCGGGCGATCTCCTGGGCGGCCCGGGCGACCCGGGGGCCCACGTCTTCGGACGGAGTGGCTGCGGCGACCCCCACGGCCGCCTCGACGCCGGGGATGCCGAGGACGGGGGCAGCGATGCCACTGCTCCCCGGGGAATCCCCCGTGGAGACCACCCACGGCGGATCCAGCGGGCGACCCGCGGCGGTCCGAGCAGCAAGCACGGCGCGTCCGGCGGCGCCGAGCTCCAGGGGGATGCGCGAGCCGAGCCGATAGGCCACGTGGACGTCAGAGCGCGGGGGCTCGGCTACGGCGACAGCGAGGAGGTCCTGGCCGTCCACCATGCCGAGGTAGGCGGTGGCACCGGTCCCCTCGGCGAGCCGCCGCAGGACCGGCATGGCCGCGTCGCGCAGCAGGGGCTGCACCTGACGGGCGAGGGTGAGTACGGCGAGTCCGAGGCGGCAGCGTCCGTCGGTGCCGCGCCGCACCAGGCCGTGCTGCTCGAGGGTGACGATGAGCCGGTAGACGACGGTGCGACTCACCCCG
>JAPOKX010000141.1 GCA_029977425.1 Actinomycetota bacterium
AGGAACGACGTGACCGGCAGGAAGACGTGTGCGTAGCGGGCCGTCTCGTTGAGGAAGAGGTCCTGGACGATCACGAGTTCCATGGACTCCAGGGCGCGCTGCACGTGCTGGGTGTTGGGATCGGACTGGGCGATGTCCTCGCCCTGCACGAAGAGCGCCTTGAACTCGCCCACGACCGCGGCATCGAGCATGTTGGGGATGCGCATGCCCGGGTCGCCCCGCAGCTCTGCGCCCCACAGCGCCTCGAACTGCTCGCGCACGGCGTCGTCGGAGACGTGCCGGTAGCCCGGCAGCTCGTGGGGGAAGGAGCCCATGTCGCAGGAGCCCTGGACGTTGTTCTGCCCGCGCAGCGGATTGACGCCGACTCCGTCGCGGCCGATGTTGCCGGTCGCCATGGCGAGGTTGGCCATGGCCATGACCATGGTGGAGCCCTGGCTGTGCTCGGTGACGCCTAGGCCGTAGTAGATCGCGGAGTTCGGGCCGGCGGCGTAGAGCCGAGCGGCGGCACGCAACTCCTCGGCGGGCACGCCGGTGATGGCCTCGACTGCCTCCGGGGAGTTCTCCGGCTGGCGGATGAACTCCTCCCAGGCGGCAAAGGTCACCGGGTCGCAGCGATCGGCGACGAAAGCGCGGTCGACGAGCCCCTCGGTGGCGACCACATGACCCATCGCGTTGACCACGGCGACATTGGTGCCGGGCTGCAACTGCAGGTGGTAGTCAGCCTGGATGTGGGGCGATCGCACCAGGTCGATGCGGCGGGGGTCGGCGACGATGAGGCGAGCACCCTCGCGCAGCCGGCGCTTCATGCGCGAGCCGAAGACGGGATGCGCATCGGTGGGGTTGGCGCCGATCACCATGATGACGTCGGCCTGCGCCACTGACTTGAAGTCCTGGGTGCCGGCCGAGGTGCCGAAGGTCTGCTTGAGGCCGTAGCCCGTGGGCGAGTGGCACACGCGAGCGCAGGTGTCGACGTTATTCGTGCCGAAGGCCGCGCGCACCATCTTCTGCACGACGAAGACCTCTTCATTGGTGCAGCGTGAGGAGGTGATGCCGCCGACGCTGTCGACGCCGTGGCGGGACTGGATGTCGCGGATGCGCTCGGCCGCGATGCCGATCGCCTCCTCCCAGCTCGCCTCGCGCCACGGCTCGTCGATCGAGTCGCGCACGAGCGGGGTGAGCACGCGGTCGGTGTGCGTGGCGTAGCCCCAGGCGAAGCGGCCCTTGACGCAGGAGTGGCCCTCGTTGGCACCGCCGTTCTTGGAGGGCACCATGCGCACAAGTTCGTCTCCGCGCAGTTCGGCCTTGAAGGAGCAGCCGACCCCGCAGTAGGCGCATGTGGTCTCGACCGTGCGGGTGGGCATGCCGAGGTCGATGACTGACTTTTCCTCGAGCGTGGCGGTGGGGCAGGCCTGGACGCAGGCACCGCAGGAGACGCACTCGCTGTCGAAGAAGCTGCGCCCGCCGGGGCTGACCTTGGAGTCGAAGCCGCGGCCCACAATGGTGAGTGCGAGCGTGCCCTGGATCTCGTCGCAGGCGCGCACGCAGCGGCTGCACACGATGCACTTGGACTCGTCGAAGGAGAAGTAGGGGTTGGACGCATCCGTCGGTGCGTCCAGGTGGTTCTCGCCCTCGTAGCCGTAGCGGCCCTCGCGCAGGCCCACGACGCCCGCCATGTCCTGCAGCTCGCAGTCGCCGTTGGCCGGGCAGGTGAGGCAGTCGAGCGGGTGGTCGGAGATGTAGAGCTCCATGACATTGCGGCGCAGTTCCTCGACCCGCGGGGTCTGGGTGCGCACGACCATGCCCGGCTCGCACGGGGTGGTGCACGAGGCTGGCGTGCCCTTCTTGCCGTCGATCTCCACCAGACAGAGGCGGCAGGAGCCGAAGGGCTGGAGGGAGTCGGTGGCGCACAACTTGGGTACGCCGACCCCCGCCTCCGCGGCCGCGCGCATGACCGAGGTGCCCACGGGCACGGTGACGGGGATGCCGTCCACGACGACGTCGATGCTCTCCGGGGAGGTGGACGCCGGCGTGCCGAAGTCGGGCTCGTGGAGCAGGGTCATGGCGTCACCTCGGGAGTGCGGTGGAAGTCCTCAGGGAAGTGTGCCAGAGCGCTGCGCACCGGCAGGGGCGTGAGGCCGCCCATGGCGCACAGCGATCCGTCGGTCATGGTGGTGCAGAGATCCTCGAGCAGGACCAGGTTGCGGTCGCGGTCGATGCCGGCGGTGATCCGGTCGATGACCTCGACGCCGCGGGTCGAGCCGATCCGGCAGGGCGTGCACTTGCCGCAGGACTCGGCCGCGCAGAACTCCATGGCGAAGCGTGCTTGCGCGGCCATGTCGACCGTGTCGTCGAAGGCCACGATGCCGCCGTGGCCGAGGAGACCCCCCGCAGCGGCGAGCGCTTCGTAGTCCATCGGCACGTCGAGCGTGTCTGCGGGGAGATAGGCGCCCAGCGGCCCGCCCACCTGCACGGCGCGCAGCGGTCGACCCGATCGGGTGCCCCCGCCGTATCCCTCGACGAGCTCACCGAGCGTCACGCCGAACGCGAGCTCCACGATGCCACCGCGGGCGATATTGCCGGCCAGCTGGAAGACCTGCGTGCCGCGCGACCGCTCCATGCCCAGCGCCTGGTAGGCGGCGGCGCCGTCGGCCATGATTCCGGGCACGGCGGCGAGAGTGAGCACGTTATTGACGAGGGTCGGCTTGCCGAAGAGGCCCTGGAGGGCGGGAATCGGGGGCTTGGGTCGCACCATGCCGCGCTTGCCCTCGAGGCTCTCGAGCATCGCCGTCTCTTCGCCGCACACGTACGATCCCGCACCCTCGACGACACGGATGTCGAAGGCGCGACCGGAGCCCATGACATCGGGACCGAGCCAGCCGTCGACGCGCGCGATGTCGATCGCGGTGCGCAGGATGGCAATGGCATCGGGATACTCGGAGCGCACGTAGATCAGGCCCTGCGTCGCCCCCGTGGCAAGTCCCGCGATGGCCATCCCCTCGAGGAGGGTGAAGGGGTCGCCCTCCATGAGCATGCGATCCGCGAACGTGCCGCTGTCACCCTCGTCGGCGTTGCAGCACACGTACTTCGGGTCACCGGCCGCCTCCAGCACCGTGCGCCACTTGATCCCCGCGGGGAAGCCCGCGCCGCCGCGACCGCGCAGGCCGGAATCGGTCACCGCCTGCACCACGTCGCTACCGCTCATGGCCAGTGCGTTTTTGAGGCCGGTCAGGCCACCATGGGCCACGTAGTCTTCCGGATCGACCGGATCGGTAATCCCCACCCGCTCGTAAATCCAACGGTTCTGCTTGGCGAGGTACTCGACCTCTTCCACCGCACCAATAAAATTATCGGATTGCTCGTCG
>JAPOKX010000142.1 GCA_029977425.1 Actinomycetota bacterium
CTGCAGGGGTGATCGCCGTTCGCCGCCTCGGCACACTGGCCGGGGGCCCTGATCCCGTGGGTTACGAGGACGCATGGGACCTGCAGCGGCGCACCCACGCCGACGTCGTTGCCGGCACCGCGCCGGACACGCTCTTCCTCCTCGAGCACGAAGCCGTCTACACCGCGGGGCGGCGTACCGAGCCGCTCGACCGGCCGATGGACGGCACGCCGGTCGTCGACGTGGACCGAGGCGGGCGCATCACCTGGCACGGTCCGGGGCAGATCGTCGGCTATCCGATCGTGCGCCTGCCTATGCCGCTGGACGTGGTGGGACATGTGCGTCGACTCGAGGATGCCCTCATCGCCGCGTGCAGTGACCTCGGCCTGGCCACGACACGCGTCGCTGGCCGCAGCGGCGTCTGGGTGGGTGCCGACGAACGCGGCCCCGATCGCAAGGTGGCCGCCATCGGCGTGCGCGTCGCGCAGGGCGTCACCCAGCATGGATTCGCTCTCAACTGCGACTGCGACCTGGGCGCCTTCGACCGCATCGTCCCCTGCGGCATCCGCGACGCCGGAGTCACGAGCCTCTCGGCGGAGCTCGGCCGCCCCGTGACCGTCGCGGAAGCGCTGCCCATCGTCGAGACCCGCGCCCTCGAAGCCCTCTCGGGCCAGGTCGTAGGCTCGTCCGCGTGACCGAGCGCAAGTTGCTCCGCCTCGAGGTGCGCAATTCCGCCACCCCGATCGAGCGCAAGCCCGAGTGGATCCGCACGCGCCTGCGCACGGGGCCGGAATACACGGCGGTGCGCTCCCTGGTCGAGAGCGAGGGCCTGCACACCGTCTGCCAGGAAGCGGGCTGCCCCAACATCTACGAATGCTGGGAGGACCGCGAGGCCACCTTCCTCATCGGCGGCGAGCAGTGCACGAGGCGCTGCGACTTCTGCCAGATCGACACGGGCAAGCCGGCCGAACTCGATCGCGACGAGCCGCGTCGCGTCGCCGACTCGGTGCGCACCATGGGATTGCGCTACGCGACCATCACGGGTGTCGCTCGCGACGACCTCCCGGACGGCGGCGCGTGGCTCTATGCCGAGACCGTGAGGCTCGTGGGCGAGATCTGCCCGGTCGAGGTGCTCATCCCCGACTTCAACGGCCGCCCCGACCAGCTCGGCGAGGTGTTCGCGGCAGCTCCCGCGGTGCTTGCGCACAACCTCGAGACCGTGCCGCGCGTCTTCAAGCGCGTACGCCCTGCCTTCGACTACGGGCGCTCCCTCAACGTGATCACCCAGGCGCGCGAGGCGGGCCTCGTCACCAAGAGCAACCTGATCCTGGGCCTGGGCGAGACCGACGAGGAGGTCGACGAGGCGCTCGTGGACCTGCACGCAGCAGGCTGCGACCTCATCACGATTACCCAGTACCTCCGGCCCACGCCGCGGCACCATCCGGTCGAGCGCTGGGTGCCCCCGGACGACTTCGTCGCGTGGGCCGACCGGGCGCGTGCGATTGGCTTCGCCGGCGTGATGAGCGGACCGCTCGTGCGATCGAGCTACCGCGCGGGCCGTCTCTACGCCGAGGCCCTGGCCGCACGCGAGGCCGGTCGCCCCGCATGAGCGAGGGCACGGTTGCCGCGGTCCACATCTGGCCGCCGGGAGCCGACGTGCCCGAGGCGGTCCAGGAGTTGACGCTCGACTGGGGCGGCGCGATCGGAGACCGGCACCACGGCGTGACCATGTCCTCGGACGTGCGTCAGAAGGAAGTCTTCGCGCGCGGCACCGAGATCCGCAATCACCGCCAGCTCTCCATCGTCGACCTCGCCGAGCTCGCCGCGATCGCGCAGGGGCTGGGCATCGAGGATCTCGCGCCCGGGACCATCGCCGACAACATCTGCACCGAGGGACTGAGCGACCTGACATCCCTGCCGCCGCTCTCACGCCTGGTGTTCGCCAGCGGAGCCGTGCTCATGACAGGCGGCTTCAACACCCCGTGCACCATCGCGGGCCGCATGGTGGCGGCGCGCTACGGCAGCGCGCCCGAGCGCTTCCCCAAGGCCGCCTGGGATCTTCGCGGGATCACGGCGTGGGTCGAGCGGCCCGGGCCCATCCGGCCGGGCGACTCCGTGAGGGTCGTGGCCCCCACGGGCATGTAGCCCCCGATCCCCGGGTGGATACCCTTCACGCATGTCCAAGTTGCGCGGGTATCTCAGCTCCCTGAGGGAGAACTTCAAGCTCACGCGCAAGGTCCACCGGTGGGTGGGCCTGGAGATGCTCGCCATTTTCCTCGGCGTCACGGCAGTGATCGCCGTACCCGTGGGCCTGATCTTCAACTGGCTCACCGGCCTGCTCATCGGCCTCCCCGTGGGCCTTCTCGCCATGACCTACTGGTTCAGCCGGCGCGCGATGAACGCGGCGTACTCGCAGATCGAGGGACAGACCGGTGCCGCGGTCGCGGTGATCCAGCAGATGCGCGGCAACTGGAGCATCTCCCCCGCTGTGGCCGTGACCAAGAACTCCGACATCGTCTCGCGCGTCGTCGGCCGCCCCGGTGTGATCCTGGTCGGCGAGGGGCCCGCTCAACGGGTCACGCATCTGCTCGCCAACGAGCGCAAGAAGACAGCGCGCTGGCTGCCGGAGGTGCCGATCTACGAGATCCAGGTCGGGACGGATCCCGACCAGCTGTCGGTGGCGAAGGTGCAGCGCGAGCTCAACAAGCTGCCCCGCGCCCTGCGCCCGGCGGAGGTCAACGACGTGCGCCGTCGCCTGGATGCCCTGAGCGCCAAGGACTCCCCCGTGCCGATCCCCAAGGGGCCGCTGCCCAAGGGCGGCAAGATCCCCAAGTCCATGCGGGGCTGAAGGCCCCGCACCATCAGCGCTGTGGGGCTGAAGGTCCCCCACCATCAGGAATGCGCGGCTCCTGCTCCTTAGCGCCGCTTCCACCGCGTGTCGAGCACCGGCAAACGCGGTTGAGGATGCGCGAGACCTCCGACGACTAGCGGGACATGCCGACGCTCGTGCGCATGACGACGCGAGAGCCCACGGCGAGGTCCTGCAGTCCGCGGCGCTGCGAGTCGTAGACCAGCGCCGGGATGACGATGCAGATGAGTGCGGTGCGCACGATGATCCGCCACAGCGGAAGCCGCCCGCCGGTCTCGGAAACGACGGCGATGCCGAGGATCCGCTGGCCGAAGCTCGAACCTGTGAGCCACGTGAAGAGGATGATCTCGATCGCGAAGATCGCGAGAGTGGCCACGGCGTAGTCCCCGCTCCCGTACTCCGCCCGGGGGATGAGGCGGGCGAGCAGCAGGGCCACGAGCCAGTCCAGGGCGATGGCCCAGGCGCGTCGGCCCAGGCCGGCCGCAACTCCCGGGCCTGGTGAGGCGGGTGTG
>JAPOKX010000143.1 GCA_029977425.1 Actinomycetota bacterium
ACCGTGTGCACACAGGGCACGAAGGCGCCGTTCTCGCCCAGCACGTCGTAGACCGCCTTGCCCATGCGGGTCATGATCTTCATGTTGACCACGACGTATGGCGAGTCAGTGAGCTCGACGCCGAGCTGCGCGATGTGGGAGCCGAGCGGGCCCATGGAGAACGGGACGACGTACATCGGGCGTCCGCGCATCGAGCCGGCGAAGAGCCCACCGAGGATGCCCTTCATCTCGACGGGGTCCATCCAGTTGTTGGTGGGGCCGGCATCCTGCTCGAACTGCGAGCAGATGTAGGTGCGGCTCTCGACGCGGGCGACGTCACTGGGGTCAGAGCGAGCGAGGAAGGAGTTGGGGCGCAGTTCGGGATTGAGGCGGATGAAGGTGCCGCTGTCGACCATCTGCGACGTGAGCCGCTCCCACTCGGCGTCGGAGCCGTCGCACCAGATGACCTCGTCAGGCTGGGTGAGCTCCGCGACCTCCTCGACCCACTCGAGCAACTTCTTGTTGCGGGTGGGCGGATTCTCCAGGCCGCGGATCGTCATGGGAGTCCCTTCGCCGAACGCCGTTGTCCGAGTGCCTCCCCGGCTGGCCCGGAAGCGGCATGGCGACATCCTGCCGTTCCTGCAAGCATCCGAAAACCGTGAAAACCTTTACACGGTCAGCTTTGTGAGCAAGGGCACAGGAGGGGCCTGCCCGACGTTCAGGGCGTGGGACGGAAGCGACGCAAGAGAAGGCTGTTGGCCACCACGAAGACCGAGGAGAAGGCCATCGCCGCCCCAGCGAAGAGCGGGCTGAGCAGGCCCACGGCAGCCAGCGGGATCATCGCGACGTTGTAGGCGAAGGCCCAGAAGAGGTTGCCCTTGATGGTCCGCAGGGTACGCCGCGACAGGCGAATGGCGTCGACCGCGGAGAGCAGGTCGGAGCGCACGAGCGTGATGTCGCTGGCCTCGATCGCAGCATCGGTGCCGGCGCCCATGGCGATCCCGAGGTCGGCCTGGGCGAGCGCGGCCGCGTCATTGACGCCGTCGCCCGTCATGGCCACCGAGGCACCCGTGGCCTGCAGGTCGCGCACGACAGCGACCTTGTCCTCGGGCATCACTTCCGCACGCACGTCATGGATGCCGACGGCATCCGCCACCGCGCGCGCGGACCGAGTGTTGTCACCGGTGAGGAGCACGGGTTGCAGTCCTAGTTCGCGCAGCAGAGTGATGGCGCGTGCACTCGTGGGGCGGATCGCGTCGGCGACGACGAGCGCGCCGCGCACCGCGCCGTCCCATCCGACCGCGACGACCGTGGCGCCCCTGCCCTCAGCGGCATCGATCGCGTCGGCAAGCGCAGCCGGCACCCCGGCCGCGGCCACCATGTCGGCCACCCACGCGGGGCGCCCGACGGCCACGGCGATGCCGTCCACGCGTCCCGTCACTCCGAGACCGCGATGGTTGGCGAAGTCGGCGGCGGGAGGCACGTCCAGACCACCTGCGATCGCGCGCGCGACCGGATGCTCGCTCCCCCGCTCCACGGCCGCCGCCATGGTGCCGACGACAACGGGGTCCTCGCCCCGCGCGACGAGCACGTCCTGGAGCGCCATGCGTCCCGTCGTCACCGTGCCGGTCTTGTCGAGCACGATGATCGAGGCGCGCCGCGTGTCCTCGAGGACTTCGGGTCCGCGAATGAGGATGCCCAGTTGCGCGCCGCGACCGGTGCCGACGAGGATCGCTGTCGGCGTGGCGAGGCCGAGTGCGCAGGGGCACGCGATGATGAGCACCGCTACCGCGGCGGTGAAGGCGGCCTCCACATCGCCCGTGACAAGCCACCAGGTCGCAAGCGTGAGAAGAGAGATCGCGATGACCACCGGCACGAAGACCGCGGAGATTCTGTCGGCGAGTCGCTGCACCGGGGCCTTGCCCGCCTGGGCCTGCATGACGAGCAGAGAGATCTGCGCGAGCTGAGTGTCCGCGCCCACGCGTGTCGCGCGGATGGTGAGCACGCCGTCGACGTTGATCGTCGAGCCCACGACGGCGTCACCGGCCCCGACCTCCACGGGCAGGGATTCACCCGTCAGCAGTGACGTATCGACCGCGCTCGCCCCGTCCTCGACCACGCCGTCGGTGGCGATCCGCTCGCCGGGGCGCACGATGAAGACATCCCCCACGCGCAGGTCAGCCACCGGCACCCTCGTCTCGATGCCGTCGACGAGAAGGGCAGCGTCGGGTGCGGCCAGGGCCGCGAGTGCGCGAAGTGCCGCCGTGGATCGCCTCTTGGCGCGAGCCTCGAACCACCGACCCGCCAGCAGGAAGACGGGCACCGCAGCAGCGACCTCGAGGTAGATGTCCGGCGTGCCCGTTGCGGAGTGACCCCCGAAGCCGTGCGACATGGTGTAGCCGATGGCACCCGCGCCGCCGAAGAGGATGGCCCACAGGCTCCAGAGGTACGCCGCGAGGACGCCCATGCTCACGAGCGTGTCCATGGTCGAAGCAGCGTGGCGCGCGTTGATGGCAGCCGCGCGATGGAAGGGCCAGGCACCCCATCCGACGATCGCCGTGGTCAAGGCGAGGGCCACCCACTGCCAACCGGGGAACTGCAGCACCGGGATCATCGACACCGCGACGACAGGCAGGGCGAGCGCGAGCGACACGAGGAACCGCCGCCGAAGCGCATCGACATCGGCCTCATCGCCGTCGTGGTCGCTGACCGGCGTAGCGGCGTAGCCCGTCTGCTCGACGACGTGCACGAGGTCAGCGACGGGGATGTCGCTGTCGAGTTCGATGTGCGCGCTCTCGGTGGCGTAGTTCACCGTGGCATGCACGCCCGGCACGCGATTGAGTTTGCGCTCGATGCGCGAGGCGCATGTGGAGCAGGTCATGCCCGTGATCGCGAGTTCGACGCTGTCAGCCATCCGACCTCCTCTCCCGCGCGCTCCCCCACGTGCACCGTAGCGGCCATAACGTCCACTCTGACCGGTGCATTCCTGGCCGCTGGCCGCCCGAGGGACTACCGTCGGGGCGACAGGCCGGAGGGCTCGACAGGCCGGAGGGCTCGACAGGGAGGCCGACATGGACCCGCTCTACAAGAACATCAAGGGACGTCTCAAGGAGGCGGCAGGCGCCCTCACGGGCAACGACCAGCTGCGGGCCGAGGGTGCAGCCGATCAGGCAGAGGCGCAGGTCGAGGACCTGGCCGGCGCCGTCACGGAGAAGGCCAGCGAACTCACCGACCAGGCGGCCGACAAGGCGACCGGCTACTGGAACCAGATCAAGGAAGCCTTCGACGAGGGCAAGGACGGCAAGTAGTCGCACCAACCACAGGACCTCCGACCCTGGAAGCATATACCCCCCGGGGTATACTGATCCCATGTCCACG
>JAPOKX010000144.1 GCA_029977425.1 Actinomycetota bacterium
CAACGTTCTGCCAGCTCAGAAAGCAAGATCTTGAAAGGCTTCCCAAGCTGACAGCGCGGGTTCGATTCCCGTCACCCGCTCTCGAAGAGAGCGCTGCACTCGCGGTGGCGATGACGGTGCGCAAGAGAAGAGAAGCGGTGCGCATGACGTCCGCAGGGTCCTAGGCTGCGCGCGTGACCCACACGTCGACCCGTCGACTCAGGGTGGCGACCGCCTACCTCGCTCTATCAGCCAGTGCTCTGATCCTGCAGACCGTCGAGTTCATGCTCGTGGCTATCCAGGAGGACTTCAGCCTCACGGCGGGCGCAACGGCGGCCCTCACTCAGCTGGCCGCGGGAGCGGCGCTGCTCGTCGTGTTCGTGGCCGGCACCTTGCTCGATCGCTTCGGGGAGCGGCGGGTGCTCGGCGGAGCATCGCTCGCCTTCTGCTGCGGAGCCCTCGTCGTGGCGCTCGCACCCGGGTACGGGTTCCTGCTCGCCGGACTGGGCATTGCCGGCGTCGGCTACACCGTGATGACAGTGAGCGGCATCGCCATCCTCAAGGAGGCAATCCCCGACGTGCGTGGCCGCGCACTCGCGTTCGGGGCCTTCGCCGTCATTGCGCCGGTTGTGTCGATCCTGAGCCCGGTCGTCACCGCCCTCGTCGTCCCCGCCTTGGGCTGGCGCTTCGTCCCCGCCCTCTGGGTCCTCGTCGGAGCGACCACGGTGGCGCTGGTGCTGAGGACGCCGGCAGCTGAGTCCGAGGCACCGCCTCGCCGCGAGATGGTGACGCCCTGGCTCGCGGGGCTCGCCCTCGCCGCTTTCGCGCTCATGGCATCTTCCCTCGTCACTGATCCGTGGCTCGCGACGATCCTCTTCGCCATCACTCTCGTGGCGCTCGCCGTGCTCGTCGCACTCATGCGCCGCATGCAGCATCCGACCCTGGACCTTCGCGTGCTCCGAAAGCGGGGCTCGGTCCCGCTGATCGCCGCCATGATCGTCGTGAGCGGCGTGAACCTGTTCCTGTTCACGTTCATGCTCCTGATGTACCGCTACGACCTGACGCTTCTCGACACTGCCCTCCTCCTCATCGTCCCGCAGGCCGCAGCGGCAGTCGGCGCACTGCTGGGTGGACGGGTGAGTGCGCGTGCCGGGAGCCTCCCCACGGCGTTGGGCGCCGTGCTCCTCGCCGCGGTGGCATCGCTGGGCGTGCTCTTCATCAACGGCGATTCGCCGTCCTGGGTCCCCGTCGCGGCGCTCACCGTGGCCGCCATCCCCATCGCGGGGGCCGTCGGTCCGCTCACGCAATCCCTCATGGACCTCGCGCCCGCCGATGGTTCGGGCGCGGCCTCATCCCTGCGCAACGCCTCGTGGAACCTGGGCGGCGCCATCGGCGGCCTCATCAGCGCCGCCATCGTGCTCACCGCACTCGAAGCGCAGCCCGGATCTGCCACGCAGACCGCGCCCATCGCACATCACTGGGCGAGGACGCTCGCCACTGCTCACTACACGACGGAGTCGGACACGCTCCACGAGATGCAGGCTGCGGCGTTCAATCAGGCCGGGCTCATGTGCAGTGCGGCGTACCTCGTCGCCGCCATCCTGCTCGGCGTCGCGATCAGCCGGAGACGAAGCGTCCACGAACGCCAGCCGGCCCTCAGTTGACCTCCGCCTCGTGTCCCGAGATTCCCGACTCCTGCGACGCCTCTCAGGCGCGACCGAGTGCGGCGAGCAATTCCGCGTCCGACGGCTCCACGAGGATCACCCCATCCGGGAGTACGACCACCGGGATGTTCTTGCGCCCGCTGATGGCCTCGGCCTCCGCTGCTGCCTCGGGCTCGGCCACCAGGTCCCGATAGACGTAGCCGGCACCCACGGCATCGAGAGCGCGCTTGGTCCGGGTGCAGTCAGGGCACCAGTCGGCGCCGTACACGGTGATCTCTGCCACGTGCCCAGGCTAGCGGCGGACCCAAATGGTCACGGCTGGCCAGGAGGCGTGGGACCCTGAGGTCATGACGGCGATCGACGACACTCCCGACGTCCGGCTCCTCGTCGACCTCGAGCCCGTGGTCACGGCCGAGCTTGAGCGGCACCTCAAGATGCACAAGCCCTGGAACCCCCACGACTACGTGCCGTGGGACGAGGGCCGCAACTTCGCCTTCCTCGGCGGCGAGGACTGGTCCCCGGAGCAGCAGCGCTACAGCGATGCCGCGCGCTCGAGCCTCGTCGTCAACCTCCTTACCGAGGACAATCTGCCGAGCTACCACCACGAGATCGCGAGCATCTTCGGCCGCGATGGCGCGTGGGGGACCTGGGTCGGTCGCTGGACGGCGGAGGAGAACAGGCACGCCGTCGCGATCCGCGACTATCTCGTCGTGACGCGCGCGGTCGATCCCGTCGCGCTCGAGGACGCCCGCATGGTCCACATGACCAACGGCTTTGAGGCGATCCACCCGGGCCTGCTTCACGGCGTTGCCTACGTCTCCTTCCAGGAGCTGGCGACGCGCGTCTCCCACCGCAACACGGGTGCGGCCACCGGCGACCCGCTAGCGGAGCAGCTCTTCCAGCGCATCGCGCTCGACGAGAACCTCCACATGCTCTTCTACCGCAACGTCTTCGCCGCGGCCTTCGATCACTCCCCCGACGTGTCCATGCGAGCGGTCACCGACACGGTGCGCGACTTCGCGATGCCCGGCCACAGCATCGAGGGCTTCACGCGCAAGGCCATGGAGATCGCCGTCGCCGGCATCTACGATCTCAAGCAGCACCTTGAAGAAGTGGTGATGCCCGTCCTGCGCCACTGGAATGTATTCGAGCGCAACGACCTCGGGCCGGACGGCGAGATCGCCCGCCAGGAGCTCGTGGACTTCCTCGAGGGGCTGCGCGTCCAGGCCGATCGCTTCGAGAACAAGCGCGCGGCGCTCGCCAAGCGCCTCGGCTGGACCGACTGACGTCGACACGGGGGCGTTAACCCGGGAGTTCGCGGCATCGGGTCGGTACCGTCGTACCCATGTCTGAAGCCCCCATGCCACAGTCGCGCGTGCGCCCCAGCCAGGTCACCATCGTCGTCATCCTCATCTGGATCGCGTTCGCGCTGACGGTCGTCGGCGCCATCGCGACGATCCTCGCCGGCACGGCGATCGCGGCGAGCGATCAGGCCTCCGTCGAGCAGCTCCTCAAGGACCTCGACCTGCCGACGTCGTGGAGCAGCACCGCCGGGCCCATCGTCATCGTCACGGGCGCGCTCTTCTTCATCGTCGCCCTGATCGAGGCGATCTTCGCCGTGGCCATCGGGCGCGGGAGCAACGTCGCACGCATCCTGCTCACGATCCTGCTCGTGATCCGCATCATCGGCGGCCTG
>JAPOKX010000145.1 GCA_029977425.1 Actinomycetota bacterium
AGTGCTGGGGGTCCAGGCCGTAGGCGATGCGCACGGCGCGCTGGAAGGTGTAGATGCCGGTCGAGACAGCCCAGAGCACCGTGATGAGTGAGATGACGAGCCCGAGCGATACCTGGCTCGTCGTCGCGTCGGACGCCGACTTGATCTGATTGGCCAGCAGGGTGCCCATCGTGTCGGGCGCGGCCGCCTTGAGCGCCTGGACCGCCTCATTGAGCGCGGCGGGGTCGAGGAGCCTGCCGAAGATGATCGCCACCGCGATGAAGCCGGGCGTGATCGCGATGGCGGTCCAGAAGGCCACGGCTGCGGCGGACAGGCTGATGCGCTCGGAGGACTGGGCTCGCGCGATGGCAAGGGCGAGCGCGACGGCTCGGGCGACGCGAGGACGCTGGTGGACGAAGCGCTGGACGCGCTCGGTCAGCGTCGTCATCTCACGCGATCGCGGCGATGCCGGCGATGATGAGGCTGACGATAGCCAGGTAGACGAGCACGACGCCGATGGCGGCGATGCGCAGAGGCGCGCGTTCGTCGCTCACGGCAATGGAGAACGCGTGCGTGTAGACCTTGCGGAATGGCGTGGCCTCTTTGGAGGGATTCCCCTGCGGGTCGCGCTGGAACCAGTAGGCCTTCTCGCTCGACATGCCGTAGAAGGCAAAGGCGAGGCCGAAGAGCGCGAGGAAGATCCCCAGGAGCAGGAAGGTGATCACGGTGACGGACACGCCGGCACCCTATCGGTCTCGCGCTAATCTCCGGCATGGCCCGTGAACACGGCGCTCCACGTGAGGTGGAGGTAGACGGCACCGCCGTACGCCTCACGAGCCCGGACCGGCCGCTCTGGCGCGATCCATCAGGCGTCATCACCAAGGCCGACCTCGTCGAGTACTACATGGCGCTGGCTGAGGATCTCCTCAGCGCCGTGCGCCACCGGCCGACGACCCTCCAGCGCTTCCCGGACGGTGTCATCCTCGACGGGGAACGCCGCGATTCGTTCTACAACAAGCACCTGCCCAAGTCCGTCCCCGACTTCGTAGAGCACGTGCGCGTCACCTTCCCCTCCGGCCGCACGGCCGAGCAAGTCTGCCCCTCGAATGCCGCCACCCTCGTGTGGGCAGCCAACCTCGGCACCGTGACCTTCCATCCCTGGCCCGTGACACGCGCGGACGTCGACCGACCTGATGAGCTGCGCATCGATCTCGATCCGCAGGAGGGCAGGGGATTCGCTGATGCCGTTGAGGCTGCGGTGGCCCTCGCAGGCATGCTGCGCGCCTACGGTGCCGAGCCCTTCGTGAAGACGAGCGGGGGCAGGGGCCTGCATGTCTTCGTCGCCATCGAGCCGCGCTGGGAGTTCCTGGACGTGCGCCACGCCGCCATTGCACTGGGGCGTGCTCTCCAGCGCGCACTGCCGGATCTCGTGACCACGGCCTGGTGGAAGGAGGAGCGAGGCGCCCGGGTGTTCGTCGACTACAACCAGATGGCGCGCGACCGCACGATGGCCTCCGCGTGGTCCGTCCGCGCCCGCCCCGGAGCCCCTGTGTCGATGCCGGTCACGTGGACTTCCCTGGCGGACATCGACCCGGCTGCGTTCACGCTGCGGACCGCGCCTGGAATCCGCCGGGAGACAGGCAATCCCTGGGCCGCGCTGGGCTCGACCAGGTTCGACATCGGCCCACTGCTGGACCTGTGGCGCGAGGACGTCGAGGAGCGCGGATGGGGCGAGATGCCCTTCCCACCGGACTATCCCAAGATGCCGGGGGAGCCACCCCGCGTGCAGCCCAGCAGGGCACGACGGGCGTAGTCCGCGGTCGCCCGCCGGCGCAAGCCTCCGCGCGCCGAGAGCCCGGCCTGGCATCATGCGGACCGTGTGGTTCTTCTACACCGTCATCCTGGGCATGTCCTTCGGTCAGGTGCTGCACCAGCTGGCCGTGGCAATTCGGGAATGGCGGAGCACGCCGGGGCAGCGGCCCTTCGTTCCCGTCATGCTCTGGCAGGTCTTCCTGGCGATACTCAGCATCCAGGTCTGGCTCGCCGTCACCTACTACCGCGCGAACTTGGACACGATTTCCATCCTTGAGCTTGCGGCATTCCTCGCCGTCCCGGCGGGCATCCTCATCATGTCCTACGTGCTCCCGGGCCCGATGTACGGCGACGGGGATGAACTGTCCCCTGAGAGGGACTTCGCGCGCGTACGGCCGGTCTTCTTCGGCGTGCTCATCGCCATGGTGCTCGTCAACCTCGTGCACGGATTCGCCGTGGGGGAGCAAGGCCTCGACACCGACCTGCTCTTCCAGGCCCTCATCGTGCTGGGCGGAGTGGTTGGCCTGGTCGTCAGGCGCCAGAGGTCAGACATCCTTCTGGCGGTGGCGATGATCGTCCTGCTGTGTGCCTACATCGGTGTCGGCTACTCGAAGGTCAGCCTGGAGGTCTAGGCGGGATCGATCTGCATGACCACGGCCTTGGGCTCGGTCATGAACTCGCGGCTGAAATTGCCGCCCTCACGGCCGACTCCGGAGTCCCCGAACCCGCCGAAGGGCAGGCGGAGATCCCGGATGAAGAAGCAGTTCACCCACACCGTGCCCGCGTTGAGCTTCGCAGCGACGCGATGTGCACGGGAGAGGTTCTCGGTGAAGACCATCGCGTTGAGTCCATAGCGCGTGGCATTGGCCAGCGAGATCGCCTCCTCCTCGGTGTCGAAGGGAGTGGCGACGGTGACCGGACCGAAGATCTCCTCCTTGACCACGCGGGCATCGGCGGGCGCATCGGTGATGATCGTCGGCTTGACGCTCCACCCTTCGCCGACGCCACCGGTGAGCACACGCCCTCCGCCCAGCGCCTCCGTGCCGAGGTAGCCCTGGACCTTGGTGAAGTGCTCCTGGCTGGCGAGCGCGGCGGAGAACTGCGTCGCCGGGTCCTTGGGGTCGCCCATGACGAGGGCCTCGGCAGCGGCCTTGTAGCGCACGAGGAACTCCTCGTAGATGCCGCGCTGCACGTAGAGCCGGCTGCCGGCAAGGCACACCTGGCCGGCGTTGCGGAAGATCGCCTCGACCGCCCAGTGCACGGCGTTGTCGAGGTCGGCGTCCTCGAAGACGATGTTCGCGCCCTTGCCGCCGAGCTCCAGGCTCACGGGAGTGAGGTTGCGTGCCGCCACGCCGCTGATGATCTTGCCCGTGCCGGACTCGCCGGTGAAGGTGATGCGCTCGACGTCGGGGTTCTCCGTCAGGGCCGATCCGGCCGAGTCGGGTCCGTAGCCGTGCACCACGTTGAGCACGCCGGGCGGGAAGCCGGCCTCGATTGCGAGGCGCCCCATGATGGTCGCCGACACCGGTGTGTCCTCAGC
>JAPOKX010000146.1 GCA_029977425.1 Actinomycetota bacterium
ACGTTGCCCTCGGGATCGGAGAGGCGAATCCACGTCGCGCCCACCTCGGCGATCGGCTCGGCATCGATGCGCACGGCTCCCAGCGTCACCGCCGCTTGCGTGGCCGACTCGATATCCGGCACGTGCACGTCGATGTGCACGCGCGTCTTGGCCGTCACCGGCTCCGGCACCCGCTGGATGACCAGGCGCGGTGCGCGGCCTGCGGGGTCCACGAGCGACCAGTAGGCGCGGTCAGGTGCGTCGAAGCGTCCCTCGTCCTCCACGACGTAGCCCAGGACCTGCGACCAGAAGGCGATCATGCGCGCCGGATCGTTGACATCGAGGGTGAGTTCGACATGCATGCCCGGAGGGTAGCCTCGCGGCATGCCTGTCGCGCCGGATGCTCAGCATGCACTCGTCGTCATCGACGTCCAGCAGGGCTTCGACGATCCCGCGTGGGGGCGGCGCGACAACCCCGCATGCGAAGCCAACATCGCGCTCCTCGTCGACGCGTGGAGGCAGGCGGAGCGTCCTGTCGTCATCGTGCGACACGACTCGACCTCGCCGGGATCGCCCCTGCGCCCCGGCCAGCCCGGCAATGACCTCAGACCGGGGCTCTCCGGCGACGTGCTCATCACCAAGAGCGTCAACTCCGCCTTCTTTGGCGACCCGGATCTCCACGCCTGGCTCACCGAGCGGGGCATCACGCGGCTCACGATCTGCGGCGTGACCACCAACCATTGCTGCGAGACGACCGCGCGGATGGCGGGCAACCTCGGCTACGACGTCACCTTCGTCATCGATGCGACGCACACCTTCGACCGTCCCGCTCCTGACGGCTCGGTGATCACCGCCGAGGAGATCTCGCGAGTGACGGCAGCCAACCTCCACGGCGAGTTCGCGACCGTGGTGACGACCCCCAGCGTGCTCGCGGGCTGACTCTCGCCCTCAGCCCGGGACGTTGAACATCCAGCGCACGCCGAACTGATCGACGACAGAGCCGTAGTGCCCGCCCCAGGGTGCGGGTGCGAGCTCCTGCACGTCCCTCCCTCCGACGCTCAGGTCACGGAGGAGGTGTTTGGCCTGCTCCAGCGAGTCCGTCTCGATCGCGATCGACACGTTGTTGCCGACCTCGAGTCGGTGGCCGAGCGACTCGAGCATGTCCGTGCCCATGAGTGTGTGGCACCCCAGGATCGGCAGCGCCACGTGCATGACCTTGGTCTTGTCCTCATCCGTCAGCGGCATGCCGGGGATCGCACCCATGCGATCGAGGGTCGTGAACTCACCACCGAAGACGGATCGGTAGAACTCGAACGCCTCCTCGGTGTTGCCCATGAAGTTGAGGTACGTCGATACGCGTGTCATGGCGCCGCCTCCTGCCTAACTGTCCAGTCCAAGTCGCTCGGGTCCGGCGTAGACGTTGAGCGACCCATCTCGCACGAAGCCCACCAGAGTGAGACCGCTCTCGCGCGCAAGGTCGACCGCCAGCGTGCTGGGCGCAGAGACAGCGGCGAGCAGGGGTACGCCGGCCATCACGGCCTTGTGCACGAGCTCAGCAGAGGCCCGGCCGCTCACCTGGAGTGCGTGACCATGCAGCGGCAATCGACGCTCCTGCAGCGCCCAGCCGATCACCTTGTCAACCGCATTGTGGCGACCGACATCCTCGCGCAGGCAGATCAGGTCGCCTCCGGGCGTGAAGAGGCCGGCCGCGTGGAGCCCGCCACTCGCGGCGAAGCCGCGTTGTGCGGCGAGGAGAGTCTCGGGCTGGGTGAGGACATGAGCGACATCGAATGATGTGCTGTCCTCCGTCAGCGGCCAGTGACGGGTGCGCTGCGTCATCGCGATGAGGTCGGCCCCGCAGACTCCGCAGGCGCTCGAGGTGGCATGAAGCCGGGGCTGGACCGGCACATGGCTGCGGGTCGTCACCTGGACGATGCGGCGCACCTGATCGGGATCCTCCGCGTCGTGCTCGAAGCACTCCTTGGCCTCGGTGACCTCGTCGACTGACGCCAGGGACCCCTCGGAGACGAGCCAGCCCAGCGCGAGCTCGATGTCATGACCCGGCGTGCGCATCGTGGTGGACACTGAGACGCCATCGACCTCGATCTCGAGCGGCTCCTCGATGGCGAGGGAGTCCGGCCCGGCGTCGATGGCACCGTCGCGCCAGCGCAGCACGCGGCGTCGATCGGTCGAGGCCATGGGGTCCCCTTCGCAGGCGGATGCCTCAGCCTAGGGGTGGGTCGCGCGAAGGCATGCCCCTTGGGCGTGCGTTCCACACTGTGGAACCTTCGGTCCGCGGAGTCTTGAGCGGTCCCGCGGGGGCCGCCCCGTGGCCTACCCTTGAGCGAGTCGCGAGGGAGGGTGGTGCCAGGTGCCCGGTCACCAGGCGTGGTCGGTCGAGGCCGCCGCGAGCCTCCTGCGAACCCTGCCTCCCGCCGAGCGCCTGATCCTGCCGGCCCTGCAGCACGTCCAGCATGCCTTCGGCTGGATCCCCGACGAGGCCGTGGACCTCATTGCCGCCGAGCTCAACGTCTCCCGTGCTGAGGTCGTCGGAGTCCTCACCTACTACCACGACCTGCGCCAGTCGCCCCCGCCCGATGTGCACCTGCAGGTGTGCGTCGCGGAGGCATGCCAGTCGGTCGGCTCGCGCCAGCTCGTGAGCGATCTCGAGGCGGCGTACGGCGTCCCGCTCGGCGAGCGGGCGGACGGCGTGGAGATGTCCGCCGTCTACTGCCTCGGCAACTGTGCCCTCGGTCCCGCGGCCATGGTCAGCGGACGACTCCTCGGCCGCTGTGACGTCGAGCGCATCCGCGATGCCGTCGCACGCGCGCAGGAGGTGCGCGCATGATCCGCATCTACGTCCCCCGCGACAGTGCCGCGCGCTCGGTCGGCGCCGACGAGGTCGCCTTCGCGATCGAAGCGGGCCTGCGTGAGCGCGGCGTCGATGCCGAGGTCGTGCGCAATGGATCGCGCGGCATGCTGTGGCTCGAGCCACTTGTCGAGGTCGAGACGCCCGCGGGTCGCGTGGGCTATGGCCCGGTCACGCTGCGGGATGTGGCTGGACTCCTTGATGGCGGTCTCGCCGACGGAGCCCAGCACTCCCTGTCGCTCGGCCCCGTCGACGAGATCGAGTGGCTCGCATCTCAGCAGCGGGTCACCTTCGCTCGCGTGGGCGTCATCGATCCGCTCGATCTCGACGACTACCGCGCGCACGGCGGCCTGCGCGGTCTCGCACGTGCCGTGGCCATCCCCTCCGAGGAGATCGTCGCCGACGTGCTCGCGTCCGACGCGGAACCGACGCCGATTAACGTGGAAACGAACGAGCTCGAGTCCCTGTT
>JAPOKX010000147.1 GCA_029977425.1 Actinomycetota bacterium
GGCTTCCTGGCGGATGCGCGCCAGACACTGCAGGAGATGTCGGCCATCCATGTCGAGACGGCCCTGCTGAGACTGGACGGCTTCGATGCCGTCCTCGACGAGCTTGCCCCACTCGGGGCGCTCGACTCCGCGCTCGTCGACCGCGCACGCGATGCCGTCGAGAGCCACCGGGCGTGGCTCTCGGAGCGGCTGCCAGCGTCTCGGCGCGATCCGCGGCTTGGCGTGCGGCTCTACTCCGCGGCGCTCTGGCACCACCTCGACGAGGAGCTCGCCCCCGTGCAGGTCCTCGAGATGGCCGAGGCGCACCTCGACGACGTGAACGCGCGGATGCGCGAGGTCGCCGCGGAGTATCTCGGCGAGTCGGTGCGCTCGCCCGACATCGTGCGTCGGGCCCTGGCCGACGCTGCCGATCGAGCCCGCGTCGACCGCGACACCGTGGTCTCGACAATCCGCCAGGCACTCGACCGCGCCACTCGCTTCGTGCGCGACCACGACCTGGTCACGCTGCCCGGCCAGCCTGTCGACGTCGGCGACATGCCCCGCATCCACAGGGGAGTGGCCGTCGCCTACTGCGATGCTCCGGGCGCCCTGGAAGTGGCACCCCTGCGCACGTTCGTGGCGGTCGCCCCGCCACCCGAGGACTGGGCGCCCGAGCGCGTGCAGTCCTTCCTGCGCGAGTACAACGCGGACCTCCTGCATGACCTCGCGATCCATGAGGCGATGCCCGGGCACGTGGTGCAGCTCGCCCGGGCGCGCGCGGCCGATACCTCGCTCATCCGCCGCCTGGCCCCCTCCGGCGTGTTCATCGAGGGCTGGGCCGTCTACGCCGAGGAGCTGCTCGCGGATCGTGGCTATGCCCCCGACGACGACCCCCGCGCCCACCTGAGGATGAGCCTCCAGCAGCTCAAGATGCAGGCGCGGGCAACCCTCAACGCGATCCTCGACGCGCGCGTGCACGGCGGTGACATCGATGAGGTGGCCGCGATCGAGCTCCTGCGCAGGCGTGGCTTCCAGGAGGAGGCCGAGGCAGCGGGCAAGTGGCGTCGCGCCCTGCTCACCGCGGTGCAGCTGCCGACCTACTTCGTGGGCTGGCGCGGAGTGCGCCAACTCGTCGATGACCTGCGCGTCCTGCATCCCGACTGGAGCGACCGGCGCCTGCACGATCTCGTCCTGGACCACGGATCCCTGGGTCCCCGGCACCTGCGGGCGGTGCTGGGCCTCTGACGGGCTCGGTCCTCGCCGCCCGGCCCTCGCCGGTCGGTAGGGTCCTCGCATGGCCAGCATCGATGACGTCGTCGCCCGCGAGATCCTCGACTCGCGCGGCAATCCCACCGTCGAGGTCGAGGTCATCCTCGACGACGGGACCGCCGCGCGCGCGGCCGTCCCGTCGGGTGCCTCCACCGGTGCCTTCGAGGCCGCGGAGCGACGCGACGGCGACGCCGAGCGCTATCTCGGCAAGGGAGTGCTGGCGGCCGTCGCCGCGGTGGAGGACGAGATCGCGCCGGAGATCCTCGGCATAGATGCCTCGGAGCAGCGGCTCATCGACCAGGTGATGTGCGACCTCGACGGCACGCCCAACAAGTCGCGCCTGGGCGCCAACGCCATCCTCGGCGTCTCGCTCGCGGTCGCGCGTGCCGCCGCCGGATCGGCCGATCTCCCGCTCTTCCGCTACGTCGGCGGACCCAACGCCCATGTGCTGCCTGTGCCGATGATGAACATCCTCAACGGCGGCGCGCATGCCGACACGGACGTCGACATCCAGGAGTTCATGGTCGCCCCCATCGGTGCCGCGACGTTCGGCGAGGCACTGCGCTGGGGAGCCGAGACCTACCACGCGCTGAAGTCCGTCCTCAAGGAGAAGGGCCTTGCCACCGGTCTCGGCGACGAAGGCGGATTCGCGCCGAGCCTGGCGAGCAACCGCGCGGCACTCGAGCTGATCGTCGAGGCCATCGGGCGCACGGGACTCACCGTCGGGTCCGACATCGCGCTCGCCCTCGACGTCGCATCGACCGAGTTCTACGCCGACGGGGCCTACCAGTTCGAGGGCGCTCCCCGCTCCAGCGAGTGGATGACCGGCTACTACGAGAGCCTGCTCGCGGACTTCCCGCTCGTCTCCATCGAGGACCCTCTCGCGGAGGACGACTGGGCCGGCTGGATCCACTGCACCGGCGCGATCGGAGACCGCGTCCAGCTCGTCGGCGACGACCTCTTCGTCACCAACCCCGAGCGCCTCGCCCGAGGCATCGCCGAGGGCGCGGCCAACGCGCTGCTCGTCAAGGTCAACCAGATCGGCAGCCTCACCGAGACCCTCGACGCCGTGGCACTCGCCCAGGGCAATGGATACCGCTGCATGATGAGCCACCGCTCGGGGGAGACCGAGGACACGACCATCGCGGACCTCGCGGTGGCCGTCAATGCGGGGCAGATCAAGACGGGCGCGCCCGCGCGGTCCGAGCGCGTGGCCAAGTACAACCAGCTCCTGCGCATCGAGGAGGAGCTGGACGACGCGGGGCGCTACGCAGGCGCCGCGGCGTTCCCGCGCTCCGGCCCCACCGCGTGAGATCATGACCGGGTGTCCGGCGCCCGTCCCACTCTGACCGGCCGGGCGGCCATCCTCGTCCTCGTCCTGGCTGCCCTGGTGGTCACTCTGGCGATCCCGCTGCGGGCCTGGCTCTCGCAGCAGTCCGAGATCGCCGCCCTGGAGACCGAGGTCTCCCAGGCGCGCGAGCGCGTCGAGGGACTGCGTGCGGAGCTGAAGGACTGGGAAGACCCGGCCTTCGTCATCGCGCAAGCGCGCAGCCGGCTGCACTTCGTCTTCCCCGGAGAGGTTGGCTACGTCGTCCTCGGCGAGGACGATCGCCCGATCGTGCCGGAGGAGCAGCGCACTGACGAGCAGTTGCCGTGGTACTCCCGCCTGTGGGACTCCACGCTCCAGGCCGACCGGTCGTGATCTCGCCGGACGACCGGCACGCCGTCGCCTGGCAGCTTGGTCGCGAGCCACGCGACATCATCGATGTCGCACATCGTTGCCCGTGCGGTCAGCCCGATGTCGTCATCACCTCTCCGCGCCTGTCCGACGGTACGCCGTTCCCCACCGTCTACTACCTCACCTGCCCGCGCGCGGCCTCGGCCGTGGGGCGACTCGAGGGCGGCGGAGTGATGCGCGAGATGGAATCCCGTCTCGCGGACGATCCGGAGCTCGCCGCCGCCTACGCTCGCGCACACGCCGACTACCTCGATGCGCGCAGCGCCCATGGTGATGTCCCCGAGATCGATGGGGTGTCGGCGGGCGGCATGCCAGATCGGGTGAAGTG
>JAPOKX010000148.1 GCA_029977425.1 Actinomycetota bacterium
CCCAGCGACGCGGCCCTGGTCGCCCGCGCGCGCGGCGCCGGCTTCGCCGACGTCCTGCGCCACCTGGAGGAGGCGGAGGGCGCCGACGCGGGGATGTACGACGACGAGCCCGAGGCCCCGGACTCGATGTCTGCCGACGAGCGAGAGCACGCCGAGACGTTCCGACGTCTCCGCGAGCACGCACCGGCGACCGCTGCCATCGACCGCGGGGTCATCAGCGCGGACGGCTCGGTGGACTTCGGTGAGAAGTGGCACCGCGTCGACACCTCCGGCTCGGTGCGGGCGGCGATCTTCGGAATCAGCGACGGGCTCGTGTCCAACACCGCGCTCGTCATGGGCTTCGCGGGCACCGGCACCGACAACGGCGTCGTGCTCTTTGCCGGCGTCGCAGGCCTCCTCGCAGGAGCGTTCTCCATGGCCGCCGGCGAGTACGTGAGCGTGGCCAGCCAGCGCGATCTCTTCGAGCGCGAGCTCGAGATGGAGGCGCGCGAGCTGCGCGACAAGCCCGAGGAGGAGCGCAAGGAACTCGAGTTGATCTACCGCGCCAAGGGCATGGATCGCGCGACCGCCAAGGCAGCCGCGGACAAGATCTTCGCCGACCCCAAGAGCGCGCTCGACACTCTCGCCCGCGAGGAGCTCGGGCTCAATCCCGACGAGCTCGGCAACCCCTACAAGGTCGCCCTGTCCAGCTTCGCCGCCTTTGCCATCGGGGCCTTCGTCGTGGTCCTGCCGTATCTGCTCGCCGTCATCTGGCCGTCCGTCTTCGGCAGCGATTCGGTGCCGCTCATCATCGCCATCACGCTCTCGGTCATCGCGATGCTCGTCGTGGGCGGGCTCGTGGGCAAGTTCTCCGGCCGCGGCATCACCCGCGGAGCCATCAGGCAATTCGTGGTCGGCGCTCTCGCCGCCGGAGTCACCTTCATCATCGGTCGTGTCATCGGCGAGCTCACGGGCTTGAGCTCCACCGGTCTCGGCTAGTGGTCGCACCCTCCCGAGCCGCGACCGTTCGACGTCTCGAACGGGCGTCCGGGACGTTGGCCACGGCGGTCACGGCGCACCTCGACGATCGTCTCGAATGGTTCCGTGACCTCCCCGCCGGTGAGCGCTCCTGGGTGGGTCTCATCGCCCAGGCTGGCATCGCGGGCGTCATCGCGTGGTACCGCGATCCGGTTGCCGCACGGGCGAGCGCGCTCGATGTCTTCAGCTCCGCTCCCCGCGAGCTCGCGGGAGCCATCACGTTGGAGCAGACCGTCGAGATGGTGCGCTGCACGGTGGACCTGCTCGAGCAGGCCCTCCCCGAGGTTGCCGGTCCCGACGCAGCCGAGGGCGTGCGCGACGCCGTGCTGAGCTACTCCCGCGAGATCGCCTTCGCGGCAGCGGAGATCTATGCCCGCGCCGCGGAGGCCCGCGGAGCCTGGGACGCGCGGCTCGAGGCCCTCGTCATGGAGGGGCTTCTCCGCGAGGAGGCCGACCCCACGGTCCTGGCGCGCGTGGGCGCCCTGGGATGGCCCTCGGGCGCCGGGGGCGCGGTGCTCGTCGGGCCCCCGCCGGATGCGGACACGGCCGCGGGCCTGCAGGTGATGCGCCGCGCCGCTGAGCACCACGGCATCACCCTGCTCACCGCACTGCACGGCGAGGCCCTCGTCGTGCTCGCGGCAAGCCGCGGCGAGGACGAGCGGACCGCGCGCCTGCTGTCCCCGCACTTCGGCGCGGGTCCTGTCGTCATCGGCCCGCGCGCGGACGACACCTCTGACATCCCCGTCTCGTGCGCTACCGCAGTGAGCGCCTACGCCGTCGCCCGCGGGTGGCCCGATGCACCGCGCCCCGTGGCGGCAGACGACCTCCTGCCCGAGCGGGCCCTTGCTGGCGAGGCGCGCGCGCGCGATCAACTGATCGCGGAGCTCGAGGCGGTCCTCGCGGACCCCGATCTGCGCCAGACCCTCGAGGTGCATCTCGAGCGCCGCACCAGCCTCGAGGGCACGGCCCGCGCACTCTTCGTGCATCCCAACACGGTGCGCTATCGCCTCAAGCGCGTGGAGGCCCTGACCGGCAGGTCCCCCGGCGACCCTCGCGACGCCCTTGCCCTGAGACTCGGCCTCATCCTGGCGCGGTTGTAGGGTTCCCACAAAACCTGAGGGGAGACATTGGCGCCCCCCGATGGTCGTCCGCCCCATGCGCCGCGAGAGAGTGACGCCCGTGCTGGTCGTTGTCGCCCCCGGACAAGGAGCCCAGGCCCCCGGATTCCTCGCCCCCTGGCTGGAGGTCCCCGGCGTCGAGGCCCGGCTGGAATGGCTCTCCGTCGTCAGCGGCGTCGATCTCATCGAGCACGGCACCCGCTCCGACGCGGACACGATCCGCGACACCGCCATCGCCCAGCCCCTGCTCGTCGGGGCCGGCCTGGTCACCCTGCTCTCGCTCTTCCCCCATCCCGCCGAGGCCTTCAGCCGTGTCGCGGTGGGAGCGGGCCACAGCGTCGGAGAGATCACCGCGGCCGCTGCGGCGGGCGTGCTCTCCGCCGAGCAGGCCATGGTCTTCGTCCGCGAGCGGGGTCGCGCGATGGCACAGGCCGCCGCACTCACCCCGACGGGGATGAGCGCGGTGCTCGGCGGCGAAGCCGATGAGGTGGTCGCTGCCGCCAACGCACTCGGCCTCACCGCAGCCAATATCAACGGCGCCGGCCAGATCGTGGTGGCCGGCACGCTCGAGGCGCTCGCCGCATTCGCTGATGCACCGCCGGAGAAGGCGCGCGTCAGGCCGCTGCAGGTCGCAGGTGCCTTCCACACCGACTACATGGCGCCAGCCGTCGATGTTCTCGCGCGGCACTCGCGCTCGATCTCCACGCACGATCCGCGCATCCACCTGCTGTCCAATGCGGACGGCCGCGTCGTGCATGACGGCCGCGAGGTGCTGGCGCGGCTCGTGGCGCAGGTGAGCCGCCCGGTCCGCTGGGACCTCTGCATGTCGACCATGGCCGACCTCGGCGTCACGGGGCTCATCGAGATCCCGCCCGCGGGCACTCTCACGGGCCTGGCCAAGCGCGCACTGCCGGGCGTCGAGACGGTCGCGCTCAACACCCCCGACGACCTCGAGGCCGCATGGGCGCTGGTCGAGCGCCATGGCGTGCCCAGCCCCGTCGACGAGGCTCCCACCTGGCGCCTCGTCGTCGCCCCGATGAAGGGCATCTTCCACCGCGCCGACGCCAGCGTGGGCGTGGGCGATCCGCTCCCCCGCTCCGCAGGGATCGGCCGCGTGAGCAATCT